>CAKSFY010000012.1 GCA_934454035.1 uncultured Clostridia bacterium | reverse complement strand
ATAAAAAACTCATAGTTTTGTGAACCTTAGTTCACTGACAAGAACTCTGCACTGTTTATTTTTCAATGTACAATTTTTACTGTCTCTCTCGACAGCTTTATTATTATATCACTTTCTGATTCGTTTGTCAAGACTTTTTTTAAAATTTTTCAATTTTTTTATTTTGTCTCTCTCGCTTCTCTCAAGTGACAGCTTATTTATTCTACCTCATTTTACCCCTTTTGTCAATACTTTTTTCGACTTTTTTTGCTATTTGGTGGTTTTGCACTACCGGCTGTCACAAATCAATCGTGCAGTATGCAAAATAAATAAACCCATGTACTGCAAGCAGCACATGGGTTTACTGTCAAAGATTAATGAATGATAACAAGCTCTGTATCCTTGTCAAACAAATGCATCTTGTTTACATCGAATACAACCTTAAGAGTATCATTAACTTTAGCGGTAGAACGCTGGTTAACTCTTGCCGTTATAGGCAAGCCTGCTACTGTCAGGTACAAATATGTCTCTGCACCCAAAAGCTCGGTAACGTCAACAAAAGCGCTGACTACAGATGTCGGTTGTGCTGCAACCATTGCTTCATCATCATGAATATCTTCCGGTCTGATACCGATAACAACTTCTTTACCGATATAATCCTTCAGTTCCGGCTTGGAAGCCTTGCCCTCAGGGAGTTTAATAGACTCGTTGCCGAAATCTACATAAAGACCGTCTGCTTTTTGGTTAAGCGTTGCATTAATAAAGTTCATTTGAGGACTTCCGATAAATCCGCCGACAAACATATTGCAGGGTTTGTTGTAAAGATTGATAGGCGAGTCAACCTGTTGGATGATACCGTCTTTCATAACAACGATTCTGCTACCCATTGTCATAGCTTCTGTCTGGTCATGAGTTACATAAATGAATGTAGTCTGCAGCTTTTTATGAAGCTTATTAATTTCAGTTCTCATTGCAACTCTGAGTTTTGCATCGAGGTTTGACAAAGGTTCGTCCATAAGGAATACCTTCGGTTCACGAACGATAGCACGACCGAGAGCAACACGCTGTCTCTGACCGCCGGACAAAGCCTTCGGTTTTCTTTCGAGTAAGTGTTCAATATCAAGAATTTTAGCAGCTTCGACAACACGCTTTTTAATTTCGGCTTTCGGAGTCTTTCTCAGCTTCAAACCGAATGCCATGTTATCAAAAACAGTCATGTGAGGATAAAGCGCATAGTTTTGGAAAACCATAGCGATATCTCTGTCCTTCGGGGCAACATCATTAACCATTTTTCCGTCAATGTAGAGTTCACCCTCCGAAATTTCTTCCAGGCCAGCAATCATTCTGAGTGTTGTTGACTTTCCGCAGCCGGAAGGTCCTACAAGAACGATAAATTCCTTATCGGCGATATCAAGGCAAAAATCGCCGACAGCGGTAACACCGCCCGGATACCTTTTATAAATGTGTTTTAATTGCAAATCAGCCATTAAAATAGCTCCTCTCCATGTACGTGACTTTAATGTACGATTTTTATTATATTAATATGATAGCATATTTTTTTTGAAAATAAAAGTCTTTTTTTGAACAAAAAAAAAGACCTTTTTTTAGCACAAATAACGAAACGTTTTTATCATGCTTAATTTTTTCCCTTTTTAAGCATATTTTATGAGTAAAATTGACCAAAAGTAATTTTTGTCAAATCAGTATTAAAAATACAAAACGCATCGAACGGGGAACTTTACAAAGAACTCCGAAAGATGCGTCTTATACTGTTTTAATTATTATTAAAATTCATTTTATCTTCCTGAACCTTTTTTACAAGGACATCAAGATGATTTTCCAACTCGCCGAGCATATCGTTGACATACTGGTTAAAGTCACTTTTCATTTGAGCAATGTTATTTCTTGTCTCATTTTCAATTACGCTTGCCTGTTCGTAAGCCTGACGTGTGATTTCATTTTCGTCAACCATCTGAACCATTTTATCCTCGGCATTTTTGAGCATTTCCTCCGATTTTGTTTCTGCCTCGGACAAAATTCTCTGGCGCTCGTTCTTTACCCACTTTGCTTCTTTCAGCTCATCCGGGAATACAAGTCTCATTTCCTGTATGTAATCCAAAATGTCTTCCTTGTCGATGAGAATTTTTCCGCTCAGGGGAACAACCGGAGCCTTGTCCACGGTTTCCTCCATCATATCGATAATTTCCATGATTTCCATACTGTTCACATTACCTTTCCGCCCACAAAATATTATTATCAAGCCTTACCCGTGGGCCGGTATAAAGCCGCTCAACACGCTTTAAATAAGAAAAAGCGCAAATTACACAACGCTTTAGATGCATTGCAATTGCCTATCGGTATCTCTGTTTTACCGTATCAATAATTCCGGCAGGGACGAGACCGTCGAGCTCTCCGTGATATTTTGCCACCTCTTTAACCATGCTTGACGATATGTACGAATACTTCATATCCGTCATCAGAAACATAGTCTCAAACTCAGGATTCAGCGCTTTGTTCAGCAAAGCCATCTGAAACTCATACTCAAAATCAGCAACGGTTCTGAGTCCTTTTATGATAACGCTTGCCTTATTCGCTTTTGCAAAATCAACAAGCAGACCGCTGAACATGCCGCATTCGACATTATCAATATCCGCGGTAACCTTTTTTATCATCTCCACTCGTTCCAAAGCCGTAAATACGGGCTTTTTGTTTATATTGTCAAGAACTCCGACAATAAGCTTGTCATACACCCCGGACGCCCTCCTGATAATATCAAGATGTCCGTTTGTAATAGGGTCAAAGCTCCCGGGATAAACTGCAATTCTCAATATCAGTCTACATCCTTTCTTCTTTTGTACACTGTAATATACGTTCTTCCGTATTTGCGCTGCTTGAGTATATCCAACCCCTCAAATTCGCCGTGATCATCACAATAATCACTTTCGAGAACGACAATGCCGTCCTCCGACAAAAGACCTTTTTCCGATATTGTTTGAATTATCGGTTTTATAAAGCCCTTGTTGTACGGAGGGTCCAGAAAAATTATATCATATTGATCAGCTGAATACGCAAGAAATTTTTCCGCCCCGGTCAGCGTGATTTTTGCTTCTTTTTCAAATCCGGTCAGCTCTGTATTCTTTTTTATCACTTCAACGGATTTTTTATCCGCATCGACAATCTGCGCCGTTTCGGCACCTCTGCTGAGTGCCTCGATTGACAACGCTCCGCTTCCTCCGAACAGGTCAAGAACCCTAGCCCCGTAAACATAATCGGATATAAGATTGAACATAGATTCCTTAACCCGGTCGGTTGTCGGCCGTATGTTCTCGCCCTCAAAAGAAACAAGCTTTCTGCCTCTTCTTGAGCCTGATATAACTCTCATTTAATAAATTGCTTTCCTTCCGCAAAAATTTCATTATATATTACACATAATATATTGTATATCAAAAATCATGAAACGTCAACAATATTTCATAAATTTTTTATTATTTTTACAAATTATTTTTAAAATCAATGCATTTTATTAGTTTATTACTATATCCCGAGGCAAAACAGAATTCATTTTATCATAAAGCCGCTCCTTTTCCTGTCCGGTAATATGATATTCGTTTTTCATAATTTTTTCGGCTGCCGACTGAGCCTCCTTCATTATATTTATATCCTCCGCAAGATTGGCAATTTTCATTTCGGGCAAGCCGTGCTGACGGGTGCCGAAAAAGTCACCCGGGCCGCGAAGTTTCAAGTCCTGCTCGGAGATATAAAAACCGTCATTTGATTTGCACATTGTCTCCATTCTTTTCTTTATTATATCGGAGGTGTTTTTCGCAAACATTATGCAGTATGCCTGCTGCGAACCTCTTCCCACGCGGCCGCGCAGCTGATGAAGCTGAGCCAGTCCGAAGCGCTCGGCATTTTCTATAATCATTATATTACTGTTCGGGACGTTCACCCCGACCTCAATTACGGTGGTCGACACTAGAATATCAAGCTCATGGTTTATAAAGCTTTCCATTACCGCATCCTTGTCCTTTGCTTTCATTTTTCCGTGAATAAGTCCGACTCTGAAATCCGGAAAGGTTTCCGCAAGCAAGCGCGCCTTATCTGTTGCATTCTGCAAATCGGCACTTGCAGTCTCTTCAACAAGAGGGCATACAACATAAGCTTGCGAACCGCTTTTTATATTTTTCTCCAAAAATGCATTGATTCTCGTCCTCATTCCTTCTCCGAGTGCAAAGGTTTCCACTTTTTTTCTCCCCGGAGGAAGCTCGTCCAGGACAGAAATGTCCAAATCACCGCACAGTATCAGTCCGAGCGTTCTCGGAATCGGGGTAGCCGTCATAACAAGGCAATGCGGACTGTCGCCTTTTTCCGAAAGTGCCGCACGCTGCGCCACGCCGAACCTGTGCTGCTCATCGGCAACAACCAGCCCGAGATTTTTATACCCGACATCCTTTTGTATGACTGCATGAGTTCCGATAACAATATCAATTTCACCCGATTCAATCTTTGCATATAAGTCTTTTTTCTTTTTTGTGCTGCCTGTCAGCAATGCAAGTCTGAAACCGCTGTTTTCAAAAAATTGCGAAAACGTCTCAAAATGCTGCGCCGCCAAAATCTCGGTCGGCGCCATTATTGCAGACTGAAATCCGTTTTTTGCGGCAAGATATACCGCTATTGCCGCAACGGCTGTTTTTCCCGAGCCGACATCACCCTGTACAAGGCGCATCATAAGTTTACCGCTTGTCAGATCTGCGCATATTTCATCCGTTACCCTCTTTTGTGCGTCTGTCAGTCTGAAAGGCAGCGACGCGATGAACCCGTCCTTACATTCAATATTTTTAAAAGGCTCCTTCTTTACCTGCCTGCCCGCGCTTTTTTTCTCAAGCAATGCAAGCTGCAGAAAAAAAAGCTCTTCAAATGCAAGCCGTCTGTGTGCAATCGCTATCGATTCGGCGTCCTTGGGAAAATGAATATTCCTTATTGCATAATTTATTTCGGCAAGCTTGTATTCCTTTCGTACCTCTTCCGGAAGATATTCGGTCATAGTTTTTTTGCCCGTCAAAGCCTGCGCCGCCGCGTTTTGCACAATTTTTTGCGTAAGTTCTGCACTTAGCGGATATATGGGCATAATTCTTCCGGTGTATTTTCTTTGCTGCGGTTTTTCGTAAATAGGATTTGCCATTTCCCACAAATTACGGTTTTTTGTGACCTTTCCGTAAAAAATATATTCGTCACCCGTGCGGAACTGACCCTTGACATATCTGTTATTGTACCAAACAACCGACATTACTCCGCTGTCATCGGCGACTTTCATCGAATAAATCGCCATGTTTTTTCTGATTCTTGCTTCTTTAACAGGTGAAAAAACGCGTGCCGCAACACAAGCCGTCATATCTTCGGTCAGTGCGTCAATTGAAACCGCGGCGCTTCTGTCCTCATAAGCTCTCGGAAAATAATAAAGCAAATCCTCAACAGTATTTATATTCTTTTTTCTGAAAATTTTTGCGCGCGTCTCGCCAATTCCTTTTAATGATGTAATATCCGTCACTTTGAGGCACCTCCCTTTGAATCAACCCGAATATACAGATATTTTTATTTCCTTTTATTAACATTATTTTATCATGCCGAAGCAGAAATGTCAATCAAAACAGTTTTTCCGAAAAATGAAAAGAGCCGCAGCAAAATAATTTTGCCGTGGCTCCCTTAATTCATAATTAACCGCCGAGATATGCTTTTTTGATTTCGTCGCTTTGCGCAAGCTCCGCGCCTGTGCCGGACAGTTTGATTCTGCCTGACTCCAGAACATATGCTCTGTCCGCTATTTCAAGCGCCATCTCCGCATTCTGCTCAACAAGCAAAATTGTTGTGCCTGCCGCATGCAGCTCTTTTATAATATCAAAAATCTGCTGAACCAAAATCGGTGCAAGTCCCATCGAAGGCTCATCGAGCATTAAGAGTTTCGGTTTACTCATAAGCGCTCTGCCCATTGCAAGCATTTGCTGCTCGCCGCCAGACAAAGTACCTGCAATCTGGTCTTTTCTGTGCTTAAGTCTCGGGAAACGTTCGAATACATTTTCAATATCCGCCTTTATATTTCCGTTGTTTACATATGCGCCCATTTCAAGATTTTCCAAAACGGTCATCTGCAAAAAAATTCTTCTGCCCTCGGGAACATGTGCCAAACCCTTTGAAACCAGTCTGTGCGCTTCTGCCTTTGAAATATCTTCGCCCATAAGTTCAATATTTCCGGTCTTTGAGCGCAAAAGTCCCGATATTGTTTTAAGGGTGGTTGTTTTGCCTGCTCCGTTTGCACCGATAAGCGCAACGATTTCTCCCTCATGCACTTCAAGAGAAACACCCTTGAGCGAATGAATTTGCCCGTAGTATACATTTATATCATTTACTTTCAGCATCTTTATCCGCTCCTTTCTTTTTGCCGAGGTATGCCTCGATAACCGCGGGGTTTGATTTGATTTCATCCGGCGAGCCTTTAGCTATTATTTTTCCGTGGTCAAGCACGCAGATTCCCTCGCATATATTCATTACCAAATTCATATCATGTTCTATCAAAAGAACCGCAATCTGGAAGTTATCTCTTATCTTTCTTATGTTTTCCATAAGTTCCGCCGTTTCGGACGGGTTCATGCCGGCTGCCGGTTCATCCAAAAGAATTATGCCCGGATGAGTTGCCAGTGCACGCACAATTTCCAGTCTCCTCTGTGCTCCGTAAGGAAGTGAGCCTGCCTGGAAATGCGCCATATCCTTCATGCCGAAAAAGTCCAAAAGCTCAAGCGCCTCGTCCCTTGACTTTTTTTCGGTTGAATGATATCCGAAAAGATGAGTAACCGATGCAAGAAGGCTTTGGTTTATAGAATTGTGAAGTCCGACCTTTACGTTGTCAATAACCGACATATTCGAGAAAAGTCTGATATTCTGGAATGTTCTGGCTATTCCCATTCTGTTGACCTGCGCACAGGTTTTCTTTGCGGTATTTTTTCCGTCAAGCATTATCGCACCTCTTGTCGGCTGATATACATTCGTCAAAAGGTTGAATACGGTTGTTTTTCCTGCACCGTTAGGTCCGATAAGACCTGCAATTTCCGTTCTGCCGACGGTGAGTGAAAGATCATCAACAGCCGTCAGACCGCCAAAGTCTATTCCTAAATGATGAGTCTCCAAAATCGGGGTTTTGCCCGAATCCCTTTCGGGAATAATTGAATTACTGGGTACGGGTACCATTTTAGACATTTCACTCCCCTCCTTTGCTCTTGTTCCTTGCGAACTTCGCTGTCAGCACGTCGCGCCACTGTTTAGCCTTATCACTGTTTGTGAGCAGCATTACCAAAATCAATACTATCGCATATATCAGCATTCTGTAGTCTCTTACCTCTCGCAAAAGCTCCGGAAGCATATAAAGAAGCGTCGTCGCAATCATTGTTCCGAACAAATTGCCCATTCCGCCGAGTACCACAAATACCAAAATCAGAATTGAAGTGTTAAAGTCAAATTTCTTTGCTGCGATTGTCGAGAAGTTCATTGCATAAAGCGCTCCTGCCATTCCTGCAAGCATAGCCGATATAATAAATGCGGTAAGTTTGTAGCGCGTAATACCTATGCCGACCGATTCCGCGGCAATTCTGTTATCTCTTATAGCGGTAACGGCTCTGCCGGTCTTACTGTTGACAAGATTTAAAACTATAAACAAAGCAAAAACTATCAGAATAACTCCCGAGGTAAACGATGAAAGCTTCGGAATGCCGACAGCACCCTGAGGTCCGTTTATTATGAGAGTTCCGCCCGTCATGCCGAGCGACGCTTCGTCAGCCATGCCGACATGAAGTCCTGCTGCGTCAACTCCGACATACAGGCAGTTTATAATATTTTTAATAATTTCGCCGAAAGCAAGCGTAACTATAGCAAGATAGTCGCCGCGGAGTCTCAGAACCGGGATTCCTATCAAAAGACCCGCAATTCCGGCAAATATACCGCCGGAAATAACCGAAATCAAAAGACGCAGAGGCTCTGACGCAACCACGTTTTGCAGGCAAACCGCCGTAATAACTCCGGTAAATGCACCTACGCTCATAAATCCGGCATGACCGAGACTGAGCTCGCCCAAAAAACCGACAGTAAGATTCAGCGACAGCGCCATTACAATATATGTGCATATAGGCACAAGCTGTCCGCTGATGGAATTGTTAATCATACCTGCCGACTGAAGCGGAAACAGGATTGCAAACGCGATAATCGCAAAGCCGTAGCATTTCAGGTTTGTGAGTGTGAACTTATTCATCTTTTTAATCTTTTTCATATCGCACCTCACACTTTCTCAGCAATCTTTTTGCCCAAAAGTCCCGTAGGCTTTACAAGCAATACGACAATCAGCACGCCGAACACAATAGCGTCGGAAAGCTGCGTCGAAATATACGCTTTGCTGAATATTTCTATGATACCGAGCAAAATTCCGCCGAGCATAGCTCCCGGAATTGAGCCGATTCCGCCGAATACCGCTGCGGTAAACGCTTTGATACCGGGCATTGAACCTGTAGTCGGTATCAGGACAGGATATGCCGAACACAAGAGCACACCGGCAATCGCTGCCAATGCCGAACCGATTGCAAATGTTGCCGAAATGGTAACATTTACGTTAATTCCCATCAGCTCTGCCGCGTCTTTATCCTCTGAAACGGCACGCATTGCCTTACCCATTTTACTCTTTTTTGTAAACGCTGTCAGTGCAACCATGACAACAATACCGACCGCAACCGTAACAATTGATTCCGGTGCGATAATCAGCTTGCCGTCAAAGAGCGAAACCGAACCGAACGAAACAACCGAAGTAAATGCTTTCGGCGCGCTGCCCCAAATAAGAAGCGCAACATTCTGAAGAAAATAGCTGACGCCGATTGCAGTTATCAAAACAGCCAGCGAGCTGGCACGTCTCAGCGGCTTATATGCAAGCCCCTCAATCAAAATTCCCAAAAGTGTGCAGACAACCATTGCCGCAAGTACTGCGACAACGGGCGGCAGGTTCAGATATGCCATTGTGCAAAAAGCAATATATGCACCGATCATGATTACATCGCCGTGTGCAAAGTTAAGCATTTTTGCAATTCCGTATACCATAGTATATCCCAATGCTATGATTGCATATACGCTGCCCAAACTTATTCCGTTAATCAAATTAGACAAAAACATCATAATTTTATACTGACTCCCCTTTCAATTTTAACAAATAACTTCCTTTTCCCATAAGCAACAAAAAGGAGGGAGACACAAGACATAGCCGGTCCCCATACTCCTTTTTATAATCCCTCCGGGTAATTTTTACCCTTTTGTTGTTCAGTTATAATTACATTCCGACATAAGCGCCGTTTTTGATAATCATACCTTTTGGCTCTTTGGAAACTTCACCGGTTGTTGCCCATGACATATCCGAGCCGGTCAATCCGTTAAACTTGAAAGCTGAATCGGTGAAACCTGTCTTGAGCTTTTCGCCGATTTCCTGAGCCGTCATATCAGCAGTTACATTCTGAGATTTGCATACTTCATAGATTGCATATACGCAGTCGTAAGCGTCAGCTGCGAACTGGTTCGGTGTTTCACCGAATTTTTCGTTATATGTTGAAACGAAGTTCTTTGTCAATTCGTCCTGTGCGTCTGCCGAGAACGGTGTCAATAGCATAACATTCTCTGCAAGGCTTGTGTCGAAGTTTTTAACTGTCAGGATTCCGTCCATACCGTCAACTCCGAAGAATTTCGGCTCATACTGCATTTTCTTTGCCTGAGTCAGAATCAATGAAGCCGGTGTGTAGTAAATCGGAAGGAACACGAGGTCTGCACCCGCTGCCTTAATATCGTTAAGCTGCGAAGTAAAGTCGTTTGCCGAGTCATCAGTAAATGTCTTTTCGCTTACCACTTCAAGTCCGAGCGTCTGTGCTTCCGCAACAAACTTTTGATAAATACCTGTTGAGTAAGCGTCCGAGTTGTTATAGATAATACCGATTTTTGTTCCCAGATTCTGTTCCTTGATATATTTTGCCGAAGCCGAACCCTGGTTAGGGTCTGTAAAGCACATCTGGAACATATAGTCATTGTCTTTTACAACCTCAGGCGAAGAAGCCGAAGGTGTAAGTGCAAAAATTTTATCCGATTTGATTTCCGAAGCAACTGCGATACAGGGCTGTGTTGTTACGCTGCCCAAAGATACCTGCATGCCCCAGTCTTTCAGATTGTTGTATGCATTAACCGATTTTTCGGCGTCGTTTTCGTCATCCTCATATTTGAGTTCAAACTTAAGATCGCCTTTAGCGTTGATTTCATCAACCGCAATTTGTGCACCGTTTTTAGCGGCATTTCCGTATATAGCGGCTGCACCTGTCAAGGGGCCGACACCGCCGATTTTGATTGCAGAAGAGCCCGAGCCCTCAGATGCGTTTGAATCGGTTCCGTTTGAACCGCAGCCTGCCAGAAGACCTGCTGCCATTACTCCTGCCAATACAAAAGATATAACCTTTTTCACAATAATCATCCTCCACTTTTCGCCGCATTTTGTGCGGCTCTTTATTTTTGTTAATTATTTTACTATTTTCGAGCACGTTTGTCAATACATTTCAATATTTTTAACGACTTTTGCGAAATATTTTATGAATTTAAAGCAAAATATGTTCATTATTTACCGATTGTCGTCCCAATTTTGTTAGGGTTGATAAAATTTGACACTATATTATATTTTACCCTGCCGTTTAATATAACGACCTCATTAACCCCGTTTTCGATTGATTTTACACAGTTTTTGAGTTTAGGAAGCATGCCGCCCGCTATCATGTCATTTTCAATCAGCATTTTTGCTTTTTCCTTATTCATATAATGCACAATCGTTTTGTCGTTATTGACATCCAAAAGTATTCCGTCAACATCGGTTGCAAATACGAGTGTGTCGGCATTTATGCTTTCCGCAACTGCCAAAGCCGCGTCGTCGGCGTTTATATTAAGCGTGTTTCCGTCCCCGTCCGCTCCGACCGGCGAGATTACCGGCACGTAGTCGTTATCGAGCAAAAGTTTTATAAATGAAGAATCAACGCTTTCTATTTCGCCCACAAATCCGATGTCACCCTCGGGGACTGTCTTTTTTGCTGCGGTAAAAAGACCTGCGTCCTTGCCGGAAATTCCGACCGCTTTCATTTTATTTTTTTCAAGTCCCTCGACAATTGACTTGTTCACCGAACCCGAAAGCACCATTTCCACCGCTTCCACGCTGTCCGAATCGGTGACGCGGTAACCGTTTTTAAATTCGGTTTTGATTCCGAGTCGTGCAAGCGTTTTTGAAATTTTCTTTCCGCCGCCGTGCACCAAAGCCACTCTCGCGCCGACCATTTTCAAAAGGGAAATATCCTCGTAAATATCCTCAATCACTTCATTTTCTTCCAATGCGCTGCCGCCGAGCTTAATTACTATTGTCTTGTTGTAAAGCTTGCGGAAAGCCGGCAGAATGTCGTGAAAGCTGCCGATTTTTTCGGACGCGTCTATATTTTTGGAAACGTCATATTCTTTCAGATATTTGTGAGTATATTCAACATCTGTCATGCACGGGATATACTCTCTGCCGCGCTTTTGACGGGTTTCGTTTCCCTTTCCCGTAACAAGAACGATTTTTTTTGCGTCGTCCTCAAATATCGCCTGTTTTATCGCTTCGCCCCTGTCCTCGATTATTTCGTATTTTCCGCCTGCAGCTTTAACATTTTCGGCAATGTCGCGGCAGATATTTATAAGCGGTTCTTCGCCCGGGTCCTCCTCCGTTATAAAGGTCTTGTCCGAATATTTTCCGGACAGCTCGCCCAAGTCGTGCCGTCTTTGAATAGCTTTATAACCGGGGCAGCCGAAAACGGTATATATTTTTCTGCCGGGAAATTCCTTTAAGACAGACTTATATAAATTCTCAAAGCTGAGCTTGTTATGCGCATAATCCACTATTACAATTACATTGTTGTCGGAATTCTGATAGATTTCCATTCTGCCCGAGGAGCGTGCTTTCATAAGACCCACATACATATAATGAGCCGGAATTTCCAGCGCGTGGCAAATCGCAATTGCCGCAAGCGCATTCTGAACATTGAAAAGTCCCGGAATTGTCAGGGTGAACTCACCTTCAAAATCGGGAGTGTGCACCATAAAGGAAGTATCGTTCCCGACCTTTTTTATGTCATAGGCATAAATATCCGCCGATTTGTCCTCTGTGCTGAAAGTGATAACTCTTTTGCACTTTGACGCAGCCTTTAAAACCTCGCCGAGTCTGAGCGTATCAAGGCTGACACAGGCAGTCTCGGTCTGTCCGAAAATCTTCATCTTTGAATAAAAATAATCGTCGAAATCGGGGTGTTCTATATCGCTGATATGGTCCTCGCCGATATTTAAATAGCAGCCTACGCCGAATTTTACTCCGTAAACTCTGTCATATTTAAGTGCCTGGCTGGAAACCTCCATGGTCACATAATCAATTCCGCTGTCCGCCGCATTTTTAAAATGTCTGTGCAGATCGAACGGTTCGGGAGTTGTCAGATGAGATTCAAAGCTTTCAACTCCGTCATAAGTATCTATAGACGAGATTATTCCGCTTTTGGGTTTGTTTTCCGCCGAAAGATACTCGTCAAGTATATATTTTACAAAATAAGCGGTGGTTGACTTGCCTTTTGTGCCGGTTATTCCTATAAGATTGAACTTATTCCACACATTTTCATAAAAAAGATTTACCGCTATTCCCATTGCAAGTCTGATGTCGCTTACAATAATATAATCCGAACCGACATCATACTTTTTTTCCGAAATATAGCAAAAAGCTCCGCCTTTGACCGCGCCCGAAAGGTATTCCTCCTTAAAATGCGCGCCCTTGCACACAAAAAGCGTATCCGGCTTAATATCCTGCGAGTCGTAGGATATATAGGAAACTTCCCTGTTTTCCGATATTTTGAAATCTGTTATAATTCCCTCTTTTTCAAGAGCCGCTTTATAAGTATTCAAATCAGCCATTATCCGAATCCTCCGATTTTTTTAATTTTGCTCCGCACAATAAAATCGATTTTTCGCAGAGTATGTCCAGTGCGTCGGTATAAAATTTGCTGATACCGCCCTGTTTTGCATAGCACGAAAGCTCCGTACAAGCCAAAATCCCGGCGTCACAGCCGTTTTCTCTCAAATGCTCATCAATTTTTGCAAAGTCGTCATCACTGCCGGGCAGTCCTTTTTTTATCTGGTCATATATAATCTTCATGACGAGCTTTTGATGCTCCGCGTCGGGAGTAAAATACTGCACTCCCGCCTTTTCACATTCCTTTTTGTATATTCCCGTGCAGACCGTTCCGTCTGTTGCCAGAACGCCGATTTTCTTTTTGCCGCTTGCCGCAACACTGCGGACGGTTTCCCTCACCATATGAATTATCGGAATATTTACATTCTCCTGCAAATAATCCCAAAAATAATGCGAGGTGTTGCACGGAATCGCAATCGCTCCCATTCCGTTTTTTTCAAGAAATTTTGCGTCGTTTAAAAGAAGTCTTTTTATCCCGTCCGTGTTTCCCGAGCGTATGGCTTCTGTTCTGTCCGGCATTTTGGCATGGCTTAAAATAATCATGTCAATGTGCTCCTGGTCGCATGACGCGTCTGTTTTCTCGGTTATTTCCTTGTATAAAAGCTGCGTTGCCAAAGGCCCCATACCGCCTATTATACCTAATTTATCCATTGTTATCTCCCCAAGTATTTTTTGAATTTTGCAAAATGCGAAAGCTGAGATTTATAAAGACGGAACATTCTTACTAAACCGTTATCCGGTTTAAAGAAAAGCGGATTTACATATTTTTTCTCTTTAATCAGCTTTTTCATTCTGTCTTTATATGCCGGTGCATAATCAAATGCAACCTTTTTCGGCACTACCATCCACAAATGTTCATTCTTTGCAATATCTTCCTTTATCGGCTTGTTGTAAATATAATCATCAACATACAATTTTGCGACATTATGTCCCGAGCCGGTCACATAAAAATTACTCCGCCCCTGTCTTGTATTTATCTCAAACGCTTTATATTTTCCGTCACGGCTGTCGAATTTAATATCAAAATTTGAAAATCCCACATAGCCTATATCCTCCAGAAGTGCCTTGAACTTTTCGGTCAGTTCTTTTTCGTACTCGGTGATTATAACCGCGTGATTGCCTATTCCGTAAGGAGTATGCTCCTCCAAAAGAACGTGACCCAGGCACATCATTTTCACTTTGCCGCTTCTGTCGGAGTAGCTTGTGAGAACCCTCATATATGTATCGTCTCCCGGCAGAAAGTCCTGAATTATCAAATGGTCTTTATAGCCTGCCTCATAAGTCTTTCTGACAACCTCTTCAAGTTCCTCTAAAGTATCCAGCTTAAACACCTTTTTCTGTCCGTCAAAATGGTGCCGGTAGTATTCCACCTGATTTGCCGGTTTCATTATATATGGCGCACCGAAAGGAAGATCAAGCTTGTCCTTATTTTCAAGCGTGCAGATGAATGTTTTCGGATAATCGATTCCGTGCTTTTCGCACAAAGCATAGAACTTTTCCTTATCCATAAGAGCTTCCAAAAAATCGTAATCGGCATAAGGGGTTATAACATTTTTTTCAAATTTACCCTTGTTTGCGGCAAGACATTTAACATAATTGTCTCCGCAGCCGATGGCAAGGATTTTTTTGTCACTGTGTTTTTTTGCATAATCATTAACCGTCTTTTGGAAGATGTCAAAAGTATCAAGTCCCGGCACAAGCTCCAAATCAATCATTTTGCTTTTGTAGCAGGTGCTTTTCAGAGCCTTGCAAAAGCATTTTGACTTTAATCCGTATTCTTCATATATGGCTCTTGCCACACTGTAAACATTTATGTCGTTGCCGAACAAAAGCGGCAAAAAATCAGCTTCTTTAAATTTCATTTGTATGTTCATTCCTTTCCATGCGAAAGATATTTTTTATATTGGTTGAATCCCCGTCACCGCTTTCGGTGATTTTCGGTTCTGTAGCACTTTATTACCTTTTGAATCCCTCCGGCTTTTGCTGCGCAAAACCCACCTCCCTTTAGAGCAAGGGAGGCAGTACCGGAGTCCGTAAAACCTCTCCGTATCTAAAAATAACGCAGCACCGAGGTAGTGAATGACAGTCCGGTTTTGTCTCTCGCTCTGCCCTCTGCTTCGCCTCCCTTGCCTAAAGGGAGGGGAACCGCGTAAGTGGTGGAGGGATATAGTAAAGGAGAGGGGACCATCCGTCAGGATGGTGGGAGGATTCAATAAAATCATCATAACGACGCCGGGGTTATCCGAGGTTATGTACCGCCCCGAGCAAAAACGGTGCTTGTACGCCGGAATTTGCGCCCTTCTTTCCTCCGCCGCAAAAATTGCTTGCAGGACTGTTTTGACGCGAGCGGTGCTGTACGCAGATACCCCTCCGAGCGAAAAGCAGTGCTGCGGGCAAGAATTTGCGGCGGAGGGGTTATAATTGTTTTCGAACTATCGTATACTCATCCCCGGGACGATAGTACGGACAATCACGGAATGTGCCTTCGATAAACCGGCGCATTTCGTCTTCGTCAAGATTTATAAGACAGGTATAACATTCATAGTCGTCATCATAGGCATAATTCATGCATTGCTCACAGTTCATTATAGTTTTTCAACCTCGCTCATAAGCTCGTCTACCAGGCGGTTTTCGGGAACTTTTCTTATAATTTCGCCGCGGCGGAAGATAAGCCCTTCGCCTTTTCCGCCGGCAATGCCTATATCCGCGTCGCGCGCTTCGCCCGGGCCGTTGACTACGCAGCCCATGACTGCAACTTTAATATCTTTATTTATATGTTCAAGCCGTTTTTCCACTTCGTTGGCAATGCTTATCAAATCTATCTGCGTTCTGCCGCAGGTCGGGCAGGACACAATTTCAATGCCGCCTTTTTTGAGTCCGAGTATTTTTAAAATTTCCTTTGCGGCATATACTTCATTAATCGGGTCGGCGGTCAGCGATACCCTTACCGTGTCGCCGATTCCCTCCGACAAAAGAGCGCCTATGCCGACGGCAGACTTCATAAGTCCGCCCTTCGGGGTTCCTGCTTCGGTGACTCCGACATGGAGAGGAATATCCGATATTTTATCAAATTTCCGATAAGCCGCCAGCATGGTCGGAACGTCGGACATCTTCATGGACACAACTATATCCGAAAAATTAAGCTCGTCCAAAATCGCAACATGGCGCACGGCGCTTTCTACCAAAGCGTCGGCGGTTGCCCTTTTGTATTTTTGCAGAATATCTTTCTCCAGTGAGCCGCCGTTTACGCCGATTCTGATAGGAATTCCCCTGTCCTTTGCCATGTCCGCAACCGCTTTGACTCTGTCACGGCTGCCGATATTGCCCGGATTTATTCTTATCTTATCCGCTCCGTTTTTCATACATTCAAGCGCCAGCCGATAGTCAAAGTGAATATCGCACACAAGCGGAATATGAATATTTTCCCTGATTGTTTTCACTGCCGCGGCAGCTTCCTCATCCGGTACCGCAACCCTGATTATTTCGCAGCCGGCTTCTTCAAGCTTTAAAATCTGCGAAACCGTACTTTGTGCGTCTCTTGTGTCGGTATTTGTCATTGACTGTATCGACACCGGATTTCCTCCGCCGATTTTGACACCGCCGACATTTACGCATCTTTTCTCCATAAAATCATCCCTTTAAAACAACTTCATAATATCGTTAAACAAAACCACCGCCGCAAAAACCAGAAGCAAAATCATGCCGATTGCGTGCACCATACCCTCTTTTTCGGGCGGAACAGGATGCCTTGTCACCAGCTCGATAAGCAGAAAGAAAAGCCGTCCTCCGTCCAGTGCAGGTATCGGGAGCAGATTGAACACCCCCAGATTAATGGTAAGCATTGCAACCAAATTAAGCACGCTCTGCACGCTGTATCCCTTTGTATGAACCGCGGTATCAACCGCAGTCGCAACGCCCACAGGTCCCGAAAAATCACTTATTCCGGTCTTGCCTGTAAAAAGCTCGCCAAGCGCGTTATATACCAGCCTTACCACAAATCCCGTGTAAGCATATGCTTCGCGGACGGTATTTGAAAAGCCTGCTTTTTCACTTTTGGGCGTAAATCCGAGAATGTAGCGTTCGCCCTCCTGTTTTTTTCCGGCATACTCTTTATAGAGTTCCTTTTCTTCGTCATTATACGCCATATAACTCTGCTTTTCGGCGCCGTTGACAATTGTTGTTATGCTGACACCGTTTTCATCATAGACCATTTCCCTTTTTTCCAAAGACGGGTAAAAAGAATAATCAAGCTTTTTTCCGTCTCTTTTTACTGTCACGTCCACTTTTTTGTCCGCCATAACATCTTCAAGATAATAGGCTATATCATTATAAAAATGCACCTTATGCCCGTTGATTGCAACAATTTTATCTCCCGGAGCGATTCCGCTTCCGGCAATATCCGCTCTTTCCTCAACAGTATCGACCGTTGCGGTTGTGATTGTACCCGAGGACGACACAAGCACAGAAAATATTGCAAAGCCCAAAATAACATTCAAAACCGCCCCGGCGGATATGACAATGAATCTTTTCCAAATCTTTTGATTTACAAAAGCGCTTTTGCTGCCGGTGTCCTCATCTTCGCCCTCAAGCTTGCAATATCCGCCGATAGGCAGTGCACGCAGCGAGTAGAGCGTTTCACCCTTTTGTTTTTTTAATATTGCAGGTCCCATTCCGATTGAAAATTCAAACACACCCACGCCGGAAAGCTTGGCGGCAACGAAGTGTCCGAACTCATGCAACGAGATAAGCACAAGAAATATCAATATTGTTACAAGCACAGTTACCAAAATACACAATCACTCCTTAACTGAATTTTTAACAAATTCCCTTGCACACAAATCGGTTTCGAAAATATCTTCAAGCGACGGATTTTCTATTTTTGGCACATTTTCCATTGCCTCCGCTATTTTTTCGGAAATTTCAAGATATTTTATCTTTCCTTTCATGAAAAGCTCAACCGCGGCTTCGTCGGCACTGTTGAATATGCACGGACTGTTGCCGCCAATCTCTCCTGCCTTATATGCAAGCTTAAGAGCATAAAAGGTTTCCGTGTCCGGCTTTTGAAATTCAAGCACAGGATATTTTGTAAAATCAAGCTCATTCCCGGGCATAGGCTTTCTGTATGGATAAGTAATCGCATACTGAATAGGCAGCCGCATATCGGGCGCACCCAGCTGTGCTATGACAGCGTTATCCGTAAACTGAACCATCGAATGAACCACGCTCTGTCTGTGCACAAGCACTTCTATATCCGACACATTGACCCCGAAAAGCCACTTTGCTTCAATGACTTCAAGTCCTTTATTTACAAGTGTGGACGAATCTATCGTGACCTTTGCGCCCATTGACCAGTTAGGATTATGAAGCGCGTCCTTCAGCTCTATATTTTCAAGCTCCGCTCTCGTCTTGCCGAAAAAAGCACCTCCCGAGGCGGTGAGCAGAATTTTCTTAATTTCTTTTTTGTCGCGGCAGCCTTGCAAAGACTGAAAAATAGCCGAGTGTTCACTGTCCACCGGCAATATGTCAACATTATATTCTTTTGCTGCTTTTGTGACGATATGCCCTGCTGTTACCATAGTCTCCTTGTTTGCAAGAGCAATATTTTTTCCGCATTTAATCGCCTCTATTGTAGGTTTAAGTCCGGAAATGCCGACAACCGCCGTCACAACGGTTTTTGCATTTTGCGCGCACGCAGCGGCGCACAGACCGTCCTCCCCGGATACGACCTTTATATCTGTATCGGCAAGGCGCAGCTTTAAATCCTTTGCCGCCGTTTCGTCAACCGCGCAGACAAGCTTCGGCAAAAATTCTCTTGCCTGCTTTTCAATCAAATCAACATTTTTATTCGCGCTCAGAGCTTCTATGCGGATTCCGGGACAAGTTCTTGCAATTTCCAGGGTTTGTGTACCGATAGAGCCTGTTGAGCCTATTATAGATATTTTATGCTCAAATTCCAATTTTATAACCGTACCTTTCCGAATTATCCGACAAGCTTGTTAAAGCATACAAAAAAGTAAAGCACCATCGGAGCTATAAAAACAACACTGTCGAATCTGTCCATTATTCCGCCGTGACCCGGCAGAATAGTGCCGAAATCCTTTACCCGGCAGTCTCTTTTTATTCCCGACGCAGTGAGGTCGCCTATCTGCGAAAATACCGACGAGATAACCGCGAGAACGCTCATGCCGAAATAGCTGACTCCGCCGACGTAATCTATTGCGAAAATATGCTTCAGCAAATACAAATACAAGCATGATAAAAGCGCGGAGCAGATAACTCCGCCGATTGCGCCCTCAACTGTTTTTTTAGGGCTTACCTTCGGAATAAGCTTGTGCCTGCCGAAAGCTTTTCCGCAAAAGAAAGCGCCCGTATCCGTTCCCCACGCAAACAAAAATACCAAAAATACCGCCTCAATGCCGAAATCGGTACGCAGGCGAATCAGCGCTCCGAAAAAGAGCGCTATAAAATATGTAAGAAACGCCGCCGAATAAATTTCCTTAAAGTTGTATTTTGTATGCAGAAAAACTCCGGCGCTCATATAAATCATTACCGATAAAATCAGCACAAAAACAGTGCTCTCAAAAATCAACCCTGCCATAACCGCCGCCGCAGATACAAGGCTTAAAATAAATATTTCCTTTCCGCATGCCGCAGCCTTAAGCACCTCGCAAAGAGCAAGCAAAACAAGCAGCGTCACCGCCGCCGTAAATACCGCCTCTCCGGCAAAAAGCGCCGCAAAAAATATCACCAGCCCGACTGCCGATGTAAGTATTCTCTGTAGCATAATCAAAACACCTCTTTGCAACTGTTTTATACGCCGCCGAAACGCCGTCCGCGTCTCTGATAGTCGGCAATTGCTTCATACAAATCCTTTTTGCTGAAATCCGGCCACAGGCGTTTTGTAAAATAAAACTCCGAATATGCAGCCTGCCAAAGCATGAAGTTACTGAGCCGCTCCTCGCCGCTCGTTCTTATTATCAAATCGGGGTCCGGCTGATTTTTTGTGTAAAGGTGTTCCGAAACGGTGTCGGCAGTGATTTCGCCGATTTTTCCCTCTTCGGCGTCCTTTACAATTTCGCCGATTGCATGAACAAGCTCTTCTCTTGAACCGTAATTGAGAGCAATATTCATGACTATTCCCGTATTATTCTCAGTGAATTTTTCCGTTTTTACGATTTGCTCCCGGATTTCTTCCGAAAGCTCTTTTCTTGACCCTATGGCGCGGATAACGACATTTTCGCCTGCAAGAGAGTTTTCTGCGTCTCTCAGATAATCGAGCAGAAGCCCCATCAGATAATCCACTTCTTCTTTGGGTCTTTTCCAGTTTTCTGTGGAAAATGCGTAAACGGTTATATATTTAATACCGATTCTGTTACATTCGGTCACTATTTTCTTAAGAGCGTCCGCACCCTTTGAATGACCGGCACTTCTCGGAAGTCCTCTTTTCTTTGCCCAGCGACCATTTCCGTCCATGATAATGCCTATATGCTGCGGCAAATTGTTAAAGTCAATTTCCTGTTTATTTTTATTACCAAAAAACATTTCTTATACCCTTTATTTTTAATTATGCAAAGCAGCACAATGCTGCTTTGCATAAAACATTAATCAAACCTCTGTGATTTCCTTTTCCTTTGAAGCGGTAATATCGTCAATTTCTTTAATATACTTATCGGTCAGGGTCTGAATATCCTTTTCGATTCCTTTTAAATCGTCCTCTGTGATTTCGGATTTCTTTTTCTTTTCTTTATAATCGTCCATTGCGTCTCTGCGGACATTTCTGATTTGAACCTTTGCTTCCTCGCTGTACTTTTTAACAGTCTTAACAAGCTCTTTTCTTCTTTCCTCGGTGAGGGGCGGAAACGCAAGGCGGATAACCTTGCCGTCATTCTGCGGAGCAATGCCTATATCCGACTTTAAGATAGCTTTTTCTATTTCCTTTAATATCGAAACGTCCCACGGCTGAATCACAAGCATTCTCGGTTCGGGCGAGGAAATTGAGCCAACCTGCGCAACAGGCGTCATCGAGCCGTAGTAATCGATTGCAACCTTATCCAAAACGGTTGCGTTTGCTCTTCCTGCGCGGATTGTTTTAAGCTCACCGGCAAAGCCCTCTATTCTTTTGTTCATTTTTTCTTCAATTTCAGGATATTTTCCCATTTTTATTTTCCTCCTTGTTTTATTATAAAGTCAGCCGGCTGTAAACTTCCGGGAACTCAGATTTTACACGGCTTTTATTCTTTTTATCAAAACCTTCCGCCGGTTCTAGCAGTTTCCCTCTCTTTATGCAAAGAGCAGCTTGCTCCCGTTCTGCCCTCCGATATGCCTCCTTATTTGCCCTCCGATATGCCTCCCTTGCCTAAAGGGAGGGGGACCACCGAAGGTGGTGGAGGGATTCAATAAAGGGAGGGGACCATCCGCTGGGATGGCGGGAGGATATATTAAAGAAGAACCCGGTTTTCAGTATGGCGGCAGGATACAATAAACGAAGCTGTCAGCTTTTGCTCCGCTTATCAAATCAACTTTATCTGTTACCGTCAACAGTAACAAGTGTTCCGATTTTTTCGCCCTTTACGGCTCTTACGATATTTTCCGGATTGTCAAGACCGAATACCAAAATCGGCATATTATTATCTCTGCACATGGACGCAGCCGTGGAATCCATAACCCCCAGCTCTCTGCCCAATATTTCGTTAAACGAAAGCGAATCAAACTTTTTCGCATCCGGATTTACATTCGGGTCGGAATCATACACCGCGTCAACCTTTTTGGCAAGCAGAATAATATCCGCCTCCGTTTCAACCGCTCTGAGTGCGGCAGCCGTATCGGTTGACATAAACGGATTTCCCGTTCCGCAGCCGAAAATAACGACTCTGCCCTTTGCCATATGCCTGATAGCCTTGCTTCTGATATACGGTTCGGCAATCGCCCTCATTTCGATAGCGGTCTGCACTCTTGTCTCAACTCCGGCATTTTCAAGAGCCGAGCAAAGCGCCAGCGCATTGATTGTGGTTGCGAGCATGCCCATATGGTCAGCCCTTGTTCTGTCCATATTTTCGCCGCTTCTGCCTCTCCAGAAGTTTCCGCCACCCACAACTATCGACACTTCAACGCCCATATCTGCAACGGTTTTAATGTTTTTTGAAATGTCCGCAATGGTTTCTTCATCCAAACCAAAGTGATTTTCACCGGCAAGTGCTTCACCGCTTACCTTTAAAAGTACGCGCTTGTATTTTGCGTCCATATTATTCCTCCTCGGATATTCAATTTAATTTATATAATTATACCATGTTTTTAATACATTTGCAAGAACTATTTCTTATATTTTAAAAATAAAACGCGCCGGTCAAAGTCCCGAAAAAATGTATTTTGAGTTCAAATCGGCAAAATCATATCTTAAAATAACGTTTTGCATTTTTCGACAGGGGGTTTACTCATATAAAAAATCGGTAAAACACTTGATTTTTCGCAGAATAAGTGGTATAATATATTATGAATAATTATCATTTTTTGACCGGAGGTAATTAAATGGCTAAAAAATCAAAAGAAAAAGAATTTGACATGACGGTTCTGGACAACCAGAAAATTGTCGATGTCGAGCTCAATTCGGAGATGAAGCAATCATATATAGATTACGCAATGAGCGTTATAGTGAGCCGTGCGCTCCCCGATGTGCGCGACGGACTGAAGCCCGTTCACAGACGTATTCTCTATGATATGTTTGAATCAAATCTGTTTTATGAAAACGACTTCAGAAAATCCGCGACCACGGTCGGTTCCGTGCTCGGTCACTATCATCCGCACGGCGACGCGTCCGTTTACGATGCAATGGTTCGTCTGGCGCAGGATTTTTCGCTGAGATATCCGCTTGTCCAGGGCAAGGGTAACTTTGGTTCGGTGGACGGCGACCCTGCCGCTGCATACAGATACACCGAAGCGAAAATGGCGAAAATATCTGCCGAAATGCTTCAGGATATTAAAAAAGATACGGTTGATTTTGTCCCCAACTTTGACGACAAAAGAAAAGAACCGGACGTTTTGCCGGCAAGATTCCCTAACCTTTTGGTGAACGGATCCTCAGGAATTGCAGTCGGCATGGCAACCAATATTCCGCCGCACAATCTCGGTGAAACCATAGACGGAATTATAGCCGTAATTGACGACCCCGAAATCACAATCGACGAGCTTATGGACTATATAAAAGGTCCCGACTTCCCTACCGCAGGCATTATTATGGGCAAAAGCGGCATAAGGAACGCATACACGACCGGCAGAGGCAGGCTCATCGTCCGCGCAAGAGCGGAAATTGAGGAAGAAAACAACCGCATTATCGTTACCGAGCTTCCGTATCAGGTTAATAAAATGCGCCTTAATAAGTACATTAACGAGCTCGTTCGCGACGGAAGAATTGACGGAATCACATCGTCAAGAGACGAATCGGACAGCAAAATGCGTCTTATTATAAATTTAAAGCGCGACGCAAACGCACACGTGGTGCTGAATAATCTGTATAAGCTTACGCAAATGCAGGAAACTTTCGGTGTTATTATGCTCGCTTTGGTTGACAAAAAACCGAAAATACTTAACCTCAGAGAAATTATAGATTTGTATATAGCTCATCAAAAGGACGTAATCGTCCGCCGCACAAAACACGATTTGGCAGAGTGCGAAGATCATGCGCATTTGCTTGAGGGCTACAAAATCGCAATCGATAACATTGACGAGGTTATAAGCATTATCCGTTCATCTAAATCGATTCCGGATTCTAAGCAAAATCTTATCGAAAGATTTTCGCTCACCGACGTGCAGGCAACAGCAATCGTTCAAATGCCCTTGGGACGCCTGTCCGGCATGGAGCGTGAAAAAATTGACGAGGACTACGCCGAAACCTTAAAGAAAATTGAGGAATTCAGAGAAATACTTGCCGATGACGGAAGAGTTCTGAGCATTATCAAAACCGACCTTACCAAAATCAAGGAAAAATACGGTGACGAAAGACGTACCGAAATCAGCATGACAAGCATAGACCTTGAAGATGAAGATTTAATCGAAGAAGAACAGGTTGTCATAACCGTAACGCACAACGGCTACACAAAGAGAATGCCTGTTGACACCTACAAATCACAGCACAGAGGCGGCAGAGGAATTTCCGGTATGACAACGCGCGAGGAAGACTTTGTAGAGCACCTGTTCACCACCTCAACACACCACACGATTCTGTTCTTCAGCACAAGGGGAATCGTATACAGGCTCAAAGGCTACCAGATACCCGAAGCCGGCAGACAGGCAAAGGGCACAGCCATTGTAAATCTGCTTCCTTTGGAAAACGGCGAGAAAATAACCGCCATGATTCCCATAGAGGAATTTGCCGAGGGCAATTATCTTACGTTTGTAACGAAAAACGGAACGGTCAAAAAGACCGACCTTATGGATTATTCAAAAATCCGCTCGGGCGGCTTGCGCGCGATTGAGCTTGTCGAGGGCGACGAACTTATCAAGGTTCAGCTCACCGACGGTAAGCAGTCGGTTCTTATCGGAACGCACAACGGTATCGCAATCCGCTTTGCCGAAGAGGACGTACGCCCGATGGGCAGAGCAACGCGCGGTGTGAGAGGAATAAAGCTCAACGACGGCGACTATGTTGTAGGCGCATGCGTGGCAAGCGAGGACGAGGAGCTTCTTGCAGTCACCGAAAACGGCTACGGAAAACGCACTCCGCTTGACGAATATAAGATTCAGTCCCGCGGCGGCAAGGGTATCTTTACCTATAAGATAACAGAAAAAACCGGCAAGCTTGCCGGCATGACGACCGTAAAGGATGATGACGATATAATGATGATTACCTCCGACGGCGTTGTCATCAGAATGCACGCAGATGAAATCAGCACTTTCGGCAGACAAACGCAGGGTGTACGCATTATGCGTCTTGCCGATGATATAAGTGTTGTGAGCATGACAAAAACCGACCGTGAAGCGGAAGATGCCGAAGAGGAAGAGACAACCGATATTGAAGAATAAAAATATTATCAGCAGAGAGGATTGAAATTATGAAAAAAATAATAACCGCCATTTTGGCAATGACTATGATGATTGTTTTGTGCAGCTCATGCGGCAGCAAGCAGGAGAATACCAAGACGGAGGCTTCTCCGTCGCCGTCTCCGTCGGCAAGCGCTGCGGCAAATAACACAACCGATGACAAAACCGCCGACAAAATAGGCTTTACAATCGAGCTGGAAAACGGTGATGTCATGAAAGGCGAGCTTTACCCGAACGTTGCACCCGAAACCGTCTCCAACTTTGTAAAGCTTGCAAAGGAAGGCTTCTACACAGGACTTATTTTCCACAGAGTTATCCCCGGCTTTATGATTCAGGGCGGCGGCATGGATAAGGATTTGAATCCAAAAGAAACAGCAGCAATCAAGGGCGAGTTCACGACAAACGGCTTTAATAACGAATTAAAGCATACAAGAGGTGTTATATCCATGGCAAGAACGCAAGACCCCGACAGTGCGTCCAGCCAGTTCTTTATCATGCACGAAGACTATCCGAGCCTGGACGGTCAGTATGCCGCATTCGGAAAAATCACCGAGGGACTCGATGTCGTGGATAAAATCGCAGAAGCTAAAACAACTTCGGTTCCCGAAAAAGGCATGCAGGATGTCCCGGTTGAACCGGTTATCATAAAATCAATTACAATAGACGAATAGAGAGGGAAACTTATATGAATATAGAAATTAAAATGAAAGACGGAGGAATCATGCGCGGCGAGCTTTATCCGGAAACTGCGCCGATTACCGTTGAAAATTTTGTGAAGCTTATTAACGAAAACTTTTTTGAGGGACTTATTTTCCACAGAGTCATAAAAGATTTTATGATTCAGGGCGGCGGTTACAAAGAGGACGGCACGCCGAAAGAGGCAGACTCCATAAAGGGAGAATTTGACGCAAACGGTGTTAAAAACGACTTAAAGCACACAAGAGGAGTTCTGTCCATGGCAAGAACCATGTTCCCGAACAGTGCGTCAAGCCAGTTCTTTATTATGCACAAGGACGCTCCGCACCTGGACGGTCAGTATGCCGCATTCGGCAAAATCACCGAGGGACTTGACGTCTTGGACAAAATTGCGGAAACCGCAACCGATTTTCAGGACGCTCCGCTTGCTCCGCAGGTAATTGAGTATATAAAGCTTATATAAACCGGAGATGACCTCATGAAAAAAAAATTACTGATTCCGCTGATTTTGATTGTTGCGGCGGCAGCGGCTGCTTTGGGATACAGATATTACATTCGTGACGAGGCAAAAAATGAAGTAAATCTGAATATGTACTATTTGAGCAGTAAGCAGTCCACGCTTATCGCCGAGGAACAAACAGTAAAATATGACGAGAATGACGACATTACGCAGATAGTTTTGGAAAATCTGATAAAAGGAAATTCAAAAAATTCCGGCATTGCGGACAAAAAAACAACCGTAAATTCCGTCACAAAAGGCGAAAGCGGCGTAATTGCCGACTTTTCAAAAGATTTTCTGACAAATGACAGCATGACAAACACATTTGCCGCATATGCAGTCGTGAAAACGCTATGTCAGCTTCCCGGAATAAAAAGCGTAAAGGTGACCGTTGACGGGCAGGACATAAAGAGCGCGGACGGCAGTTTTCTCGGATTTTTGGCAGGCGATGACATTAATATAGAAAAGGACAGCACCGAAAACAAATATGCGGCGCTTTATTTCGCGGACAAAACAAGCCGAAAGCTGAAAAAAGAAATAAGGCGAATAAACATAACCGACTCGCAGTCGATTGAGCAGTATATTTTGAACGGACTTATCGAGGGGCCGAAAAGCAAGGAGCTCGAGAGCGTGCTGTCTCCCGACACCTCCATTATATCCGCGCAAACAACCGACGGAACCTGTTTTGTAAACTTTTCGGCAGCGTTTGTCAGCAAAAACTCCGGCAGCAAGGAAAAGGAAATGAACGCGGTTTACTCGGTGGTTAATTCACTCACCGAGCTGGACAGCGTGAAAAACGTCCAATTCCTTATTGACGGAAAAAAGAGCGATTCGTTCGGAAGTATATCCATAAGCGGAACCTTTTACAGAAACGAAAGCATGATTTCGGAATAATTTTAATATGAAATTGCGTATTTTAAGATTTAAAAGAGCGCAATTTCATATTTTTTTTGCTAAAATAACCAAAATATTAAAAAAACTATTGCATTATGTCGATTTTTGTATTACTATATTACGTATAATATATAAGTATGGTAAGAGGAGGATTCCCGGGTGGAATTATTAAAGCAAAGAATATTAAAAGACGGAATCGTCAAAGACGGCGACATCTTAAAGGTTGACAGTTTTTTGAACCATCAGATGGACATATCACTTTTCCGTGAAATAGGCAAGGAATTCAAAAAAAGATTTGCGGACAGTGAAATCAACAAAATACTGACTATCGAGTCATCGGGCATAGGAATTGCCTGCATAGCCGCAGAATATTTTGACGTTCCGGTGGTTTTTGCCAAAAAATCAAAAACAAGAAATATTGCCGGCGAGGTCTATACCGGCAGGGTAAAGTCGTTTACTCACGGCAAAATATATGACGTAATCGTATCAAAGGATTTTTTGTCAAAGGACGACAAGGTTTTGGTTATTGACGACTTTCTCGCAAACGGGTGCGCTCTTTTGGGGCTTACTCATATTATCGAGGAATCGGGTGCACAGTTTGTCGGCGCAGGCATAGTAATCGAAAAAGGCTTTCAAAGGGGCGGCGACCTTTTGCGCAGCAAGGGCATACGCATTGAATCGCTCGCAATCATCGACAGTATGGACTCCAAAAACGGAATTACTTTCAGAGAATAAATACTTATTTTTGTATAATACATATAAAATAAGGCAAAAAGCGTTCAAATTTTATAAAAATCCACAATTGAAAAAAGTAAAAAAATGTTATATAATATTAATAATTGATGAATTATTTGTTAATTCATCAATTATTAAATTTTAAATTAAAATAATTCAGGAGGGCATTAACATGTTCAAAAAAATCATGTCGCTCGCTTTGGCATTGATGATTACAGCCGCTTCGGCAGTAACTCTTTCGTCATGCGGAAGCGAAAAAACAGAGCAAACTGACGGGAAGTCAGATGTTAAAATCGGTGTTATCCTCGTCGGTGACGAGGCTGAGGGCTACACAAAAGCTCACATGGACGGCATCAAAGAGGCTGCAAAAGAACTCAATATTGCAGACAACCAGATTATCTGGAAGTACAAGGTTCCCGAAGATTCGGCTTGTAAAGAAGCGGCAGAGGATTTGGTAGCAAGCGGATGTAACTACATATTCTCAAACAGCTACGGTCATCAGACGCTTATGGTTGAAGCAGCACAGGAATTCCCTGATGTTACATTTGTTTCCATGACAGGTGATTTTGCGGCAATCAGCGGATGCAGCAATTTCAAAAATGCCTTCACAAACATATACGAAGCACGCTACGTATCGGGTGTTGTTGCAGGTCTGAAGCTGAAAGAGCTTATCGACAACGGCACAATTTCTCCCGAAAAGACTCCCGAAAGCTTTGACGCTGACGGAAATGTCAAGGTCGGATACGTAGGCGCTTATCCTTACGCAGAGGTTGTATCGGGTTACACCGCTTTCTTCCTCGGAATTAAATCCGTTGTTGAAAAGGTTACTATGGAAGTTAACTATACAAACTCATGGTTTGATATCGATAAAGAAGGACAGACCGCAAAAGCTCTCCTTTCAACAGGCTGCGTAATTATCGGTCAGCATGCCGACTCAACCGGTGCTCCGGCTGAAACAGAAGCTGAAAACAAGGCAGGCAAAATCTGCTACTCTGTAGGCTACAACATCGATATGCTCGAAACAGCTCCGACAGCAGCTCTTACATCTGCTACAAACAACTGGAGCGTTTATTACAAATACGCATTTGACGCTGCATTAAAGGGCGAAGAAATAGCAACAGACTGGTCTAAGGGTTATTCGGACAACGCAGTTGCAATTACAAAGCTCGGACCCTCATGCGCAGCAGGAACAGAAGAGTATGTTAACGACGTTATTGCAAAAATCAAGGACGGCTCGCTTAAGATATTCGACACAAGCAAATTCACGGTTGACGGTAAGCCTGTAACATCGGCTCCGATTGATCTTTCATACTGTGACTTCACTGTTGATCCGCCCAAAGTAATCTACAAAGGCGAAACAAAAGAAGCTATTGTTGACGGACAATTCGAGGAATCGACTTTCAGAGCAGCTCCTTACTTCCAGCTCAGAATCGACGGAATTGTTGAGAAATAATAACTGAACATTCATTAGTGAAAAAGGGAGGCTCTTTCAGCTTCCCTTTTGTTGCCTTTATAAAAATAACTACACAAGGAGTTTGGAACATGGAATATGCCATTCAACTGAAAAATATAACAAAAACCTTCGGTTCGGTTGTAGCCAACGATGATGTGACAATGGATATCCGCCGCGGTGAAATTCTTTCCGTATTGGGTGAAAACGGCAGCGGAAAAACCACCCTCATGAATATGCTGTCTGGGATTTATTATCCCGATTCCGGCTCGATATACGTCGGCGGCAAGGAAGTCTCTATCCGCTCGCCGAAAGACGCATTTGATTTGAAAATAGGTATGATTCATCAGCATTTTAAGCTTGTTGATGTGTTTAATGCCGCCGAGAATGTTGTCCTCGGACTGCACGAAGAAGGTAAGTTTAACATGAAAGCAATTTCCGCACGGGTAAAGGAAATATGCGATAAATACGGATTTGAAATCGATCCGGAACAAAAGGTCTACAATATGTCCGTCTCACAAAAGCAAACGCTTGAAATAATCAAGGTTCTTTACCGCGGTGCGGATATTCTCATACTTGACGAGCCTACCGCCGTATTGACTCCGCAGGAAACCGACAAGCTTTTTGCAGTTCTTAAAAACATGCGCGACGACGGCAAATCAATAGTAATTATAACCCACAAACTGCACGAGGTGCTTGCAATTTCGGACAGGGTTGCAATACTCAGAAAAGGCAAGTACATCGGCACTGTTGACACCAAAGACGCAACCGAGCTCTCCTTAACCGAAATGATGGTCGGACAAAAGGTTGCCCTCGATATAAACAGAACCAAACCGGAAAACCCGTCTCTGAGAATCAAGGTTGAAAATCTGACTTGCAAAAATAATGACGGAATATCTGTTCTGGACAACATTTCGTTTGACGCATACAGCGGCGAAATCCTCGGCATTGCAGGCATTTCCGGCTGCGGACAGAAAGAGCTTCTTGAATCGATTGCAGGACTACAGCAAACCGAGGAGGGCAGCAGCATTGAATACTTTGCCCCCGATTCGGACGATGCGAAGCAGCTAATCGGCAAAACTCCGCGCGAAATCAGAGACTACGGCGTATCGCTTTCGTTTGTTCCGGAGGACAGGCTCGGCATGGGACTTGTCGGCTCTATGGGCATGACGGATAATATGATGCTGAAAGACTACAACAAAGGCAATTCGATATTTACCGAACGCAGTCAGCCGAAAGAGCTTGCCGAGGAGATAAAGGATAATCTTGAAGTCGTAACTCCCGGTGTGCAGACTCCCGTCCGCAGACTTTCGGGCGGAAACGTTCAAAAAGTGCTTGTCGGCAGAGAAATTGCGGCAGCGCCTACGGTTTTAATGACGGCGTACGCGGTGCGCGGACTTGACATCAACACCTCCTATACCATTTACAATCTTTTGAACGAACAAAAGCAAAAAGGTGTTGCCATAATATATGTCGGTGAAGATTTGGACGTTTTACTCGAGCTTTGCGACCGCATACTTGTGCTTTGCGGCGGCAGGGTCAACGGTATATTGGACGCAAGAACCGCTACAAAAGAAGAGGTCGGCATGCTGATGACAAATCTTAAAAACGGAGGTAATGACAATGAAAACTAAATCCGCACATTCGGAACCGTTTGTAAGAATGGTAAAAAGATCGGACATAACTCTCTCAAGAGGAATCGCCGTAAGAGCAATCGCGATAATAGCGGCACTGATTGCAGACGCTTTGTTCATCTTTTTCGTAACAGGACTCAATCCGCTTGCGGTCTACAAGGAAATGTTTCTGGGAACATTCGGCAACAAAATGAGATTTATGCTCTCACTGCGTGATATGGTAACACTCCTTTGCGTAGGAGTTGCACTTGCGCCTGCATTTAAAATGAAATTCTGGAACATAGGCGCAGAGGGACAAATCCTTATGGGCGCTCTTGCAGCCGCCTCCTGTATGATTTACATAGGCGATAAGCTTCCGACGCCGCTTTTGTTTACCGTAATCATAATCACAAGCATAATCGCCGGCGGACTTTGGGGATTTGTTCCGGCATATTTCAAATCCAGATGGAACACAAACGAAACGCTCTTCACTCTTATGATGAACTATGTTGCAATTCAGCTTGTGGCATGCTTTACAAATATTTGGAGAGGTCAGGCGTCCTCCCTGGGCAAGCTCAATATGGACAGTCAAATCGGCTGGTTTCCGACGGTTTTCGGGCAGCGCTACATGATTAATATTATCGTGATTCTTGCTTTCACGGTGCTTATGTACATCTATCTTAAGTATACAAAGCACGGCTACGAAATATCGGTTGTCGGCGAATCGTCAAACACCGCCCGTTACGCAGGAATCAATGTCAAAAAGGTAATGATCCGCACTATGATAATCTCGGGCGCAATATGCGGAATAAGCGGATTTTTAATAGTTTGCGGAAAAGACCAGACAATATCCACCGTCACCGCAGGCGGCAGAGGTTTTACCGCTATTATAGTTGCATGGCTGGCAAAGTTCAACACCTTTTATATGCTGCTTATATCGTTCCTTTTGGCGTTCCTCACAAAGGGCGCAGGGCAGATAGCCTCATCATTCCCGGCAATGAACGACTATGCCTCGGATATAATAACCGGTATAATTTTGTTCTTTATACTCGGCTGTGAATTTTTCATTAACTATAAACTGATATTCAGAAAGAGAGGTTCGCACAATGGATAATATTATTGCTTGGCTCACAAGTGCAATTGCTTTCGGTACAATAATAATGTATGGCTCTCTCGGCGAAATTCTTACCGAGAAATCGGGAAACCTGAACCTGGGTGTTCCCGGAATCATGTACATCGGCGGATTTTCCGGCTTTGCAAGCGCGTATTATTACGAAAAGCTCTCATCTGCTCCGAGTCCGGTTCTGTGCTTTCTGATTCCCGTCGTGTGCGCTTTTCTTGCCTCTGTGCTTGCAGGTCTGATTTTCAGTTTTCTGACAACAACACTCCGCGCAAATCAGAATGTGACAGGTCTTGCACTCACGACTTTCGGAACGGGAATCGCAAACTTTTTCGGTCTGTTCATTTTGAACGGAGCCAGCTATACCGCCGCTCCTCTTTCCAATGCAGCGGTAAGCACGCAGCTTTTCGGATTTTTAAACAAAGGCGTATTGGGGAGAATAATCTGCTCTCACGGAATTTTGGTTTACGGAGTAATTCTCCTTGCAGTCATCATGCATTTATTCCTATACAAATCAAGACAGGGGCTCAACCTCCGCGCTGTCGGCGAAAATCCGTCAACTGCGGACGCAGCAGGAATAAACGTTACGAAATACAAATATTTTGCAACCTGCATAGGCGCAGGGATTTCGGGACTGGGCGGACTTTTCTATGTTCTTGATTATAACAAGGGCATATGGGCAACTACCGACAATATCCAAAACCTCGGCTGGCTCGCCGTGGCGCTCGTAATCTTTACCACATGGAAGCCGCTCAATTCAATCTGGGGCGCATACGTGTTCGGCTTGCTCTATTGGATGTACCGATTCCTGCCGAATATTATGAATATCACAATTCCCAACTACATCATGGATTTGCTGCAAATGCTTCCCTATGTAGTAACGATTTTGGTTCTTATCGCAGTAAGCCTGCGCAATAAGAAAGAGGATCAGCCGCCTGCGGCACTGGGACTTTCATATTTCAGAGAAGAAAGATAAAAAAAGGGGATGTAAAAAAAGTCCGGAACGCAAGAAAAGAAGAGAAAAGCACGTATTACAGAAAATATAATTGTTTTAGTCTGAACATTTGTATGTAGAAAAATCAAAAAAATTGATTTTTCATAAAATT
>CAKSFY010000011.1 GCA_934454035.1 uncultured Clostridia bacterium | reverse complement strand
AATTTTGAAATTGCTTCAACAAACGGACCCCGGTTAACAAAGCTGTAATAACTCATATTAACCACATCAATAATGCCCAAGCCTTTCAAAAGCTGAATTTCATCCGTATTATCCGCAGGTGCTGCCGAAACACCCGGAACTGTTATCGAACCGATTGTAAGTGCAGCTGTGCAAATAAGTGCAATTATTTTTTTCATATTCATTGCTCATCTCCTTTAATTATTGTAAAACAAACCGTATATAATTTGTGCGCCCTGCGCCTTTGTAACATTTGCTTTAGGCATGATTTGGTTTTCTCCCATGCCGCTTACAACACCACGCATATAAAGCTCATACACGGCTTCTTTTGCATAATTTGAAATATCTCCGTCATCCGCAAAAAGCTTTCTGTCTTTTGAATAAGCAGGCAATTTATCTGCTGCAGCTCTGTATGCAAGCACCATCATATCCTGCCTTATAAGCTTTCTGCCTACGCCGAACAGGTTTTCTTCAACTCCGCTTACAAGCTTTCTGCTGAATGCACTGCCGACAGCATGGTAATACCAATCGTCTTCCGATACATCATTAAAGTGGTAACATACTGCAACCGGGTCATACACACCGGCAGCCTTAACAAGCATTGTAACGAATTCTTCTCTGGTCATTTCCTTATTACCGTCAAAATTCCCGGTTCCGTCTCCGGAAATTACATTTGCTTTTGCCAATGCAGTAACGGCTTTTGTTGCCCAAGCATAATCCGCAATATCGTCAAATACAGGTTTAACCTCTTCTGCAGGGGCAGTCGGAATTGTAATTGCGGTATTTGTTTTTGAATCGGATTTGCTGCCGCTGCCTCCGCCGGAACTTCCGCCGCCGGAGTTTCCGCCCGAGCTGCTGCCTGCCGACTTAACCGCCTGCATAATATAAGATGAAAGCTGAGCGGTAGTCTTAGGCATTGATTTCTTTATTAAATTAAGCAATGCTTTATTTATTTCCGATTTGTTTGCAGCATTTTTATATGATGCATAGTTTGAATCATTATCAAGGTTTAAAACAGTGCTGTACTTTGCAAGCAACGTGTCCATCTGGTCAAATTTTGCATTGTTTATTTTATAAAGTGCATTTACCTGTTTATATGCCAATTCCAAGGCAGTTGTATCTGCATAAGTACGATTTGCAAGTATGTATTCATTAATTTCACTGATTAATGTCAGATCTGAAATACTTTCATAGTAGGTTTCTCCATCGGTAAAGTTTGCAGCTGCAATATAAAGCTGAACATTACCGGAGTCGGAATTAATCCCCCAAAGCGCCGTTATATGATTTATAGCATCGCATATTTCACTGTCAGACATTGACGCACTCTTTGCCGTTACAAATCCCTCTGCCGCAACTGTTTGATTTGCTTCATTTAATGCCGAATATGCTTCCGCGCCGATTTTTAACGCTTTGAGTGCTATAAGATTGTCAGCGTTTAACATAATTTCTTTTACTGTTGCGGCATCCTGTGCATTTTTAAGCTGAGAAATCAAATTACTTTTACTCTGTTCCGTAGCATATGCAAAACTATCACTTAAAACGTTTTTCCCGTTTTGTTTTACAAAAACATCATAAATTCCGTCAGTTGCCTGCCCATTTCGTTCCTGCGGCATATCAAATGAAAAGATGACATTTCCGTTTTCATCGGATTGTTGTTCCAAAACCGCAAAAACATTATTATTGTTGTTGATATCCTCTCCTTGCTTTGCGGCAATCATGAAGCCGTATGATGACGGTTCCAGCTGCGCAGTTACAGTAATTTTTTTATTATTGCTGCTGATTTCAATATCTTTTGCGTATACTGCCTGCGCTGACAGCAATCCTGCAATCAATAATAATGATAAGGCTTTTTTCATTGATTTTCCTATCCTTTCGTGTTATATAGTTTTTGCAAACAAAAGCGCACAATTCAGCCAAGTCTGCGTTTACCTTCGGAGATAACCATTTAATATCTCTCAAATGTGCTTTAATTAAAACCGTTCAAGCACTCGGAATATTGTCCGTTATGACAAATTATGTCACGTTGAAACTATATCCTTTATGCTTATTGTATATCAATCAAATATGAATGTCAATTGTTATCTCAAAAAATGCAATAATTGGGCATGAAAAAGCAATAATGCAGAAATCAAGCATTTTTTTGGCATTTATGCCAATAAATATAACATAAACAAAAAAAGCGCAATATAACTCATAAAGACAATGTGCTTTTAAGTTATATTGCGCTTAATCCGTTATTTTCACTATTTGTCTGTAAACCAAATTACTTTACAGATAAATATATGTGTAAAGTAATTTGGTTTACAGTTCTATTCTTAATGTCACGATTTCAAAATTATTAACTTTCAGGCAAAGTTCATCGCCTTCCCCAAGTTCTGCCAGATCATTTTCCATCATATCACATAGGCTAATCTTTTTTATCGGAAGTCCAAACTTAATTACCGGTTTAGATTTTTTGTCCCACGCATCATACAGCCTTATGATAAACCCTCTGCCGTCTTCGGCACGTTTAACAGTCTCAATTACAATATTAGGCGAATCACATGCTGCAAAGCTAAAACTTTCCGCAAGGGTTCCCTTTCCTCTTGCATATGCGGTTTCAAGCGGTCTGTTCAAAAGATATGCCTCTTCAATAGTTTTACCCTGTCTGTAACCGTCTTTATGAGGCAAAAGCGTATAAGTAAAGCTATGCTCACCCTGATCCGCTTCCGTATTCGGAAATGTACCGCACTTAATCAGTGTAAGTTTTATTTCACTGCCCTCGGCACTATATCCGTATTTGCAATTATTAAGAATACTTACTCCGTATCCTTCTTCTGAAATATCTGCCCATTTCTGCGCACAAACCTCAAATTTTGCTGCATCCCAGCTTGTATTTTTATGCGTATTCCGTTCAACATTTCCGAACTGAATTTCATATGTTGCTTTTGTTGAATGAATGTCGGTCGGGAAAGAAGCTTTCAGAAGAACATGATTTTCGTGCCAATCTGCAAAAGTTTTAAAATCTATTCTTCTATCCTCCGAATATACAACAATATCCTGAACAATCTTTGACTTATTATACTCCCTGGTAACTCTGAAACCGCCATAACCTAAGCCTTTTATTGTATTAACGCTTACAAATGAATTTATCTCTTCCATTTTGTCCTGATAAAAATCAGTCACTTCCCAGTTATCATCATGGAATGGTCTGTCTTCAAATACCTGAAGACGGTTTGCACTTTCATGTTCCTTTATTATCTCACGGTCACAATCTTTGTCATATATAGATGATATATTCATATTTTCAGTATCTGCCTGACAAGACTTTCGCCGGAGCATAAATTGCAGTCCGCCTCAAGCCACAACTCTCTGTTTTACTTTCTCATAAAGCTCCGGAGCCTCCTCCTTCAAATACTCATAAAGCTGAGGCTGTGATGACATAAAAACATACTCGGGATATCTGTCCATTAAAGATAATGCGGTTGAAAATGTTCTCTGCACTTTTTCTCTTGTTTGATCCAGAGTCCAAAGCCATGCCACATCTATATGAGTATGACCGATAAGACTTACAACCGCCTCAGAGTTTCCGCATACTTTTTCATAATATTCCCTTACCATATACTCATCAGCGGCTTCTATCCCGTGAATAAATTCTTCGCTGTCAGTTTCCCTTGAAAAGTTAATCATATTGCACGCCTGCTCAAGGTGCTTCATGCTGCGAATAAACGGATATTCCTTTTTGCCATAGCATATTGCAGCTTCATAAGGAACTTGCATATCATAATATAGTTTCTGTATTTTTAAATCAATTAGTTTCAAATCTGCAATAAAATCTATGCGGCCTTCCATTCTGCCTGTATATAAATACATCAATGCTTTATATTCCGTTTCCGGTTTTAGAAAGATACGTCTGTGGTTTATATCCATTCCGGATACAATTTCACCATTTAAATACAATATAATCTGAGGATTGGTTGCATCCCATTCGCCCTCATTACTTGTTTTAAGCTCAAATACAACTTCCTTATCTTTTTCGGCAGACGGGGTTTTAAATTCAGTATAAAACCAAAAGTGTTTGTCCGCACCAATAAGAAAATCACCTCGTTCAAACTCGTGCCAGGTTTCATCCGGCATTGGTATCGGATTGCCGGATTTATACCCACACGGTATATATTTCATCTTCGGAATTTCATAAATTGTCTTTTGTGAAAGTTTCCACAGCCTTTCGCAAGTCAGGCGAACTTTTTCATCAATAAAATCTCTCATCGTACTCTCCTTTTAATTAAATTATTTAACTAAATCCATTCTAACATACTATATGTGATTTGTCAATACATTAACTCAAAGAAAAATATTATTTAAAATACGGTTTTTTTAACTATAATTTATTATTACTTTAAAAACTTCTTTTCTTGTAGAACATTCAAATTTAATTCGTATATTAAGAGTTTGTTATTGCGGTAGCAGCTATGCTTCAGTACCTCTCAAATATATTGATTCAAGCAAACTGATTCCGGTTGCAGTTTTAAATACATTCTTTTTTGCACTTTCAACAACAGAATTTTTATAGCCGCTTTCTTCTGCATTAACCAGAAAATCAGATTCCAATAAAATTTGATAATCAAGCCCATCTACATTTGTATATGTATGATGATGTGTAACAATCCACGAAATTCGTTCTATGTCTTCAGCAGGCAGAGATAAATCCGAAAAAAATGCATCCACAAGCGGCAGGCTTTCAAGTTCCTGATTTTTACCGTTTGTATTACCGTATTTTTTTCGGCAAAGAGGGCATGCAATATCGTGAACAACAGCTGCAAGCTCAAGAATTTTCATGGTATGTGAATCAAGTTTTTCCTGTTCTCCGATTGTTTTGGCATATGCCCAGACCTTTAAAAAGTGAGCAATATCATGAAGGTTACCATCGTAGAAATCAATCATTTTTTTTACAGATGTTGAAATAATCATTTTTTTATCTCCTATCACAGTGCAGTGCCTTTCTTTGGAATAAAAAAGCTGCTCATATCGACTCGTTCGAGTTCCAGCAGCTTGACCTTTCGTTCGATTCCGCCGCCGTACCCCGTCAGACTGCCGCTTGTGCCGACTACGCGATGGCATGGAATCATCAAAGAAATCGGATTGTGTCCTACAGCGCCGCCAACTGCCTGAGCGGACATTTTTGCGATACCTTTTTTCTTCGCAATTTTCGCTGCAATTTCGCCGTAAGTCATAGTTTTTCCATAAGGAATTGTCAGCATAATATCGCAGACTTCCTTGCGAAAAGGGGTGGAATCGTACCGAAGCGGCGGTAAAAAATCGGGTTCGTTACCGGAAAAATATATATCGAGCCAGCGTTTTGCGGTTTGAAAAAGATACATATCTTTTCTCTCTGTTTGTTCAGGCAATATATTTCCGAAATGTTTTTGACCATCAAACCAAAGACCTGTAATAAACTCATCGTCACAAGCAAGTGTTATCATGCCGAGCGGTGAATCATATTCATATGTATAAATCATTTAAAGTTCCTCCTGTCAGTAAACGGTTATTTGTCTGCACTCAAACTGCATTCCTGTCTGTTTATTTATTGGTTTTCATAACTGCCATAGCCACATAATGCAAAACATCGAATTCATATGGTGCTATATTACCAAGCAGCGCCATATGCTCCTGCTCCCATAAATTAATCTCTTTTTCGTTTAAAGAAGCGCCTATACCTCGGCAAGCCTTCATTCTTCCGTTCCAGCTTTCACGGGTAAAATGAACTTTTAGTTTATATTCAGAGTGATAAGCCAATCTGAACTTTTCTTTATACGCCTGTGGAATCGAGATAGGCTGCATTGTTGAACCGTTTCCGCTCCAATTCGGATTATATTTTAACACAAGATCTTCACTTGCACCTGCAATCTTATCTTCAAAAGGAAGCCACTCCATACAGAGAAAAACAACATATCCGTCAGGTTTTATCATATCAAAAAGCTTTGGAGCAAGTTTTTCGTGATCAAAATACCAATAACATTGGCAAGCAGTGGCAACATCAAATGAATTATCCGGGAACTTTGCATTTTCGGCAGACGAAACATAATAGTCAATATTCATACCGTCCGACAGACGCTTTGCCTGTTCTATCTGTTCGGCTGAAATATCAATGCTGCACCATTTTGCGCCATATGAATACATATTTCTCGGCAAAACACCCGTGCCTGTTCCTATATCCAAAATCGCCTGCCCATCTTTGCACAGCCCTAAATCAATGATTTTATTGTAAAACTCCTGCGGATAAATATCTCTGTATTTTGCATAATCGGAAGATACTCTTCCCCAATCAAACCCATTGCCTCTATCTATTCTTTTATCTTTAATAATCAAAAAAAGCACCTTCTTAAATCATAAAATTTAATCGCCTTTGGTTATAAATTTGATTTCATATTACAAACATACCCTATAATATTATACCACAAAATTGCTCTGAAGGCAACAATTTGTTGAATTGCAAATAAAATGAATACACTTAAAGTGAAAATATATTTTTCAATAGGAATGCAATAAAAATCACTCCGCCTATAATGCTGATGATAGTGTATATTTTGACCGATTCATTATCACTTTTCTCTTTAATTAAATAAAATATTCCGGCAATTAAAATCGCCAAACCGATTGCCAAACCAATTACATTAAAAATCATTTTCTTTTCATCCACTTCAATAAAAATGCCGAATTAATAATTACCAATACCGACACTGCGTTATGCACCAATGCACCGATAACAGGATTCAGCATACCGGTAATTGCAAGAGCTATTGCCGCGAAATTAAGTCCCATAGAGAATGTCAGATTACATTTAATGGTTGTCATCATACGTTTGGAAAGCATTATAAGGTGCGGAAGCTCCTTTACCTCATCATCAACCAAAGCAATATCTGCGGCGTCTATAGCTATGTCACTTCCGATACCCCCCCATTGCGATTCCGACATTTGCAGCTAGTACCTGTTTTGTCAAAAGTTATTTTTGATACCTTTGCAAGCCTTTCAAGTGCGTCACCCTCACGCACCAAAAAACCATGTTTTGTTGCGTTGCCGATTGCAGCCATAATAGCTGTCGGGGTTGCAAGAATCAAAGCACACGGGCAAAATACAACGAGTATTGTGACAGCTCGTATAATCTCACCTGTGATAAGCCAGGTTAAAGCTGCTGCAGATAAAGCAATAACAACAATCCAGGTTGCCCACCTGTCTGCAATTCCGACAATTTTTGCTTTTCCCGCGTCCGCTGACTGAACAAGTTTAATCATTCTTTGAACCATACTGTCCTCGCCGACCTTTGTTGCTTTCATTTCAAATGCACCGAATTGGTTAACGGTTCTGCTTGACACCTCATCGCCCGGCATTTTGTCAACAGGAAGTGATTCACCGGTCATTACCGCTTGATTTACCGAGGTTTGCCCTGATATAATTATGCCGTCAACGGGAATACTTTCTCCCGGTAAAACCCTAATAATATCACCGATTTTTACATTTTCGGCAGGAATGATTTTTTCCTCACTGCCCGAAATCACACGGGCGGTCTTAGGGGTTAAATGTATAAGCTTTTCAATTCCTGCTTTCGCTTTCGACACGGTTAAATCTTCGAGCAATGCGCCAAGCTGCATAATGAAAGCAACTTCTCCAGCAGCAAAATCTTCACCTATGCAAACCGAGGCAATAAGTGCAAGAGATACGAGTACATCAGCTTTTATATCAAAAGCAGTAACAAGACCTATAATTGCCTCCAGAATAATCGGCACTCCGCATAAAACTATCGCAATCCATGCCGGGTTGATGGGCATAGGGGAATCAATAATACTCAAAAACAATGATATTCCCGACAAAATAAGGCATACAATGTCTTTTTTCATCCCTCCCCATTCTATAAAACGTTCTAATTTTTCTATGAATTCTTTCATAGCAAAACCTCCTTTACAATATATACCCATATGGGTATATTCTTATTATACCCCCATGGGTATGTTTTGCCAAGAGTAAAAATAAAAACAGCCATAAAATTATGACTGTTTTTATTTCAAGCTATTTCATATTAGCAAAGCGTTCGACCGCTTTTGCAAAACTTTCTATTGTTTTATCGGCATCTCCATGCTCAATACCGTCACGGACGCAATGCTTTAAATGTCCCTCAAGAACCACCTGCCCTGCCTTATGCAAAGCAGATTTTGCCGCATTTATCTGCGACAAAATGTCTTCACAAGGTATATCCTGATCTATCATTCTGTCTATTGCTTGTATCTGACCGATTATTCTGCTTAATCTGTTATGCAGATTTTCGGAATCCATGCACTTTTTCATTAAAAATCACCTCCGTATATACACCCATCTTGTACATGAATATAATTATACTTATTTTTTAATGAAATGTCAAGAAACATTATTCACATACAGACATATGCATTATACATGATTTTTTATATATTAAAACAATCTGCGCACACCTCTTGTACCGGCTCAAAATTTGTTCTTCTTTTTTTCAGCAGCACGTCAATTAAATCCGTATTTGTATACGCTTCATAAATTCCGTCATTATGCCCGAATCCGTGAAGAAATTTAAGTTCTGCACTGCCTCCGTTTCGATTGATTGCCGATACCATCATTATTGAATTAATCGGTTCCACCACATCATCAATATCTCCATGATAAGCAATGACCGGCGTATTTACAAGTTTACATGCACGCCATTGCATTCCGCCGCCGCACACAGGAGAAATTGCCGCAAAAAAATCAGGATATGTAATCCCCATCTCCCAAGTACCGTAACCGCCCATGCTTGAACCCGTTAAACAGATTCTGTCTTTTTTTATTTCGTATTCCGAGACTGTTTTGTCAATTAATTCTTTCACTTTTTCAACAATATTATTCCAGACAAACATTTCCGGGCATTGCGGACAAAGAACAACCGCCGGAATCTCCCGTCCTTCTTTTATTACACGCGGTACACCGTGGCGTTCAAGATGCTCCAGCTGCTTTTTTCTGTCACCTCTTTCTCCGGCACCGTGCAAATAAATCAAAAGAGGAATTTCGCGGGACATATCCTCCGGTATATACAACTGATACCCCAAATACCTGTCTGTTTTTTCAACTTCGATTTTTTTCATTTAAACACTCCTATTTTATAAAAATTTGTTATTTATCTGCTTTTTTAAATTTGGCAGATATTATGTTAATTGTAAAGAATTTAGCTTTACAATATTGGCTATTTGTAAAGTTAATTTCTTTACAATACCTATTATAATTACAAGCCTTTTTTTCGCCATATTCCCGAAGAATAGAATCCGAAAGACAATGCCGTTCCTACAATCCACCCTATAGGCCAGCTCCACCATATTCCGTCTGTTCCGATGATACCTGAGAAAATAAATGCAAGAATTACTCTGATTATCAAATCCGTAAAGGTAGCTATTGTAAAAGTCAGCATCGAGCCTGCTCCCCTTAAAATACTGTCGCACATCAGCTTTACACCGGCAAGAATATAAAATGGTGAAACTATCCTCAGGAATGCTTTGCCAACCTCCTGTGCCTCCGATACCGAATCTTTTATAAACAAGGAAAGGGCAGTATCTGCGAAAAAGCAATAGAAAACAATAAACGGAGCGGCAACAACCAATGACATAAATATGCCGACTTTAAACCCTCCCGGGATTCTGTCATATTTTTTTGCACCTATATTCTGAGCGGTATACGACGATACGCCAGATGAAAATGCAGAGCATGATGTCACATAGAATGTATTTAGCTTTATTGCAGCTGAATAGCCTGCAATAACAGATGAACCGAAACCGTTTACAATAAGCTGAATAAAAAGGTTTCCGACCGATACAAAGCTTTGCTGCAAAATGCTCGGAAGTGCAACAAGTGCAATTTTTGCAAAAAGCTCCGGTGAAAAAAGCTTAGGTTTTTGCAAAATTTTTATTTTTTTGAGCTTTCTCAAAAGAACACAAAAGGCAAGCACTGCTGCCACACCTTGTGCAATAAAGGTTGCCAAAGCAGCACCGGCAACGCCCATTTTGAATGTAATAACGAAAACCAAATCCAGAATAACATTTCCCAACGATGATGCAATTAAAAAATAAAGCGGTGTTTTTGAATCTCCCAAAGCAGTAAAAATTCCGTTTGAAATATTATATATAAATAAAAATAATAATCCTCCCGTATATATCTTAAGATATGTATTTGCCGATTTTATTATATCAGACGGGGTTTTCAGCAATTCCAAAATATTTCCGCAGTACAATATTCCGGTCAAAGTAAGCACAAGACTGATTACAATTGTTGCAACTATTGCTGTATTGACAGCGGTTTTCATTTTATAATAATCTTTTGCCCCGAAACTTTGCGAAATAATAACTGAACTGCCGATATTGCTGCCAATAGCAACAGCCATAAAAATCATAATTACCGGATATGAAGCACCGACAGCCGCCAATGCCTCCTCACTTACAAATTTTCCGACTATTGCACTATCAGCCATATTATAAAACTGCTGAAAAATAGAACTCAGTAAAATCGGCAGTGAAAATTTCCAAAGAATTCTGCGTGGACTGCCCTCTGTCATATCAGTAATCATTGTATATCTCCGCTTTCAAACAATTAATTTTCTTTTTATATTATACTACTTTTCAGAGAATAAGTAAAGAAAATTTTCAAATTAATTACAAAAGACTGTTTTTCATTGACAAGTACATTTTTATCGGCTATAATATAAGGGATGTAATATGATAAATATGCTGTTGCAGCGGCAGAACGGAGATTAAAATGAACAAAAGAGAAGTTTTTACAATCCCGAATATACTGAGTCTGTTCAGACTGAGTTTGATACCCATATATGTTTACATATATATTAATGCTCAAAAACCGTCCGATTATTGGCTTGCCGGCGGACTTTTGATTATTTCCTCTCTGACTGATATGCTGGATGGAATTATTGCCAGAAAATTTAATATGATTTCCCGGGTCGGGAAAATTCTTGACCCGATCGCCGACAAGGCAACTCAGGGAATTATAATGATATGTCTGAGCATGCAATATAACAATATGCGGATACTTTTAACTTTTTTTCTTATTAAAGAGGGCTTTATGGCAATAATGGGAATTATTAACCTAAAAAGAGGAAAGATGCTCAGCGGCGCAAAAATGAGCGGAAAGGTCTGCACTACCGTTCTGTTTATCAGTATGATATTGCTTATCGTATTTCCTGAAATGTCTGCCAAAGCTGTTAATTCAATCATTATTATTTGCGGTTTCTTTATGATTGTATCATTAATGAGTTATTTTACTGCATATTTCAGGCACAAAGATGAACTCATAGATATAGGAGGCAAGGATTCGTAATGGAATTGTTATTCAGCATTATATATGTGGCCATTACAGGTCTTATCTCCTTTTACGCAGGCGCGCTTATGCCGAGGGGTCTCTTTCATGAAGATAAATTCCCTTACAAACCTTTCAAATTTGAAAACGGAGGCAAAATCTATGATAAGCTAAATATCCGAAAATGGAAAGATGAGCTGATCGATATGAGCAAAATTATGAAAATAATTCTTCCCAAACAGCTCCCTCTTTCATCAAATTCCGGAGATGTATATTCGCTTGTGAAAGAAACTTGCGTTGCCGAAGCGATTCACTGGATATTATGCGTGGTGTCAATCGGCAACATCTGGATTTGGAAAAGCATAGAAGGCGTTTTGATATGGATTTTATGCATATTAGGCAACCTGCCTTTTATTTTTGTTCAGAGATATAATCGTCCGCATTTGCTCATAATATGCGAGAAAATGATAAAAAGAGAAAAACTAAGAAAAACTGAGGGGTAATACATTAAAATGAAACAACTCGAATTCGCAGCCGATTACAGAAAGCTGACTTTTCAAAAATTAAAAACACCGGAATTTTCCCACTTGTGGCTTCTTTTGTACTGGCCGTTGTACGGGATTGCGTTTTTCACGCTGGAAAGGCTTGTAAATACCGATTATCACTATGTCGAATGTACTGTTGACGGACTTATACCGTTTTGCGAATATTTTATAATTCCTTACTATTTTTGGTTTGTATTTCTTATAGGAATGCTGCTTTATTCGCTTCTTTTTAATATAGATACATTCAAGAAATTCATGTGGTATATTATTATTACAAACACAATCACTCTTTTAATATACGCAATTTATCCGACCGCGCAAAATTTGCGTCCGACCGTATTTGAAAGACATAATATTTTTACAGTAATAGCAGCTAAGCTTTATGCATTTGACACAAATACAAATGTGTGCCCGTCGCTTCATGTAATAAATTCGGTCGCAGTTGTACTCGCTGCATGGAACGACAAAAATTTGTGTACTGCTTTTAAAAGATTCTTGTTTGTTTTTGCTGCAATATTGATAAGTATGTCAACGGTTTATCTTAAACAACACTCTATTATCGATGTTTTTGCGGCATTGATTTTATGTGCTTTATGTTATCCGTTTGTTTTTTCAAAAAAGTTATGTATTGAAAACTTTATCGGAATGAAAAGGCGAAAGAAAACAAAATTTGTAAAAAATTAATAATATCTGCACGATTGTTAAAAAAAATATTGCAAAACAACAATAAAAGTGGTAAAATTATTTGTGGTATACAAATATTAATTTGCATATTAAATACAATTTAATAAGGAGGCTTTTATTATGTCATACGCACAAGATGTCTTGGCAAAATTAAAAGAAAAGAATTCCAATGAGCCTGAATTTATTCAAGCTGCTACAGAAGTTTTAACAACACTGGAGCCGGTTTTCGAAAAACATCCCGAATTTGAAAAAGCCGGGCTTTTGGAAAGAATGGTTGAGCCGGAGAGACAACTCATGTTCAGAGTTCCCTGGGTTGACGACAATGGTAAAGTACAAGTAAACAGAGGTTTCAGAGTTCAGTTTAACTCTGCAATCGGTCCATATAAAGGCGGTATCAGACTTCATCCGTCAGTAAATCTTGGTATAATTAAATTTTTGGGATTTGAGCAAGTATTTAAAAACTCACTTACAACTCTGCCTATCGGCGGCGGCAAGGGTGGTTCGGATTTTGACCCTAAGGGTAAATCAGACCGCGAGGTAATGGCATTCTGCCAAAGCTTTATGACAGAACTGTTCAGACACATCGGTGCAGACACTGATGTTCCTGCAGGCGATATCGGTACAGGCGCAAGAGAAATCGGATATATGTTCGGTCAATATAAGAGACTAAAGAATGTGTATGAAGGCGTTCTTACAGGAAAAGGACTCACATACGGAGGTTCTCTGGCAAGAACTCAGGCAACCGGCTATGGATTGGTATACTTTGCAAAAGAAATGCTGTCTGATCTCGGTACAGATTACAACGGCAAAACTGTTGTTGTTTCAGGCTCCGGAAATGTTGCAATTTATGCTGTTGAAAAAGCTCAAAGCTATGGTGCAAAGGTTGTTGCAATGTCAGATTCCAACGGTTGGGTTTACGATAAAGACGGTATTGATCTTGATGCTGTAAAAGAAATCAAGGAAGTAAACAGAGGAAGAATTAAAGAATATATCAAATACAGACCAAATGCCGAATACCATGAGGGCAAAGGAATTTGGACTGTTAAGTGCGACATTGCTCTTCCCTGTGCTACGCAAAATGAACTTCATCTCGATGATGCAAAGGCTTTGGTTGCAAACGGCTGCATGCTCGTTGCAGAAGGAGCTAACATGCCTACAACGCTTGAAGCTACAAAATACTTGCAGGAAAACGGTGTATATTTTGCTCCCGGTAAAGCTGCAAATGCAGGCGGTGTTGCTACTTCAGCTCTTGAAATGAGTCAGAATTCTCAGAGACTGTCATGGACGTTTGAAGAGGTTGATGAAAAGCTCCATAACATTATGATAAGCATTTATAAAGCTGCTTCTTCAGCTGCCGATGAATACGATAAATCATTCAACGGCAAAAAGGATCTTGTATCCGGCGCAAACATTGCAGGCTTTATGAAGGTTGCAGACGCTATGATGGCACAAGGCATAGTTTAATAAACTTATATAAGAGAAACGGCACAGAAATGTGCCGTTTCAAAATATCGGAGGAATAAATGAGTATTAACACAAAACAATCAATAAAATGTCCGAAATGCGGTCAGCTTCATGAAATGTGTGTCTGGAACTCTATTACTGTTTCAGATAGTCCTGATTTAAAAAAGGATTTGCTTGCAGGAAAAATAAATATTCTTCGCTGTGATATTTGCGGTCAAACTGCGCTTCTGCCCAATCCGCTTTTATATCATGATGAAGATAAAAAGCTTTTAATTTCCTTCGTTCCATGTAACGATACAGAATTAAGAAAAAAATTGTTTACTAATCTTAAAAATAATTTTGAGAAAAATGATGAAATAAAAAAGTACGATAGTTACAATCTGCGTTTTGTTTCTGATTATAATACTTTTCTTGAGAAAATACTGGTTTTTGACTCCGGGCTGCATGATAAAGTAACCGAGCTGATAAAACTTTTGATTTTGTCACAGGAACCGGATAAGGCTGCTAACCGAATAGCAGTGTTCGGAAAAAAGGACAGTGATAATCTCGAATTTCTTGTTCGTGACAGTTCCGACGGTATGTGCTATACTTCAAAAGTTCCTATTTCAACCTATAATACACTTTACGACGAAATAAGAAAAAGCGGAATTAAATACAAAAGCTTTAATTTTGAAGAAATTGATACTGATTATGCTTCAAAAATAATAAATGGTATGAATAATTAAATTCATACCATTTATATTTTTAATTGAACAAAATTACATTTTATCCAAGTGATTTGCCTGGAAGTCCTTGCAAGCGTCTGAAATCAATTTATCAACATCCGCATTTTCGTTTGTGATAACTTCCTGGATACAACCATCAAGCACTGCATAAAGCTGCTGTGCACAAGCTGCCGGCTCCAGCTTTACTTCAACGTCTGTTGCCTCAAAGTAGTTCTTGTAGTCGTTATAGTCAACATTTGCAAATTCTTTTCTGATTGCGCGTCTCTTTTCCAGCGTCTCAGGATTTGTCCAAATATCAAAGGAATCTCTTTCTACAATTACTCCGTTATTGGTAATTGTATTTTGACAATCTTCTCTGAATTTTTGTTCCTGTTCAGCCGTCATTTCCGGTGCAAAGCCTGTGAATTCAAGCCACTTAAAGCCTGCTTCAATTTGCTCCGGAGTTGAGTTCTTAGAGAACATCCAAAGGTTTCCGCCCATTTGAGTGAATCTTCCTGCGTCACCTTTTGGCATCTTTGTAGCATACAGTTTTGAATTGTCCAAACCATATGAATAGCCGCTGTAAGGAACATTTCTAATCATCATCGCAGCCTGTTCAGAACCAAAATACTTATACATATCATCCTGGTTAATAACGGTATCGTCCAAAAGCGCATTATACTTCCATTTCAAATCCTTAACAAACTGCAAAGCGTCTTTTGTCTCCTTTGTATCAAAGGTTGCTTCCCATGTGCCGTCATCTCTTTGCTTTTCAAATTCCGTACCGAATGCCCAGGCAATATTTAAGAACTGCCAGCCGCCGCAGTTATTTGTTGTCGGGAACGCAAAGCCTGCCTTGCCTGTTTTTTCTTTGATAATCTGTGAAAATTCTGCAAGCTCCTGCCACGAATCCGGTTCTTTTATACTTCCGTCAGCATTCACCAAACCTGCTTCTTTGAAAATAGCCTTATTAATATAAAGCGATTGCATATATGCATCGGTAGGGATTCCGTAGATTTTGCCATCCTCACCCGTTACAAATTTGATAAGCTCAGGGTTAAGTCCCGTATCAAAGCCGTGAGCTTTCATAGCGTCCGTAATATCCGCAGCATACCCCTGTTTTATAATTTGCTGAATTTCGGTAAACCACGGCTTATACATATTCGGCAGCTGACCGGCCGAGGCCTTCATTGTAAATGTTTTTGTATCGTATTTGTATGTATCACCGATGATATTTATATCGGGGTTAGCCGCCATAAATTCATCCTTTGTTTTGTTCTGAGTTGCCAGTGATTCCGGAGTTGTTTCGTCCGGCCAAAGACCTACTTTAAGATTAATTTTTCCTTTTTTCTCGCCGTTTGAACCGCAGCCCGATGCAGCCGCCAATAAAATAGCTGCAAGAGTAAGCGAAACCGTTTTTTTAAATTTCATAATAAAATTCCTCCCAAAAAATAATTTACAAAACAATTATACAATGAATTTATTAATTTGTCAAGCTTTTTTGTGTATTTTTTTGAACAACAACATATTATTTTTTAGCAGCTTTAAAATATTTTTTTACTGTCAAGCAAGAGTGTAACCGGACCGTCATTCAGCAGTTTAACCTTCATATCAGCCCCGAAAACTCCTGTTGAAACAGAAATACCGCTTCCTCTGCAATAACTGATAAACTTTTCATACATGTTTTTTGCATAATCCGGCTTTCCTGCTTTATCAAAACTCGGTCGTCTTCCCTTTCTGCAATCACCGCAAAGTGTAAACTGTGAAACAATCAATAGTTCGCCCAAAACATCTTTCAGGCTTAAATTCATTTTTCCGTTTTCATCTTCAAACACGCGCAAATTTGTTATTTTATCTGCTAAATAAGAAATATCCTCATCATTATCCTCATCATAAACACCGAGAAATACTAAAAAACCGCCACCAATCTCCCCTGTAATTCTATCATCAACCGTAACCGATGCATTTGTTACTCTTTGAACAACAGCTCTCATAAATCAATCCTCCATCTCTGTCTGCAATTCTTCCCATTCCGTATAAAGTTCTTTCAGCTTAAAATCTTTTTTTGATATATCCTCCGACAGTTCGGCTGATTTAACATAATCGGTAGCATAAAGCAACAATTCTTCATTAAGCTTATCGATTGTTTCTTCCAGTTCAAATATTTCCTGTTCAACTTTTTTAAATCTGTTTTTTGTTTTCCTTTTTTCAGCTTCTATTCTTTTTTGTTCTTTATAGTTTTCCGATCCACTTGATTTTTCTTTTTCAATTTCGGCGGATTGCTTATATTTATCAATATAATCATCATAATTTCCGGGACATGAAACCGCCTTATCTCTTTCAAGTCTTATAATCCGCGTTGCAAGACTGTTTATAAAATATCTGTCATGAGAAACCATCAACAATGTTCCGTCATATTCTGCCAGTGCTTTTTCCAATGCTTCTCTTGATTCAATATCCAAATGGTTTGTAGGTTCATCCAAAATAAGAAAATTTACATCCTTTAAAATAAGCTTAACAAGTTCAACTCTTGCCCGCTCACCACCGGAAAGGCTTTTTATTTCCTTAAAAACATCTTCACCTCTGAACAAAAATGCGGCAAGGGCATTTCTTACTGCTGTTTGTGTAAGTTTCGGGTACGAATCCCAGATTTCATCTATAATTGTTTTGTTCAAATCAAGACTTTCCTGAAGCTGGTCATAATAACCCAAATGAGTATTTGCGCCGATTCTGTATTCACCGCGTGTTTGGCTGATGATACCAAGAATAATTTTTAAAAAAGTTGTTTTCCCGCAGCCGTTAGGGCCTATCAAAAAAATCTTTTCACCGCGACGGATATTAATATTTATATTTTCAAACAACATATTATCTTCAAATGACATGCATAAATCTTCCGTTATGAGCGCATTGTCTCCGCCTCCCGGACATGCTTTAAAAGAAAAACTTGCCGCCTGCGCTTCGTCTGCCGGTTTAACAAGTGAATCTCTGAGTTTTTTTATTACCTTTAACTTGCTTTCAGCCGTTTTTATATTCTTTTCGCGATTCCATCGTCTTTGCTGCTCGACAACTCTTTCAAGTCTTTCTATTTCGCGCATAGTGTTACTGTAGTTTCTCTCCTGAGTCAATTTATCTATGTCACGTTGTTCGGCAAATTCGGAATATTTAAGATTTAACTGATAAAAATTACCGTTTTCAAGCTCAAATGTTTTGTTTGTTACCCTGTCAAGAAAATATCTGTCATGTGAAATTACTATAAAAGCACCGTCATAATTTTTCAAAAAATTTTCAAGCCATTCAACAGATTCAATATCCAAATGATTTGTAGGCTCGTCCAAAAGTAATAAATTTGCTCCGGATAAAAGAATTTTTGCAAGCGAAACCCTCGTTTTTTGCCCTCCGGAAAGCATATTAACTTTAAGCTCCAGTTCATCCGGAGTAAACCCCAAACCCAGCAAAGTGGAACGGGTTTTATTTCTGAACACAAATCCGCCTTTTTTTTGATATTCTTCGTTAAGTTGATTTTGTTTTTTAACCAAAGAATCTACTGACTGTGCACCGTTTTCCAAATCAAAGCGTATGTCCTCAAGCTCATTTTCGATATCAATTAAACCGGAAAAAACCTCCAGTGCCTCGTCAAATACGTTTTTTGATGAGTCAGCGCATGTGTATTGCTCCAAATATCCTATTTCGGTATTTTTATTTTTAAACAATTCACCTGCATCTGCGGAAAGCTCACCCATAAGTATTTTAAAAAGAGTTGATTTTCCGACACCGTTTGCTCCGACAAAACCTATTTTATCATGTTCATTGATTCCAAAAGATACATTTTTAAAAATCACTCTTTCGGAAAAGCTTTTTTCAAGTCCGTTTGCAGTAATCAGCATATTTTTCTTTCCTTTATTTTGTATTCATCATAGGCTCAATATAATCATGTAAAATACTATATCCGTAATATAAATCCGGGCACCACTTTCCGCCAAGCTCTTCCAAAGTCTTAACAGTTCCTGCCCATGGCATTTTTGAAGTGGAATAATATCTCTGATGAGGTTCGCCTATAGGTTCACCGCCGGTATAAGCCATCATATGATTAAAATGACCTCTTACACCATCCTCAATTGTTGCAAAGCTTTCATGGTCATATGTTGTATCGCCTGTTGCCCCGGCGACCTTTATGCCGGCAAAATTATTTTGTTCCGGAATTACATTTCCGCCGTAATTGCCGAATTTTGTTTCTTTCGCAGACTGGGCATACAGTATTTCCGGGCATATTCCGGTAAGCTCGCCGTACTTCCAGTAATATTCTGCCGCCTCGATAAACATATCAGAAGCGTTTGATTTTTTTGCCCATGCAACAGCCTGTTCCTTACTCACCTTTGATTCCGATTTAAGCGGAGTATATGATTGAATTACTCCCAAATCAAGTGTTTCTCCTTTTTTTGTAGCTCTTATTACACGATAAATAAGTGAGCATGCCTCTGCTCTTGTTATATTCTCTTTCGGATTTAAATTGCCGTCCGAACCTTTCATATAACCGCGTTCGACTGCAATGCACATTAGCTTTTCATATTCTTTTCCGACATTTTCGCTGTCTTTATAATTGTATGAGAGTATATTTTTATTCCGAATGTTTCCCTCATTTAAACCGCTTGAAAGTACAAGCGCTGCAACGAATTCTTCGCGAGTCGAAAAGTCGGTAATATTTTTATTCGTAATTTTATTTTTTGTATAATCATTAAAAACCGTAATGTACGGATAAGACCAACGCTCCCCTGAAATATCGGTTTCCGCGCTGCCCTCTTTATCCGGCATAAATGTCGATACCAAAATTTTTGCAGTCTGTTCATTTGTTATATTATCACCGAGTGCCAAATCTCCGTTTTCCATTCCATGCAGTATTTCATTTTCACGGCAATATTCAACCGCATCTGCTGCCCAAGCAAAGTCCTGTGCCGACGCCGATGCAGAAACACAAGAACACAATAGTAAGCCAATAATAATCTTCTTTTTCATATATAACCGTTCCTTTCTTTTTCGTTCTTTATATAATCAAAAAAAGGCGGCTTATGCCGCTTTTTTTGATTATATAAGGACTAAAACCATTGTTGTAATCAGAAATAATATTGCCAAAGCAACCGTGAGCTTTGAAAAGATAGCGCTCTTTGTTCTGCCTGTATTTTTTCTGAAGAACGAATCACCTGTATCCGGAGCTGCTCCCGAAATACCTCTCATGCCGGGGTCTTTTCCTTCCTGAAGCAATACTATAACAATCAACAAAACACATACTAAAATGTGGAGGACTGTAAATATAACATTCATAGTACCCATAACTTTTTACCCTCCTTATCAAAATACTTTTACATTCGTGTACACAAATTTATGCAGCACATTCATATACTATTATACCATAAATTTTCAAAAAAACAAGAGGATATTGAAATTTTCTTTATTTTTTTTGGTCAATATTAATCTTTCTGTCCGTATTTTGCAAAAATTATTTTACTTCCGAACACTTTAATAATCATTTCTACAAGATATTGATTATCAAATTTGTCCGCATTAATTATTGCTATTCGCTCGGGCGAAATTGATAACAGGATATCAAGAAGAATATTATCGTAATTTGCAAGCGACAGGAAAACTTCACCGCTTTCGTCTGCAATTATATATTTATCTTCATCATATAATAAAATAACAAATTCGGTCACGGACGGCTGCATTTGTGCAAAAAAGGCAAGCGTATCCGCTATTTCATCAAGCTCGGCTTCGTTTATATATTCATTTACCGCATCTTCAACATAATTTCCGAGATATTTTTTGTAATTTTCCAAGCGAAAAATGACATATCCCTCTATATTAATTACATCCTCATCTTTTATATATTTACACAAAGCACAGAAAATGACCGATTGCAATTCTTTTTTATGATGAGAAATTTTCTTAATGCTTTTATCTTTTATCAGACTTCGTTCATCCGGGTCAAAGACAGAGCAATCATTTTTTATAATTGTATCTATTATTTTTTCTTCATAATCGTTAATTATATTTGCCGAAAGCATCAGCGCAAGCTTTATTATGTCATCATCTGATTTTAAATTTACTGTTTTGCAGCCTGTGGGAAAATTAATTTGAAACTGCTTATTCACATATTCACATCCCGTTTTTACTTTATTCAATTGGAATTATTGAACCTATATCCTCAACCATATCATTTGTCAATGACAGTATTTCCACATTGTGCTCTGAGCAAAAAAATTTTATTTTGTCATAGTCTCTGTGCATTTCTATATTTCCGTTAAACGCAATTAATTTATCGGAGAGCTTTCCTGACGAGCCGCCGATAAAACCGTAAGGAAAACCGCGAAGCCTTATATTTCCCGGGGTTATAAGCAATGAATCAAAGCCGTTTTTTACTGCGGCATCTGCTGCTTTTTTATCCTCCGTAATTATTGCATTTTCCGCCACAATACAAATCGAGCATTTTGTGTAGCCTTGTTTTACATTAATTAAGTTTATACTTTTTTCTTTATAATATTCAAATATTGTTTTATCTGTGATTTTTTCGTTATGAAAAAAATATTTTCCTATCCGTGCCGCATTATAAGCTGAATCATCCGGATAGCTTGCTCCTATCTTTTTCTTTCCTTTTATTATATGCTTTTTTCCGAATAAGCTGCAATAATAGTCATATGTCTGAGGTGCCGCTATAGCTGAATTTTCGTCCAAAAGGTGAAAAGCTATATCCGGATGTCCGGATATAGCCGAATATGCAATATCTGCTTTTGGTGTGGTATATACTTTTATGCCCAATGCCTCGAGCGCAAGTTTTGTCTTAAGCGCTCTGTAATCAATAAGAACCGATTTGACTTTTTTATTCGGAAGATTTGGGTTTTTAATAAACATTTTTCACACCTCAATTTGCTGTATTAAGGTAATCTGCTGCAATTTCTGCCATCAGTTCCGCACCTATCTGCAATGCTTTGTTATCAATATCAAAATACGGACTGTGTATAGGATAATTAATTTTATCATTTCCCACTCCGAGTTTAAAATATGATGCCGGAACGTTTTGCGCAAAATATGAAAAATCATCGCCTGCCATTGACGGATTATCCAAATATATTATCTCTTTTATACTGTTAATTTTACGTGCAGCGTTTGCAACAATCATGTTCATGCTGCCGTTATTTATAAGAGGAGGATATAAGAATCTGAATTCAAACTCACATTTTGCTCCCATCGATAAACTTACTTCATTTGCAGTCCTTTCCAAAATATGAGCAATTTTTCTGCGCACCGATTCATCAAATGACCTCACTGTCCCCTCTATAGTTGCTTCCTGCGGAATAACATTTGGGCATGTACCCGAATGAATTGAGCATACCGAAACAACACACGGTTCAAACGGACTGAGCGATGTCCTTACAACTTTCTGAAATTCATTTATCACGGCAGCTGCGGCCGCAATAGGATCAACACATCTATGCGGCATTGAGCCGTGCCCGCCGACACCGGTTATTTTAAGTGTAAACTCGTCAGGCGAAGCCATTATCGCACCATCTCTGAGCTGAATATTTCCTACCTGCTCAAGAGGCTCGACATGCATAGCAAAGGCAGCGTCAACATCAGGATTTTTCAAAACTCCTGCGTCTATCATCGGTTTTGCTCCGCCGACTCCCTCCTCTGCCGGCTGAAAAACAAGCTTTACGCATCCTTCAATTTCTCCGCGCATTTTTTTAAGAATTTTTGCAGCGCCCAAAAGACATGCGGTGTGTACATCATGTCCGCATGCATGCATATATCCTTCCCGGAGTGATTTAAACGGTACATCTGTTTTTTCCAAAATAGGCAAACCGTCTATATCCGCGCGAAGCAAAACCGTTTTTCCGGCTGATTTTCCCTCAATAACCGCAACAGTGCCTGTTTTTGCAAGAGTGCAATACTCAATTTCCAAAGCTTGAAGCTCGCGTTCAATTATTTCTTTTGTTTTAAATTCTGTAAAATCGGTTTCAGGATATCTGTGAAGCTCCTCCCGAATTTTTTGTACATAATTGCCTATTGAATTAAGCATATAAACTCTCCCCTACCATACAAAATCAAATTCCAAATCACCGATTCTTACAGTATCGCCTTCATTAATTCCCGCTTCGACAAGAGCGTCTATAACACCGTGATTCTTTAATGCACGCTGGAAAAACTGAAGACTCTCCTCATCAGAGAAATTGACACTACCGCCGACAGCTTCAATCCATGTTCCGGATACAACATAAACATAGCCGTCTTTTGTTATATCAAATCCTTTTTCGGTTGTGTCAATAATGTTTTCTTCTTCCAAATCCATTTCCGGTTCATATACTTGTATTGGCGGAAGCTTCTGAAGTTCTGAAAAAACATATTTCATTAACTCGTCAACACCCGAGCGCGTTGCTGCCGATATTTCAAAAAGCTTATATCCGCGTTTTTTAATTTCTGCTTTAAACTGTTCATACAGTTCCTGATTTTGTATTATATCTGTTTTATTGGCAGCAACAATCTGCGGTCTGTTTTCAAGTTCAAGATTATATTTTGAAAGTTCGGAATTAATTATATCAAAATCTTCTGTCGGATTTCTTCCTTCTATAAACGATACATCTACGACATGAATCAAAAGACGGGTTCTTTCTATGTGTTTTAAAAACTCATGCCCGAGTCCGACCCCCTCGCTTGCACCCTCGATTATTCCCGGAATATCAGCAAGTACAAAACTCATATGTTCCGCAATTTCAACCACTCCCAAATTCGGTTCAAGCGTTGTAAAATGGTAATTTGCAATTTTCGGTGCAGCTTTTGTGGTTACCGACAATAATGTTGATTTTCCTACGTTAGGAAATCCGACCAAACCTACATCTGCCAAAAGTTTTAATTCAAGAGTAACTTCCCGTTCAATCCCGGGTTGCCCATTCTTTGCAAAATTCGGAGTTTGGCGCGTTGCTGTTGCAAAATGTGCGTTTCCCCAGCCGCCGTTTCCTCCGCGGATAAGTACAACATCCCTGTTTTGATCAGATAAATCTGCTAAAACCCTACCACTTTCACAATCTCTTACAACAGTGCCCAACGGAACATTTATTATTATATCTTCGCCTTTTTTTCCGTTGCAGCGGTTTCCCATTCCGTTTTCTCCGGGTTTTGCGGCATATTTCCTTTTATATCTGAAATCAACAAGCGTCGAAAGACCCGTATCCACATGAAATATGACGCTGCCGCCTTTACCGCCGTCACCACCGTCCGGCCCGCCTGCCGCAACATATTTTTCACGATGAAATGCGATTGCGCCGTTTCCTCCGTTTCCTGCTTTAATGATTATTTTTGCTTTATCTACAAACATTCTTTTATTCCTCTCAAGTATAATATATAAATATTATACTCTATTTTACAATAAATTACAAGAAAAACTTTGAAAATAAATGAAAAGGAATCCCGACAGGATTCCTTTTCATTTATAAAATAACAGAATTATTTAAAATTCTCTCAACAAGCTTAACACTTGCTTGTGAGCTTTCGGGAGTAACAATCTTGGGCATTGTACCATTTTTCACGCATGAGATAAAATATTCGATTTCTCCGCCGTAGCCATCCACACCGGATATGTTTATTCCGGTATCATCACTCATGTCTTTTATATCAAGCTCAACCTTTTCTCCGTTCTTTACCATAATACCGTCCGCAAAATTCATAGAACCGTTTTCAAAAACAGCACTGAATGAGGCATTGAACGGAATTTTGTAATTATACCATCCGCCTTCAGCCGTGACAACGCAATCATCGTATATAAATTCCGAAACAATAAAATCATTATTATTTTTCAGTTTATGGTAAATACCTCTTACTTCTTTAGGCTCACCGAGTGTATACTGAATAAAATCGATATCATGAATCGATAAATCAATCGGCGTACCGCCGCTCTTTGAGATATCTCTCATCCAATCCTCCCAGCTCCACAGCGGAATCTCCGAAATACGTTTCATATCAAGTCTCAGTAATTTTCCTAATTCATTTGAATCAATTACATTTTTTAAATACATGTACGGTGTCATAAATCTCACAACATGTGCCGTCATGAACAATTTTCCCGATTTCTTAACAGCCTTTAAAATTTCTGCTGTATCATTGCTTGTGAGACTCATCGGCTTTTCACACAACACATTTATGCCCTTTTCAAGAGCCTTTATGCTCATTTCCCGATGAAGATAACTTGGTGTGCAAATGTCTATGATATCAGGATTTTCATTTTTTAAAAGCTCATCATAACTTTCATAAATATGTATTTTTTCATCATTGACTTTTTCTTTAGCCATGTCTGTACGTACATCACATACGGCAACAATTTCGGCGTCCTTTATATTTTTATAACAATTAAAATGGACTCCGCCCATTCCGCCGATGCCTATTAATGCAATTTTCATCATATCAGCTCCTCCAAAAATATTTTTGCAGCTTTTATATCCTTTATCTGCTGCTCACCGGAAATTTCGCGTTCAATAGTAAGTGTTCCGTCATAGCCGACTTTTTTTAACTTATTAATAAAACACGGGAAATTTACTTTTCCTTCTCCGAGGGGTTTTTCCTCGCCTAAATTATGTCCGTCTGTGGGATAACATCCATCTTTTGCATGAACATCTCTTACATATTCACCAAATACGTCAAGTGCATCCACAGGGTTTGCTTTGCCGTAAAGAATAAGATTTGCAGGGTCTAAATTAATCCCCAAATTTCCGGTTCCGATATCTTCAATCGCACGCTTTAAAGTAACCGGAGTTTCCTGACCTGTCTCAAAAAGGAAATATTGACCGTTATCCTTTACATGCTGTGCAACAACCTTCAAAGCTGCAATTACCGAGCGATATTGTTCACTCTGCGGCACCTCAGGCAAAAAGCCGGCATGCGTTGCAATATTTTCAACATTAAGCATCTTCGCAAAATCAGATCCGTGCATCAGTTCTTTCATTCTTTCAAATCTGTATTCTGCCGGAACAAGTCCGAGTGTGAGAGGTCCCTCGTAAAAATCCCACACGGACGGACCGCTCCACCCACACCAGAAAGTTGAAATTTTAATAGCATATTTTTTGCAGCATTCATTAACCTTATCTGCAATTTCTTCTGTCATCAGTTTTTTATTCCAACAGCAAAGCTGACAGTATTCAAAGCCAAAATCCTTAACCTGTTTTAGCTTTTCCTCTATATTACTGTTATCAAGGTGAACTATAACTCCCAATTTCATAATATGTCATCTCCTTATTGACTTTTTTACAGTTTTATTATATACTTAAACTAAGATAAAATCAATGAACATTTTTATCTTTTATTAGCACAATTTTGAGGTATGATTATGAATGATATAACATTATACGAAGACATTTCGGAATTTGAAAATAAATTCCCTATAAAAGTGCGCCGATATAAAAACTGCGAGTTTGCACCGCATTGGCATGAACATATTGAATTACACTATATTCTCGGCGGAAGCGGAACCTTCTCCTGCAATTCCAAATCAATCGGTGTAAGAAAGAGTGAAACCGTCGTTGTAAACTCAAACGAGCTTCACTATATGACAGCACCCGAAACTGTAGATTATATCTGTGTGCTTATTCATCCGTCACTTTTTTCTGATGTCCATTGTAAAAATGTGATTATACAATCAAAAATACCCGAGGATGAATTCATAACAAATATTTTTATGCGGATTTATGAAGAATATTTATCAAATAACAAATACTCCGATATTATTATAAAAGGAAATATTTGTCTCTTGATTGCGTATTTGATTAAAAATTTCGAAGGTGAAGAATTGTCACAATATGAGTACAATCTTCGTCTTTCAAGAATGAAAAATATCAATATGCTGCTTGATTTTGTACATAAAAATTACACAAAACAGATATCAACGTCCGCTCTTGCACAAAAACTTTTTATAAGTGAAAGTCACCTTTGCCGAATTTTCAAAAATGCTGTCGGAATGTCTTTTATCGATTATCTGAATAGCTTCAGAGTCGACAAAGCCGCAATATTACTCAAAAACACCGATGAAAGCATTTCTTTTATTGCACAGAGAGTCGGCTTTGAGAATCTGAATTATTTTGACAGAATATTCAAAAAATATAAAAAACTTTCTCCAAATCAATATAGAAAGTCTATATTTTAAAATTTTTAAAAAAATAATTTGACATTTTGCAACAAATGAGGTAAAATAATATAGATAAACTGTTATTATTTTACTGATAGCTTAGGAGGATTTTAATGAAATTCGGCGAAAAGCTCAGAGCATTGAGAAAAGATAAAAATCTAAACCAGGAAACTCTCGGAAAAATGCTTGGTGTAACAAAAAGAACTATACAAAATTATGAAAAATCCAATATGTATCCGAAGAAAAAGGAAACCTACAATAGACTTGCCGAAATATTTAACGTGGACGTTAATTATTTTCGCACCGAAGACGAGGAATATATTTTAAGTGCTTATGAACGCGGCGGAATTAAGGCAGCGCGTGATATAAACGAAATCACTCAAGTAATATGCGGACTTTTTGCCGGAGGGGATCTTCCCGAATCTGATATGGATGCTGCAATGAAAGCTATTTCGGAGGCATATTTTGCCGTAAAAGAAGAAAACGTCAAATATTCGCCGAACAAGTCAAAAAAGTAAAAGGCGGTGTTTTCATTGCTGGCTGATGAAATTTACAAAAAAACACAATCACTTATCAAAAAATCAGGCGTCAATGATCCGTTTATAATCGCTTCGGATAATAATATTATGGTCAGAAGCAGTGCTGATTTTACGATTTTAAAGGGTTTATATACGGTTATTAAACGAAAACGCATTATAATTCTGAATGCAAATCTCCCATATGAAGAGCAAAAATTGGTTTGCGCGCATGAAATAGGGCATGACATACTTCACAGAGACTTTGCGAAAAATAAAATTCTGCATGAATATGCGTTATACAACATAAAGGAAAAAATAGAATATGAAGCAAATATGTTTGCAGCGGATTTATTGATTGATGATAGCGAAATAGTCGAACTCGCCTGCGTTATGAGATACAATTTATCACAAATTTCCCATATGCTCGGTCAAAATCAGGATATCGTTAAAATAAAAATATCAAACATGAATTTAAGAGGATACAAATTCAACTCCGATAATACCATTAAGCGAAATATATTTACATAAAACGAACCATGCAGCCTAAAAGCTGCATTTTTGTTTTGAAAAAAAATATAATAGTATATGTTTTTTTGCTTCTGCAGCTGATATAATATAGTTAATACAAAACAAGGAGGTAAATTCAATGAATTTTAACGGTAAAACAGCACTCGTCACCGGTGCATCAGTTGGTATAGGCAGAAGCTGCGCATTGCTGCTTGCAGAAAAAGGAGCAAATCTCATTTTGGCGGATATAGATTACGCAAAATTAGAATCTGTTAAAGATGAAATCAGGAAATTCGGAAATGATGTGCTTATTTTTGATTGTGATGTAAGCGATGAAAATACGGTAAATCAAATTGTACAGTCCGGGATTAAACAATTCGGGAAAATTGATATTCTGATTAATAATGCTGCGTTGTGGCGCAGCAGCAAAAAATTCACCGAGATTTCTTCACAAGAATGGGTAAAATATTTCAATGTAAACGTAATGGGAACTGTATATTTTTCAAAAGCCATTCTGCCGGAAATGATTAAAAACAAATACGGAAGGATAGTAAACATATCATCTGTTGCCGGTGTGTACGGAAATGCCTATATGACTCATTATTCAGCAACAAAAGGCGCAGTGAACTCTCTTACAAAAGCTCTTGCAAAAGAGGTGACTTCAAGCGGTATTTGTGTAAACAGCGTCTGCCCCGGAAGCGTCAGTCCATCGGATAACCCGGACATTGACTATTTTACTGAAAGTGATTTGTCATTTTGCGGACGAACCGGTACCGATCGGGAAAATGCAAATCTTATTTGTTTTTTAGCAAGCGATGAAGCAAGCTATATATCAGGTCAGGTAATTCAAATTGATGGCTGCCGAAAAAAACTTTAATTTAATTAAGGCACTGCAAAATTAATATCTGCAGTGCCTTTTACAAGTTATTTCTTTAAAACCGATATTGCATCCGAAATAGTTTTTTCATATGCTTCTCTTCCGTATTTGTCAACTTCAGCTTTATTTTTTTCACCATGAGTCAGGCAGCCTGCACCACCGATACAGCCTCCCACACATGCCATTCCTTCGATAAAGTTGCCGTCGAGCACATTACGGTTTTTCTTCATAAGTGCTACTCTGCATGCCTCTATTCCGTCACAAGGAACTGCCTTAAGCTCAAAATCTTCAAGACCTTGTTCTTTTAAGCCCTGTTTTACAGCATCGGAAAGACCTCCGCTTCTTGCAAAAATCCGCCCGTAATAAGATGCATTATCAAGAATATCCTCATCCAGTGATGTTATATCCAAATCACGGCTGTCAAAAAGAGCCTGCAATTCCTCAAATGTCATACATGAATCGACATAAGGCTTTACTTCATCCTTTAATATTTCAGCCTTTTTTGCAGTACACGGTCCTATAAATACAATTTTACACGGAGAATCATGCTCTTTTAAATACTTCGCAATCGTTGCCATCGGCGAAAGATTATGCGAAACATATTGTACCAAATCAGGAAATGCCTTATGAATATAATCCACAAATGCAGGACAGCACGAACTTGTCAAAAAGCCTTTTTCGGTGAGCTCTTTTGATTCTGCCTCCGCTACCATATCCGCACCAAGTGCCGCTTCAATAACGGTATAAAAACCTAATTCTTTTAAACCCGATATTACCTGTCCGAGTTTGGCATAGGTAAATTGACTCGAGATAGCAGGTGCTACCACCGCTAAAACTTTGTATTTTGTATTATTTTCGCTTTCTTTGATAATATTGATAACATCAAGGATATACGATTTATCGGTTATTGCACCGAACGGACATTGATAAACGCACGCTCCGCAAGCGATACACTTTTCATCGTCAATTTTTGCCGCTTTATTTTCATTCATTGAAATAGCCTTGACCTTGCAGGCATTCTGACACGGACGGCGGCGGTTAATAATAGCCGTAAACGGACAGACCTTTGAGCATTGTCCGCAATCCACACATTTTGATTTATCAATATGTGCAACATAATTATGGTCAAAAACAATAGCCTCACGCTTGCACACATCTTCACATCTATGTGCCAAACACCCACGGCAAGCATCTGTTACTTCATATCCGCCCATCGGACATTCATCGCAAGCAGGTTCAATAACTTCAATGACATTAGGATTGCTTTTATCTCCGCCCATTGCAAGCTTGACTCTGTCAGCTACAATTGCTCTTTCCTTATAGACACAGCAGCGCATTGTCGGAGTATTCCCCGGCACAATTATTTTCGGAATATCCGGAAGTCCCTCAAGCAATGTTCCGTTCCATGCCTGTCTGGCTACTTCACGAAGAACTTTATATTTTAAGTGCTGAACTTTAGTATCAAATTTTCTCATAAATTTTATCCTTTCCCCGGCTCTCGAATTTATATTATTTCAATGCCGGCAAAACCGCGTCGTTAAAAAAACCGGTAACGGTTTCCGGAGTAACGGAAAACAATTTATCATCTACAGTTACACATACTCCCTCCTGGCACTTCCCCATACAAAATGTGCCTGCAAGGTTAATTTTATCTGCCAGTCCGTTTTCGTCCACCAACTGTCTCATTTGTTCGACAACCTGTCTCGAACCCTTTACATGGCACGAAGAACCGATACAAATACTGATTTTCATTTTAATCTCCTTTCGGTAGCAAAGCAACTACACTTATACTTAATTTATATCTTTTTGTTTAAAAATGCAAGTGAAAGCGCCATATTTTCATACTGCACAACAATATTATCCGGTACGGACAATGTACACGGTGCAAAACTCCAAATTGCTTCAATGCCTGCTTTTACAAGCTCATCCGCAACCTCCTGCGCAGCTGATGCCGGAACAGTTATAATTCCGATTCTGACTTTGTTTTTACTGCAATAATCCGGCAGTTCTTCCATGGGATATATCGGTTTTCCGAAGCTGCTGTTTTCCTTTCCGGTAACAGCCTTATCAAAAGCCGCCGTGATTTCCAACCCATAATCTCCGAACCCGTTGTAATCAAGCAAAGCACGCCCGAGCTTTCCGGCACCTGCAAGTATAACCTTGTTTTTTATTCCCACACCTAAAAATTCCTCAAGTGCTGCAATCAGCTCGCTCACATTATATCCGGTTTTAGGCCTGCCTGCACCGCTTACAGCACTTAAATCCTTTCTTACCTGGACTTCGCCGAGCCCCAATTGTTTTGCAAGCGCAGTTGCCGAAATATTATCACCCAAATGCTTTTCTTTTTTCAGATACTCCAAATAGACAGGTATCCTGCCCATGGTCGCCCGTGAAACCTCTGTTTGTCTCATTTCCTACCACCTTTATAAAATAATATTGTCTATCCGAATATCACAATCATAAACTGTGAAACAAGTACAACAGCCAAAAGTGCAATCGGATATGTTGCCGCATATGCAGAGGCAACATCCTCTGTTTTTGCGACGTGTATAAGTGTTCCCAATGCAGGGGTACTTGTCATACCGCCGGTAATAGAGCCGAGTGTATTCAAAAGACTCAGTTTCAGCAATTTTGTAGCAATTAAATATCCGATTATCATCGGTATAAGCGTCATCAATGCTCCGTAAAGGAAATATATCGGCTTAAAGTACTTTGCAAAATTAGCTCCTCCGGCAATTCCGGCACCAATCAGAAATATCATAAGTCCCAATTCTCTTAAAACCTCAAGAGTCTTTTTAGGAGGCATTATATTTACTTTTCCGACATGAGAAAAATGACCGAATACAAGCGCGGTAATAAGCGCTCCGCCGGTTGTCGTAAGTGAAAAGCATGTACCTGACAATCCCTGCGATGACAGCGGTATTCTTATATTTCCGATAATAAGCCCGATAAATGCCGCCATTCCGAATGCACCGAGTCCCATATCATCAATGTCAATAAGTCCTTTTTTATCTTCCTTTGCTGTACCGAGATTAACTCCCGCAAGTTTTTTTCTTTCCTCATCCATATTGGCATGAACAATTTTGGGAAGAATCTGTACAAAAAGTACAACACCTATAACACCGAATAAATATGCTATCCCATACCCTACCGTAACCGCAGATTCAAGCTCGTTTGCAAGATTAGCATCGGCAGCATACACATTTTTTACAGTTTCCTTTGCCGCCGAGAACCCCGGTGTTGTTGTCAGAGAACCGGACAGCAGTCCGTCAATCAATGCCAAGAACTGCCTGTTATCCGTTTCAAAGTTTCTTCCTATAAGATAACATGCCACGCAGGTAATTCCGCCTGCCAGAATTATCGAAATTCCCAGTAATATATATGATTTAAAGTTATTTTTCAAGTTTTTAAAAAATTTGGGACCTGCTATAAATCCTACTGAAGTAACAAAAAATACAAGTCCGAGATTTTCTACGATTTTTAGTCCCTGCTGAGCTATATCTGCAGTCTTTAATGCATCTGACAGTTTATCGTAAAAAAATGCACCGTAAAGCAGAGAAATAACAAAAACACCGGCAGTTCCGAGCGAAACTCCTTTTACGGTAATACGTCCGAGCATATATCCCAATGACACGATTGCCATTATCGAAAAAATCAAGTACGATACACTTGATATACTTATAACCCCATTAAATAAATTCATCGGTATGAAACCTCTTTCTTTTAAAGCACAACAAATAAGCTAAATCTGTCGGGTGATTTAAACCCGACAGTTTCGGCCTATCATATGTCTTTTTTATCTTATTGTTCGTTTATTTTTCCGGTATAATTTGGTAGAAGCTTCGGAGAAACGGCATCTGTCTTTATCCCTGCCGCCTCGCGTTCTTTATCAAACTTTTCTATATGGTCCAAAGTCAGCTTTCCTATTTTTGCGTCTTTTGCCGCGTCTGCCGCATTTTGACCCGCATTGCGTCCAAACACTATTATATCAAGCAACGAATTACCCATAAGTCGATTCCGTCCGTGGATTCCTCCAACTGCTTCCCCGGCAACAAAGAGATTTTCCACATTTGTAGTCATTCCGTTTACGTTAATATCAAGTCCGCCATTTTGATAATGTAAAGTCGGATATACCAATATCGGTTCCTTACGAATATCAATTCCGTAACTTGCAAACATTCTCATCATTGCAGGAATTCTTTTTTCTATAGTGCCGTCACCGCCGATTTTTTCAATCATCGGGGTATCAAGCCAAACAGCTTTTCCGCTGCCTGTGTCCACTCCCTCATCTCTGTCCGAGCATTCTCTGATTATGGAAGCTGCCGCAACATCACGTGTTTCCAGCGGATGCATAAATACTTTTCCGTCGCGATTAATCAGCTTTGCTCCGAGAGAACGAACCTTTTCGGTTACGAGTGCACCGAAAATCTGTTGAGGAAACGCTGCGCCTGTCGGATGATACTGCAAAGTATCTGCATACAGAAGTTTTGCTCCGACTCTGTATCCCAAAACCAACCCGTCAGCAGTTGCTCCGTAATGATTTGATGTCGGGAAACCCTGATAATGCATACGGCCTGCACCGCCTGTTGCAATAATAACTGTCTTTGCACGTGCAACCATAAGCTCGTGAGTTTCCATATTCATCAGGACAGCACCTGCTGCTTTTCCGTTTTCATCAAGGATAAGTTCAACCGCCGATGTAAAATCAACAACCGGAATATTTCTGTTCAACACTTCATCTCTTAAAGTACGCATAATTTCCGCACCGGAATAATCCTTAGCAGCATGCATACGTTTACGCGATGTACCGCCGCCGTGAGTCGTAATCATTGTTCCGTCAGAATCTTTATCAAATTCAACTCCTAAATCATTAAGCCACTCAATAGCTTCAGGAGCATCACATACCAATTTTGCCAAAAGCTCACGCTTTGCAGCATAATGTCCGCCGCCAAAAGCATCAACAAAATGGATTGTAGGTGAATCATTCGGCTTGTCGGCAGCCTGAATACCGCCCTCTGCCATCATTGTATTTGCATCACCGATACGAAGCTTTGTAACAATCATTGTTTTAGCGCATTTTTTATCTGCTTCTATTGCTGCCGAAGCACCGGCACCGCCTCCGCCGATAATAAGCACATCAACATCATATTTTACATCATTCAAATCAACATCGGAAGCTGATATGCGACTATGTGCCTGGAGCATTTCGCAAAGCTCATGAGGAACCTCCTCACCTTTGTTAGGTCCAATTTTAAGCTCGGAAAACTCGCTTCTTTTGTAATCGGGATGATATTGAGAAAGCAGCTTTTCCTTTTCGTCCGCAGTCATTCTGGCAGGCTCATACGCAATATTTGCATCTCTTGCCGCTTCAACCGCTTTAAGTGATTTTTCAAATTCCTTTGAATACATAATCTCTATACCTCCCTATTTCTCAATTTCTCTGTTATTATAAAGCTCTTTTATCTCATCGATAGGCTTTTGCATAAGATTTTCAATAAGTTCGGTAAATGTACCGTCTTTTATTTCTTTTACGCGGTTTTCAAGATGTTTGCTTTTCGGTGCAAGATACTTTCCGTTTAATCTTCTTGCAAGCATTGCAACCTGCGGATGGGAAATCCCTGCAGGGCAGCGTGATGAACATACGCCGCACATTACGCAATCAAAAGATTCTTCTGCGCATTTGTCAAATTCACCGCGCTGTGCATATGCGATATACTGCATTACATTAAGACTCTGTGTGCAGCTTTTTGTACATGCATTGCACCCTACACAGGCGTATATTTCCGGATAAAGCTGCATCATGATCTGCTCTGACGGAGTGATTTTTTCAATATCATAAACCTGTTTAACAAGCGGAAAAAACGGAAGTGTAGCAATGTACATATCATTTTCAACCTTTGTCTGACAGGCAAGACATGTTTTTAATTCTCTGTCGCCTTTAATTCGATAAATTGTAGCACAGGCACCGCAAAAACCGTTACGGCAGCCGCATCCTCTTACAAGCTGATAGCCGGCATATTCCATTGCACGCATAATTGTTAAATTATCCGGAACACTGTACTTTTTGCCGAACAAGTAAATATCTACCATATTTTCCATATCCATAATCTCCTTATTAATATTCATCCGGAAGCTCATCTATCTGGTCGCATCGGAATACCGGTCCATCCTTGCAAACAT
>CAKSFY010000010.1 GCA_934454035.1 uncultured Clostridia bacterium | reverse complement strand
GAATAGTATATGCCGGCGGCGGCACGGGCGGTCACATAAATCCTGCCTTATCGGTTGCCGATTATGTAAAAACACAGGATAAAAATGCCGAAGCGCTTTTTATCGGCACAAAACGCGGACTGGAAACAAAGCTTGTCCCGAAAGCCGGATACAGCATAGAATACATAGACGTGCAGGGTTTTGACAGAAAAAGACTTTGGCGAAACGTATCGACAATTATAAAACTAATTAAATCGGACAGAAAATGTATTAAAATACTGAAAGAATTTAAACCCGACGCTGTTGTTTGCACCGGCGGATATGTCAGCGGTCCGGTCGCACTTGCGGCGCACAAGCTCGGCATACCTTCTCTTATCCACGAACAGAATGTATATCCCGGGCTTACCGTCAAGGGAGCGGAAAAGTATGTAAATTACGTTGCCGTCAGCTTTGAGGAAACCATCAACTATATGTCGGATAAGAAAAAATGCGTTGTCACAGGCAACCCGGTACGCGTTGAAATTGCAAAAGCCGCGGAAAAACCGCTTGCCGAATCGGGTAAAAAACCGCTTGTGCTTGTGTTCGGCGGAAGCCTTGGCGCAGAAAAAATTAACACGACAATGATTGACGTTGTAAAAAAAGCGGTCAAAACAAAGAAGTTCCGCCTGTTGTTCGGCACAGGGGAGCGAAATTACGAAAAGGTGAAAAATGCACTCGGCGAAATAAACTCCGAGGATATAAAAGTCGTCCCGTACATAGACAATATGGCGGAGGTTATGGCACAGGCAGATGTTGTTGTCTCGCGTTCCGGTGCAATCACCGTCAGCGAAATCGCAGTTTTGGGCAAACCGTCAATATTGATTCCGTCGCCGAATGTTGTCAGAAACCACCAGGAACAGAATGCCCGCGAAATAGAAAAAAACAATGCTTGCGTTGTGATATGTGAAAACGAGCTTTCGAGTGAGCTTTTATATAATAAAATCGAAGAGCTTATCGAAAGTCCCGAGGAACGCCTTGTCATGGGACGAAATGTCCGCAAAATGGGCATAAAGGACGCAACCGGCAAAATATATAATCTTATACTTAAGATGACAAATAAGGAAATGTAAACCGCACTTATTCAAATAAACTCGGCGCAATTCCCGTCTTTTTCTTAAAAAGACGGGAAAAATAAAGCGGATTGTCAAAGCCTGCCGAAAATGCCGTTTCCTTAACAGATGTTTCGTGCTTTTTTAAAATCTCCTTTGCTCTTTCTATTCTGACGGAAATCAAATATTCCTGCGGCGGAATTCCGTACTTTTTTTTAAATAATAATTCCAAATGACTTTGCGAAATGCAGAACTTTTCCGCAAGGTCTTTTATTTTAATTGAATGCTGATAGTTATCCTCTATAAATTTTGCTATGTTTTCGGTTATATCCGATTTGGATATATTACCTCCTGACGCTTCCAAATGCATTGCCAGAATTTCATACAAAACGGAAAACATTTTCGCGGTTTCAGCCAGCGGATTCAATGATTTATCCTCAAAATTGCGCCTTATCAGCTCTGCGCATTCTTTTGTATGCTTAAATTTAAAAACATCATTATGAACCGGCAGTCCGCAGTTTTTCAAAACCGAAACCGCTCCCGTACCGCGGAACATTATCCAATAACACTCATAAGGATCATTTTTGTCAGCCACTATTTCCTCCCTTTCATTCGGAACAACCATATAGCAATCGCCTGCAGAAAAGAATTTGTTCATATACCTGCCTTTTCCGGCAACGACATAGTGTATAATATATAAATCTCTTTTCATAATTTGCTTAAGTCCCGGCGGAACGCGGTTATACCCTGTTTCCGCCACAGTTATCCTGCCATCCGGCCACGGCATACACATTTTATAGCACTTTGGACTTTCGGGGGAAAAATCCTCATGATACAGCATAGCAAAATACTCCCTTAAAATAAATAATGAATTTGTGTATATAATAACATAATTTGTGTATGTTGTCAATCAAAGGTTTATGATATAATAAACACATAATCTGTTCAAAAGCCTAAACAGCAGAATTATAATCCCGAGTGAGCTGATTAAAAAAATCGGCACAAGCTGCAATCCGTCCGGAGACACATCTGAGCCGGGAGTTGTAATAAAACTGATAGATTAATTTACCGGAGGTATACTATGAAATTGTCGAAGGAAGAATGGCTTAAACTTAACAAACGCGAAAACGAATCGGAGAATCAATTGCTTGAGCTTGCTTATACAACACTTATGGGTAATTTATACAGCGACGGCAGCTATCCGTGGAGTCCGTACCGCTGCATAAGTCCGGTAAAAGTTGTATTCCCCGGAATTTGGAATTGGGACAGTGCATTCCATTCGGTCGGAGTTTCCGAATGGGACACCGAGCTCGCCCGTGAGGGGTTGCTGGGTTTTATGCAGTTTCAGAAAAAGAGCGGACTTTTTCCCGATGTAATTTATGAAACAGGTGAAATGGCAGACACATTCTCAAAACCGCCGGTCTTTGCCCGGGCATGCGAGACTGTATATAAAAAGGAAAAGGATTTGGATTTTTTAAAAAAGGTTTACCCAATGCTTGCAAAAAACGCAGACTACCTGGAAAAGCAGCGTTGCTTTGACGGCTTGTTTTTTTACGGTTGCGAAGATTCTGAAAATGATGAAAACTATGAGCTTCTTGTAAAATTTGAATCCGGCTGGGACAATGCCGTCAGATGGGACAAAACTATCACCGATTTGTGGCCTGTTGATCTTAATTCCTTTATGGTTATGACATATCGCTCGTTAAATTTTATCGCAAATGAGCTGTCCCTTAAGGATGACGCGGCAAAGTGGCTTAAAAAAGCAGAAACCCTGAGCGCGCTCATCAATCAATATTTATGGGACGAAAAAAGAAAAACATATGCCGATACCAACAAAATAACAAAAGAAGCATCGGACGTGCTGTCACCGGCAATATTTATGCCGCTTTATATAGGCATTGCCGATACAGAGCAAGCTTTGTGTATGGAAAAAATCGCAAAAGTAAATTTTAAATCGAAAATGCCTACCGTTTCGTTTGACAACCCGGAATATTCAAATATTTACTGGCGCGGTCCGACATGGCTGAATGTTGCATACTTTGCCGCAAAGGGACTCAAAAATTACGGTTTTGACGTAGCGGACAAAATAAAATCATCAATATTAAAAACGTGTGCCCAAAACCCGGGGCATATTTATGAAAACTATGATTCAATATCGGGCAAAGGCTTATATTGCGATCACTTCAGCTGGAGCAGCGTATTTATTGTGGAATTTATTTTAAATTTTTAACCCGAAAGGAGAAAAAATATGAAAAAAACAGATTGGTTCAAAGAAAGAAAATGGGGAATTTTTAATCACTATCTTGCACAAACAGTAAGAGGCTGCGGAATCGGCAGCAAGGGCGAAGCAGAAGTTTCGTGGGAAGAGTGCGTCAGACAGTTTGATGTTGCTGCATATGCAAAAAAAGTGCATGAGATGGGCGCAGGGTATGTAATTTTTACAATTCTCCAGGGCGAGCCGTACCTGTGTGCTCCGAACAGCACCTTCGACACAATTGCCGAAAAAGCTCCGGGCGAATGCTGCTCTGAACGGGATTTACCGATGGAGCTTGCCGATGAACTTGCAAAATATGATATTCCGCTGATGTTATACTTCCCGTCAGACGGACCGTTTAAGGATTTTGACGCAATGAAAAAATTCGGCTGGGACCGTTCAAAGGATGATATTCCCGGCGGATACATCGAACCCGTTACTTTGGAGTTTGCAAAAAAATGGTCGTCTGTTTTGAGAGAATATTCTCTGCGTTACGGAAGCAAAGTAAAGGGCTGGTGGTTTGACGGATTCTACGAATGGGTCGGATATAATGATGAGCTGATAAAATATTTCAGCGATGCGGCTCATGCCGGAAATCCCGACGCAATCTTAGCATTTAACGGCGGTGTTGTCAATATTGATTATATGAATCCGAAATACAGCTATCTGACCGAAAAATTTGATAATCCGTTCAAAAAAATTGACCTTGTCACAAAGGCTGCGGAAAGCGGAGACAAAATTGCTCTTGAAGCATTTAAAAACCGCGCCCCCTTTAAGCGCAGTATATATGACGACTATACAGCAGGCGAGCAAAATGAATTTTGGTGTTATCCCGATGAAAGTATACCTGAAGATTGCCAATGGCATGTTTTATCTTTCCTCGCAAACCGTTCGGGCGCTCCGGGTAAAGAAGGACTCTGGGGCGGTGGAGCAGGCTGGTACGGAGCAGGCAGTGCGTATACCTCGGACGAAATAAAAGAATATGTTGAAAAGGTCAGCGAAAAAGGCGGTGTTGTTTCAATAGAAATTATTATATACCGTGACGGCAGTTTCGACAAAGCTCAGGTGGAAACACTTAGAAAATTGAAAAACATTTAACACGGATAACTGTAAAAGGCGGTGTATAAAAAGTACACCGCCTTTTACATCCCCTTTATTTATTATTATTTTCCTAAGATAAAATCATCCACCTTGACTCTTTCCCATTTTTCGCCATGGGGATCTATGTTCGTGTACAGTTTCAGCACACCGACAGAAGAAAGCGGATTGTTCTCATCACCGGTAAGCTCAACCTTAAATTCATAGTTGGATTCATGCTCGGACAAATAATCCTCACAAAGTTTTTCGTAATTTTCGGTATTTTTTGCCTTATTCAGATAATCAACCTTGCTGACATCGCGGATATAATTAAGATATGTCATTTTATAAAAAAACTTTGCTTCATTTCCGTTTTCCTGCCAATTCGATATTTCAAGATTCTGAATATCGTAATACGGGGTATAAACACGTTTAAATTCACTTGCCAGTTCTTCCTCCGTCCGCATATAAAGCGGTGTGGTATTTGTAGCTTTGTCTCCGTCTTTATTGCTGTAATATTCGGAAAATACATATTTTTCTCCGTTCAGCGTTACAAGCTTAAGAGCTCCGATTTCCGTCTCCTCATCGGTAAGATAATAAACTTCGCTGTTGTCCCTTACGCACAAATCGCTGAACCAGCCTTTAGCGTCCGTCACGGTATCATATGTCTGAGAAAATTTATCAAACAACTCCGTATTTTTCGGCATACTTCCCTGCCTTACGCTGCCGTCCGACAAATTAATCACATAGTCCTTTAAGCCTTTTATTTCATCTTTCGGACCGTAGCTTGAAAGATAGGCATATCTGCCGTCCTTATCTACCTTGACTGTCAGACCGTTTGAGCCCTGCTGATGCGGCGCAATCTTCATTTTTGACAAATCAATGCACACATCAAGTTTATCCGTGCTTTGATTATACACAAAAAATCCGTTTAAATAGTGAAATACAACTTTCTCACTGTCGGCATAATCCAAATCCGCCATAATTGCGCCGACAATATTATTGCAATAGCCACGAATATCCTTAAGCTTATAGTCTCCAAAAGCATTAGTAAGGCAGGAAAACGCTATTGCCGCGGCAGCCAAAAGCGCGGCAGCCGTCCAGACTGCTTTAGGTCTTTTAAAATATGCAATCCGTTTTATTCTTTTGCTGACTTCCTTTTCTCCGTTCTGCAGCGCGGTTGTTCCCGATACAAACCGATTATTCTTAAGCGCAGTTTTTAAAAGCAGTCCTGCATATTCCTTTTTATTTCCGATATAGTTCAGTGCTCGGCTGTCGCAATATATTTCTATATCCTTCCTGAATGTAAAGAAAGAGTACCAAATTATCGGATTGAACCAATTAAGTGCCAATATCAGCATTGAAATCCACAACAACAAAATATCATTATGCTTCAGATGACACAGCTCATGCATTATTGCCGCCCTCTTCTCGCTTTCCGATAGGTTTTCCGGCATAATTATAATCGGAGAAAAAATTCCTTTAAGCATAGGAGTTTTTCCGTTGTAAACAGGTACTTTTCTGCGTATGCCCAAAGTGTTTGCACACTCATTCATAATATCGGCGGTTTCTCTGTCGCAATTTTGCGGAAGCTTTGAAATTTTGCGGCTGAAATTAATATATGTAAATGTAAAATGAGCAAGCATTGCGCACACACCCAATAACCATATAAAGGACGCAAGCTCTGCCGCAGAAGCGGTTTTGTCTTGCTTTGAGGCATGAATCGGTTCATCTGCTGCGATTGTGCCATTATATTCCGCATTGTCGGCAGTATATGCCGCATTGCTCTCCCGAGTGCGTTCCGTCAGGCTTACAGCGTTAAAGACGGAAGCTGTGCTTTCGGGCAAAATCGGCGCAAACATGCGGACAAAAAGCAAAAGCCATATAAGCACATGAAATTTTGCGGACAGTTTGTTTTTAAACAACATTTTAAATATCAGTATAACTAAAGCGGTAACCGACATGTAAAGCGTCATTTGATAAAGCATTAATCATCCCTCCATTTTATCGATAATCTCCAGAAGCTGTTTGGTTTCTTTTTCGGACAAATTACTGTCTGCCGAAAGATTTGCCATAAGCATTTTAAGCGAACCGTCATAAATCCTATTGAGAAAATTTTTCGTTTCCTTAAGCTTGCATTTTTTCTCGTCTATAAGCGGATAATATTTAAATTTTGCATTCTTTTTATCCACTCCCAAAGCCTTTTTATCCACCAATCTTCGCACAAGCGTTTTGACGGTTGATTCACTCCACAAATGTTCTTCGCAGCCTGCAATTATTTCCGACATCGTAACCGATGATTTTTCCCATGCAAGCTCCATTATGCTCCATTCAGATTCAGATATTGATATTTCTTTGTTCATTTTAATCTCCTCCGTATAATTTTTTTCTCTGACTGATTCCTTTAATCAGACCGGTACAGCAATCATCATAATAAACAGCGCTGCACTCAGCGTTGCAGCCAATGTTACGTCAAACATTACAGCCGGCATTATAATCCGCATTATAACTCACGTTATAGCACACACTATAGTACTCATTATAACCCACGTTATAGCAAACACTATAGCACACATTACGGCACACGCTATAAGCATGCACTATAGCGCACATTATGGCACAAGCTATACGCAAGCACTATAGCGCACATTATGGCACAAGCTATACGCAAGCACTATAGTGCACATTATGGCAAACACTATAACTCACATTATAATCAGCTTCAAAATCCATACACCCCCATTCAAAAATCATTACTCCGTTTTTCTCTCCCGTTTTTTGGTTTACATTTGTAACCCGTCTAAATTCAGTTTACACCTGTAAACCGAATTTGTCAAGAGTTTTTTGAAAAAAAATAAAAAAAATTATTATAAATAATTATAAAAACTCAATTAAAATATAAAGTTTCCGCCAATATTTTGCGGTATCCGCTGCAATTCTAACAACATAACACCCGAAAAGTGAATCTCCGATAAGCCCGGTCCGAGCAAAACCGGTGATGTAAAAAAAGTCCGGAATGCAAAAAGGCATGTATTACTTGAAAAGTATATATTATAAAATAAACTATTTTAATGATTTTTAATATATTATAATGCCTTTTTGCTACGCCATCGCCAAACCGCTCGGAGTACCCGCGTACGCCGTCGGGTTTGGTTTGAGCGTTCCGAATCATTTTTTCCTATCCCCTGAAAGGGCGATGTACTTTTTGTACATCGCCCTTTTATATATCACATCAATCTCTGTATTCCGGCAAATAACAAAAAAGCAATAATACCGATCCCAAGTAAAAAAGAGCATGTTATAAAGCCGATCGGCTTTATAACATGCTCCTTCGTGCTTTACTCTCTTTTTGCGTTCCGGAGTTTTTTACCCACCAAGAGAGTTGCTAAATTATAAAATCATTATTCAATAGGTTATTCCATCACATTTTGTCCAAATGATTTACCTGATAATCATTGCTTGCATTTTTAATCAATTCATCTACATTTGCGTCCTTATTTGTAATAACCTCCTGTATACACTTATCCAAAATAGCATACAATTGCTGTGCGCATGCGGCAGGTTCGGGATTTATGGTTACACCTTCAAAAGAATAATACTGTTCATAATCCTCATGCTTTATATTTGAATATTCTTTCTTGACCGCTCTTGTTTTTTCAAGAGTTTCAGGATTTATCCACACATCAAAGGCTTCCTGGTCAAGTATAATATCTCCGCTTGAAAGCTGCTGCTCATAACTGATTTTTGAGTTTTCAAGCTGTTCATCGGTAACATTCGGTGAAAATCCCGTAAATTCAAGCCATGTAAGACCTGCGTCAATTTGTTCAGGTGTTGCGTTTTTAGCAAACATCCAGAGGTTTCCGCCCATTTGTGAATATCTGCCTTTCGGTCCGGCAGGCATTCTTGTAACAAATATATCGTCTTTATCCATACCATACTTTGACGAAAGACTGCTTGACGGAGGACTGGAGAACATCATTCCGCCTTGATATGTTCCGAAAAATTTCATATAATCCTCCTGTGCGATAACGCTTTCGTCCGACAAAGCATTATATTTCCATTTTAAATCCTTGATATATTGCAGTGCATCTCTTGCTTCCTGAGTATCGAATGCCGACTCATATTTTCCGTCCGCATTTTGCTTTACAAATTCAACTCCGTAGCTCCATGCAATATTTAAAAAGTGCCATCCGCCGCAATTGTTGGTTGTCGGGAACAAAAAGCCTGCCTTGCCTGTTTTTTCTTTTATTATTCCCGCAAATTCAGCAAGCTCGTCATATGTATCCGGAACTTTGACGCTTCCGTCCGCATTTACAAGCCCTGCCTCTTTAAACAGTTTTTTATTTATATAAAGTCCCTGAGCATATGCCTCAATCGGCACACCGTAAATTTTTCCGTCACTGTCCTTAACCATATCCAAAAGCTTCGGGTTTACGCCGGTATCAAAACCGTGTTTTTTCATTTGCTCGGTAATGTCTGCCGCATAACCCTGCTTCATAATATTTGTAATTTCGGTAAACCATGTTGAATACATGGTAGGAAGCTGATCTGCCGACGCCTTCATGGTAAATGTCTTGGTGTCAAATTTATAAGTATCCGGGATAATATTTATATTCTCATTTTCCTGCATAAATTTATCCTTCAGTTTAGTCTGTGACTCCAAAGCGTCCTTGTTTGTTTCGTCCGGCCAGTTTCCTACCTTTACGTTGATTTTGCCGTCAACATTTTGATTGTTTCCGCAGCCTGCAAGCGATGAGACTGCCGCCGCTGCCAAAAGCAGCGCAATACTTTTTTTAATTTTCATAATAAATTCTCCTTCTTTTCTATTTTACTTATTATAAAAGTCTTATAATCAAATTTTTGCATTATTCATAAATTACAATTGTATTCAATTGAAGCGCCTCTGTAAAAAGATATGTATAAGCTTTCATATTTGACGAATACAAATATTCATTAATATTTTCTTTATCTATAACTTCAAGCCTGTTTTTTGCCGAATTATACTTTAATACCGCCTTATTGCCTATATTTACAATAACCTTGCCGTGCTTCGGCACAGACCGCTCCGCAGATGCCTTTAATCCCATCGAAACAGACGGGTCAATATTATAAAAGCTTATATATCCGTTATTATAATCCGTAATAACGCCAAGCATAACCGTATCGGTTGCCGCACCCCTTGTTCCCATAAAGGTTCCGTCCGACTGAATAACTCCGTGCAGTCTTATCATATCCTTTGTACTTGAATTTATTTTTCTGTCAAGAAAGCTCGTGCTGTAGTATCTTCTGATTTTGCTTACGCTTCCGCCCGAGGTTTTTATTCTGATTACATCTCCCGGTTTTAGCGGATATTGTGAATCCTCCATGCTTATATTTTCTACATTGAACTGTATATGCGCCCCTGCATCAGACGGATTTGAGACATCCTCAAAAGTTGTCAGCGAGCTTGAGATTTTATAATCAGTCGTGTTGGCGTTTCCTAAATTATATCCGACAATCTTTGTACACGGCAGGTCGTCCTCATCAACCGTTTTGTTAATTTCCTTAATTACGATATTTTCCTCCCATTTTTCCGACTCGCCCTCTTTTGTAACAAGCACCTTTGCGATTGCACCGTTATCGTAATCTATATCATACGCACCAAAGGTATATGTCTGGTGCTCCGCAAACATGCCTGTTCCGCTTTGAACGCTGTAGAGCTTTTCGTTTGAGCGTGCCCCCGAATAACCTATATTCGTATCGAGAGGGTCCGGAACCGAGAAAATCAAAGTATTATCGTCAACCCGAAGAGAGGTATCAAAATTGTCGTAATCGAATGCCGAGCCCTCAAGGCAGACAAACTGTCTCGGATTCCAAAAAAACTGATAATCCGCATATTTGCCGTCAAGAGAAAGCGTTTCGTCCGATTTTTCATTTCCGGAAATATTAACCTGAGCAGTATCTATATCGGATACCCGGTCTCCTCTGATTTTATATCTTATCAGCTGCGGCTCTACTCCAAATTCATCATGCTCCGAATTTCCGGCTACTACTCTGAAAAGCTTTACAACATCTGCTTTTTTCATTGTAATACCGTCGGTTTTTACCTTATCTCTAAGCAAAAACTTTTCGGCCTTTCCTTCGGTTGTAAAAATTTTAATTGTACAGTCCTCGGTCGCTTCGTCCTCAAAAAGATTCATTAAATATCCGTATTGCCACTCTCCTGCCGTAAGCTTATCCGCCTCCATATATGCTATCTTTCCGCGGTAATCAAAATAAGCGGTCACATTCATTTTCAGGGCAGGCAGAATATCCGTATTTTTTTCAAAATCGCTGCCGAGACAATATTCATTGTCATTTATCCGAATACACTTATCTCCCGATGAATTTGTGTATATCGAATTAATTTCTCCGCTTACCGCTCCCGTTTCCGCATTTATATAAATAATCCCTGAATCGGCGCTCACTCCTATCGAAACAATATTATTTTCTCTGATTTCCGAAAGCTTTACCTCCGCGCCGGTTACATTTCTTAGGAATACATGTGAATAATCGTCAAGCGCTATTGTCGTATAATCATACAGATACTCATCCAATGTGTTTTTTACCGGATCATCCTTATCATAATCCGGATTTAGTCTTTTCTGCGGCTTCATTATAAGTTTATTATCTGAAACCGATTTAATCGCGTAGGTTTTGTAGTTGTATATTTTCACAACAGAATAAGCAGAGTCTCCGGAATATCTTAAAAGCTCAACCGAACCGTCATTGATATTTTCTATTATATCCTCCGAATAAGATGTCACTGCAGCTCCGTTATAAATTACAGCAGGAGTTTTTGTCAGCGAGACTTTTTTGATTTTATCGCTATCCTTTAAAGTGTAATTTATCTTGTTATCGGTAAAGCTGTCTATATTTTCTGCCGAAATTACCAGTTCCTCCGTTTTATCGTTAACAAATGCTGCTATTTCATTATCAGAACCCGATTTTTTATAATATATATCAACTTTATAACCTATATAATCCGAAATATATTTATTCTCCTCGGTAATAAGGAATCTTTCCCCGCTTACCGAAATATAATCTTCCCCCATATCGGATTTGTTTCCGTTCAATTGCGTAAGGTAATTTCCGTCAATTATACCGGTTTTCTTTTTGATTTTAAATCTTTTTTCAATATAATCCAAATCATTATTTATCTCATATTGTCCTGCCTGTGAAAAAGACGTTTCCAAAACATTTTTCTCAAGCGCATTGTAAAACAGATTTACGGCAGTTCCCACCGTCGCCGCCTCATCCAAAGGTCCTGCACATTCGGTCAGTCTGAGCTCCGAAGCAACAGACAAATAACTGTTTTGTTCATCCTCCGCAAACACCTCCGGTGTATAACCGAGCGCGGCAATTACGCACTTTAACATTTCCCGGTTGGTAATATAATTCTCCGGCTTATATTTTCCGTCGTCATATCCTCTCAAAAAACCCGTTTCCGTAAGAATATTGATATAGGAAAGATATTCGTTGCCGAGCGATACATCATAATAATAACTTTTTTCCGGTTTTTGCGATATGTCCGTACTTTGATTAACAAACGAGGCAAAATATTTTGCGAAACAATCCCTCTTTATTTTCGTATCCGAAGCCGTCCCCTCGTCTGCCGGAAACGCACCCAATTTAATAAGCAGTGATATTTGTTCCGAAAAATCTTCTTCAGGGCTTGCATATGCGCCGATATTAAACGTTCCGGCAAGAATTATTAATGCCGCCGCAAATGAAATTAATTTATTTTTCATTATTACAGTCTCCTTCCTTACATCAGTTCAAGTACACGCTGCACTATTACCGCCGTTTCTGCTCTTGTTGCATTTGATTTCGGTCTGAAAGCTCCGTCTCCGTCACCGGATATTATTTTCAGAGCATTCATTATTCCCACGCCCTCCGACGCATACTTTGAAATTTCATCTTCATCGGAGAAAACACCCGAAGATGGCTTTATATCGCTTATTATATTTTTGTTTATTAAAACCCTCAGTAAAATTGCCGCAATATCCTGACGCTTTATATCCTCATCCGGATGAAAATTTCCGGTTTCATCACCCGAAATCACATTAGCTGCCTGCGACTTCATTATATATTCGTACGACCATCTGTCCGGCAAAACGTCATTAAAATTAATTGTATTTTCAGCATTTTTAAAATCAAATGCTCTGCACAAAATCACAGCAAATTCTTCTCTTGTAATATTATCGCCCGGTGCAAATACTCCCGGTTCTCTGCCTGAAATTATACCGTTTTTAAATAATTTGACAATACTTTCTTCTGCCCATTTGCAATTTTCCAAATCGCCGAATATTGCTCCCTCGGCAGAATTTTTTACACCCTCGGACGAGGCAGCCGGCGGAGTGATAATCTCACCGGAATTATTTTTTCTGCCGCCGGACGAGCTGCCCGAGCCGCCCGATGAACCGCCGCCCGAGCTGCCGCCCGATGACGAGCCGCTGCTTTTTATTATTTCGTTAAGAGCAGAAACTGCCGCCTCAAGAGTAGTCTGCTCCGTCAAGCCGATGTATTTGCTTCCTATCAGATTTTTGTCTCCTGCGGAATAATTTTTAATATCCAGTCCCAATGCCGACAGTTCTTCCCGGAAATCATTTATAACCGTGCTGATATGTCCGTAACCCTTAAGCTTATTATAATTTAAGGCGTTCAGAATTATATGCTTCTCCATCTCGGTCTTTATTTCCGTCAAATTTTTATACTCCGGATTTATTATTCGGCTTATGCAGTTTACCCTGCCTTCATCACTTAAATTTTCATTATAATAATCAAGATATTTTGCCTCCGGATTTATATAATTCATATACAAAAATTCATTGCCCTGCAAAAGTCCGCTCGAACCTTCACAAAAAGCCGCCGTAACACACGCGTTTTCAAAAAGTTCTGCGATATTATCGCGCGTTGCGTCGGTATTTGTCACCTGCTCCATAACCAAAGCGCCTGATTTTTCTTTATCCTGCACGGCATCATAAAGTACAAAATCCTGCAAATTAAAATATTTTCGGATACGTTCGGCAAGATTTTGCGGAACGTTTAAGTTTTTTGCCGCATTAATTTCCGCCAAAAACTCATCCTTTTCACTCTTTGTATAGTATTCGTACTCTCCCTCGATTTTCTCGCCGGTCTGAGCCGCAAACAGATATTTATATAAATGATTTTCCGAGTTTAACGATTGCATTTTAACCTTTACGGAATCATTATTTTCGTTAAAATCAAATACCAATGTCTGATAAATTACATCTTTGACTCCCGAGTCCGCTTTTAAATCGTCTGCACTTTTCCCGGGTCTGAATAAATAAAACGCCACCTGTTTATCCGCAAACGACTTATCATTTATCTTCAGCGTAACAATGTCGGTATCGCTGTCCGAGGAAAATGTAACCTCCTGTGCCGCATATGCCGATGCTGTAAAAAGAATACCGGCAGCGATTGCAGTGCTTAAAAACTTTTTCATCATCTTCATCCTTTCTGTCATTTCACGTTTGCCGCAGCAGTCAGAAAAGCAACCGCTTCCGCCCGTGTGAGCGGTGATTTCGGATTAAGCTTTCCGCTGCCGTCTCCCTTTATAACACCAAGTCCGTATAAATTCATAACATTTTTGAGTGCCCATTCGCTTACATCTCCGCAATCGGAAAATCCGGCAATCGCCTTTATATGCTCCGATTTATCTCCGTTTTTGGATAAATACGAATCTATTATTGAGCACACTTCTTCACGTTCTATCGGTTTATCGGGATATAAATATGCCATGGCGATATTTTCGCTGATAATACCGGCTTGCTTGGCACTGTACACATTCATTGCATACCACTGTGTCTGTTCTACGTCAAAGTAAGACTTCGGGGCCTTCTTATCATTATCTTCAACAGAGAACATTGAAATATTCTGCTCCGAATCGCTTAATCCGGCAAAATTTGTGAACATTGTAATAAACTCGGCTCTTGTCATCTGTCTGTCTGGGTCAAACTTATTATCTCCCACTCCGCTCACATATCCTTTTTGAGCAAAAGCCGTTATCATTTGCTCTCCCCAATGCCCTGTAATATCCGAAAAAGATTCCTTATCGGTATCTCCTGTCTGTTTCATTCCCGTAGGAATCGGGCAGGTTTTAATCATATCGTCTGTTTTTTCTTCTCCGGTCAAGACATACGTAGGATAAAGGCTCGGGGCCTTAGCTGCCGCCGTTCCCGGAACATACTCGATAAGTCTTTCCCTTGCCGTAAAATCTGCGTCGTTCACCGCAATATTATACCCGAACTCTGAGCCCTCTTTAAGCTTAAGCGGTGTAAGCGCCGACTGCGGAAGTCTTATCAAATATCTTGAAAGCTTTGTCGTATTGTCCCGCATCATTTTGCTGTAATCACCGGGTTCATCTCCTGCGGTATGCCCCGGTGCATACCATGAATAAGCTACGCTCCCCTGAGTGTCGGTATACGCAAAGCCGTACTCGTAATCATCTGTCATATATTTGGTATCATCCTTACTGTTCATCGGGTCTATCGATACCTGTACGCAATCACCGTCCCAAATAAGCGCGCCGCTTTTCCCGTTCATATGCGCATTGTCAAATACATCTACCAAAAGATACAAATATTTTTCATCCCATTTTGTCAGCACTCTCGCCGCAACATCCGACTGCTGCCAATCTTCATAGCTTGTAACATCCTTCGGCAATCCGAGATATATCGGATATGAATCGCTCCAATCGGAAATATCACCGTCAAAATCTGAAACCGAATATTCGCTCTTTGCCTTTACAATCTGTGTAAATGTAAGGGGCAGCTTATTTTTGAAAATAACCTTTCCCGTTATATTTTCTACCGATACGTCAAACGCATAAAAATGAAATTCCGAGGCGGTTTTTTTGTTTACCCCGAAGCTGACTTTTTTGCTGCCGTTACCGTCAAGAGTAATTTTCTGCGTTTTAGATGAAAGCTCCCAGCCCTCCGGGGCTTCGATATTTACATTCAAGCTAAGCGTTTCATTTGTAAGATTTTTCAAATCCACGGCAACGGAATTGATTCCGTCAAAGCCAGTTTCCACCAGACTCATCTGAGCGCTTATGCTTTCTTTAACCTTAATCGGGGCATTTGATTCCTTTAAAATACTGCCGTCTGCATTAAATCTGATTTTGTAATCTCCATCCTCGATTGCCTCAACAATTGTATTTATCGCTATTTTATCATTTTCCCCGGCACCGATTGTTGTTTTTTCGCTTCTGCCGATTGTCTCTCCCGACGGTGATATTATCTCTGTCACGCCGGTTATCGGATTCGGCGAGTAATTATATAACGAAATATTGAATATTTTAGGTATATTTGTTTCAATTTCCGCTTCGCTCGAAGGTATCTGGAGTAATATATCGTTATATTCCTTTGTCTCCGCATCTGCCGCTTCAACAGCCCAGCCGGCAATATATCCGGCAGTTTCATCCCATGCCTTTAATATACCGCTCTTCATACGGCTTTTATCTCTTGATGAATAGACCTGCTTGGCGTCTTGCTCAAGTTCTTCGGCAAACTTTAAAACTGCCTCCGAATAGGAAAGCGTTCCGCCATCGGCTTTTTTAACCAGCTCCGCTCTTACACTTTTAATCTTTTGTTCATTTGCCGGGATATAACCGACATCCGAATTTACCGAAGCAAGATACATGTTCATTATAGGTCTGCCGCTGAGATAAATCATGAACAAAGCAGATGTCAGATTTTTTATATCACTGCCGAATTCTCCGGCTTTATACAATTCAATTGCCTTGCTGCCTATATTCATATGATTTTCAAGATAATCCGATGCTTCCTCCGCAGACGGCATTTTTGCAAGCTGCAAGCTTTCGGTTTCCTCATCAAGCATTTTAACAATTTTTTTATACCCGTCATATGCTTCCGATTCCGAAAGCAGTTTTTTTGAATAATCAAGACTGCTTTTTACATTGAATTGAAGATTTTCGGCTGTTAAATCCGCCGAAAGACCCTCTATGTAAACAGGAGATTCTCCAAGCTCAATTACGTTTCCTTTTTTAATCAGATTCCCGTATATGTCATAAGCCTCAACAGTTGTCCCGAAATCAAAGCTGTCCGAAGTATTTTGTGCGCCTGCTTTGTTCCACGCTGCAACCACAAGCTTTTGGTCTTTAAGATACATATGGGCAGTCATGCTGTTTCCGAGCTTCATCTCGCCGAGGTAAATTCCTCCTGCAGTTCTTTGGTTAAATTCCTTGACTGCAGTTACCGCAGGCTTGGGTGTGCCGTCATATCTGACCATACCGAAATTGTCCTCATTATAGGTTTTGTTTGTACCCGGGTCATTCATTCTGTACATCTGGCTTACTTTAACGCCGTTTTTCTCAAGAAGAATATATCCCTTTACAAACTCGATTGCCTGTTGCTCCTCGCTGATACCGGTACCGCCTATATGAGTCGGCCAGCCCATCTCGGTGACAATTCCTTCTTTCCAGCCGCCTTCGGTCAAAATCTGGTCATGGATTCCGCTTATCAGATTTTGAAGCGCGTTATCCGCCTTTGACGGATATACATAGGGGTGATAGCTTATGCAATCAAATGATGAAAATGCATTTCTTTCATACATTTTTTTCGTCCACGAAGACGATGCTCCTGCCATAACTCCTACTGTCACAATCGCATCCGGGCGAACCTTTTTTATTTCTCTTGCAGTCACCTCGCAAAGATATGTGTAATCATCCACATTCGGGTCGGGTTTCCAGAACGCGATATTCGGCTCGTTATAAAGCTCAAAATATTTAATATCGGGGTTTTCCGCAGCAGCCTTGGCAGCATATTTGGCATATGCGTCAAAATTAGCTTTGGTATTCGGTCCGTACTGCTTTCCCGGCCATTCGGTCATTCCGTTGTACATAGGATTGTTATAGCAGACGAGATATACGATTTTATTGCCGTCTTTTTTGAACGGAGCAAATTCACTCTTCCATTCGGAAAAGTCATAAACACCCTGCTTTTTCTCAATCTGCTGCCATTCCCAACCTGCTCTCGGGCTTTGCCAGCCGGCTAAATTCCAATAATAAATATCCGAAATACCGCACAAACCTCTGCCCGAAAACCAATCCATGAACTGGCTTTGATACGGAACAATTATACTGACATTATACTCCGCCGAAAATACGCTTTTTCCGCCCGATTTAACAATCAGCTTAAGGGTCTGAGGTCCTTGTTTGGCACTTTTGACTTTAACATTTTTGGTTATGGTGGTATTTGCTTCAACTGACATACTGTCAGCGGCAATTTGTTTTTCGTCCGAAAGCAGGGATATACCGTATGCTTTCGATTCATTCCCTGCATTTGTTACGGTAACATTAATGCTGAAGTCTTTGCTTTCGATAATGCTATGCTCATTCATTTCGGGAATTGCCGCAGATATTTTTTCTTCGGCGGCGGTCTGTTCAATGTCCTTAAGTCCGACAGGCTTTGCTGCCTGTGCAGGCAATATCGCCGTAAAAATCGATAATGCCAGTGCAAATGCTATTGATTTTTTCATTTCTGTCTCCTTTCATGCCTACCGTCAAACAATTAATTTTATACTTATTGCTTTTATGGTTTTTCCGTCCTGCTTCAAATACGCATATCCGTATCCTCCTGTTAATACATCTGAGCTCGGCACAGTAGCTTTAACGGGCACCTGAATACTTTGTCCTGCGGCAACGCTCACCGCTGCGGACGCAAGTATATTATTATCTTTATCGCATATCGTCAGTTCCGCACCGTTCAAAGCTTTATCATCATAGTTATATACAGAGAATTTTATCTCTCCTTCTTCTCCTGCCGACAGCTTTACCTCCTCGCTCGGCGCAAACATTACTATATCGTCATGCGTCAGCTCCTCTGCCGCACACATGATTTCCGCCATGTAAATAAGCTTTTCACAAAGTGCAAGCCTGCTTTTTACAAATCCTGCTTTTATCGGATTATCCTCCGAAAGTCCGGCAGCCTTTTGAGCATCGGAAAGATGGTTTTGTGCAAGCTTCAAAATCGAAGCGGTATAAGGCAGATAACCTCCGATTTCGGAATTTTCTTTTTGACTTACCGCCGCATTAATCGAATCAAAGCTTATATCTGATTTCGGTACGCTTGTCTCGTCCGATTTGCACATAAGGCAATCGGCTGCAAAAATTCCTGTTTCGTACACAATATCCAAAAGCGCCGCAAAAACAACCTCCGTTATTTCATTATTTTTATATTCGTCCGCAAAGGTTTGCGCGAGCGCAAAATGACTGTTCATAACCGCTTTTGTATCGCTTTCGGATTTATCATCCAAGGCAGCAAGTTGATTGTATACCGCAGTGAAATATTCCGCCTTTTCGCTCATTTCTATTGCCGCAAGTCTCCTTTCGGCTGTGTTTTTGTACGATTCGGCAGCCGCCTTTACAAACCATTTATCACTTAAGTTTTTAATGTATACTATATTGTTTCCGAGAATAACCGTTTCGGTATTATCCGATACCAAATTTCCGTACATGTCAAATACCGTCACTCTTTCACCGTCAAACTTAACGCTTCCGCTTACGCTCTGTGAATCTCTCGGGAAATCCTTCCACAGAACCATTATCGGAGAACCGCCTTTATTATATACATATCCGTGGCTTATACCATCGTCTGCTTCGAAAGTTATCTTTCCGCAGAAAACCGCTCCGGCAAGCATATTTCTTTCAATTGCATTTGCAAGATATGCCGGCTTCGGTATACCGTCTTTTGTTACTATTCCGAAATTATGCTCGCTTTCGTTTATGTCACGTCCGGAATTTACAAAATTATATCCCATAATCCGATTTATCCCCTCCGACTCGGCTACGATAAATTGTTTTGTCGTTTCCAGTGCCTGTGTTTCCTCGGTGCAGCCATGAACCAGTTCTTCGTTATACGACGGCCAGCCCACTTCAGATATGAGTTTTTCTTTGAGTCCGCCGTATTTTAACAGCTCATTGCCAAACCCGTCAAGCTTTTGTACATATGCCGAATCCACACGATTCTTGTACCAGTATATATACGGGTGGAAACTGAATGTATCCATATACGGATAAGCATTTTTTGAAAGCATGAGCGACAGCCATCTTTCGCCGCCGTCGGCAAGCACGCCGCCGCAAACTCTTGCGTCTGCTCTCGCCTTTCTGACCTCCCTGTCGGTAACCTGCAAAAGATACGTATAATCTCTGTGGTTTTCCGACGGCTGCCAGAATCCGATATTAGGCTCGTTATACACTTCAAAATACTTAATCTGCGGATATCTTGCCGCAACAGCTGCCAGGCATTTTGCAAAAGCGTCAATCGCCTCCTTGTTTGCAGGTCCTGTCTTGATTGTATCGGAATACAAGCTGTTTCCGTATGCCATTAAGAATACAAGCTCTACATCATCAGATGTAAATTTTTCAATGCGTTTGTCCAAATCGGTAAAGTCATACACGCCTTTTTCTTTTTCTATTGTGTGCCACTCGTCACCAATCCTCATTATGCGCACACCCGATTTCATAGCATAGTCGTATGCCCACTCACCCGAAAGTGTATCGCAATAGCCCTTTGTTGAATAAAAATCCATAAACTGACGTTTATATTCCGGCATATAACATACGGTTTTTCTGTCACCTGCGACTTTTCTTCCGTCAAGGCTTACGGTCAGCTCCATATCATAAATACCGTTTTCAAGTCCCCCGGCAGACATATAATATATATTACCGTCAAAGTTTCCTTTCGGTTTTGAGTATTTTATTACCTCGGCAGTATCATATCCGGCTTTTATCAGCTCATCAGCCGAATACTGTGATATAATAGCTCTGCGCACGGCTTCTCCGGTATTCGCCAATCTCACAATATTATTAAGGAAGAAATCAGCTTTCAGATAAAATATCGGTCTTATGCCGAATTTGCTGCCGGCAGCATAGTTCGGGTACAAAGTTCCCAAGCCCCAATCCTTGTTATATGAAAGCATTTTTTCTCCGTCCTCAGGATTTGCATGCCCTGTTCTCGTCCAGAAAAACTGTGTTCCGCTGTCCCTCCAGCCGAATTTTTGATTATATTTTTCAAGCTCGGTCACAGCAGGTATTGCAATACCTGCGCGGTACACTCTCTCGACATCGCCGCCGAACATTTTCGGCTCCTGCTTCCAATATGCATCCGGGTTAATGCCATCCAGTATCTCATTCGGCAAAACATCAAACCCGTCCGCTCCCGAAAGATAACCGCTTAATGTATAGTCGGCTTTTCCCCCGATAAATTCCGACTGTCCGCCTGTTATAACTTCAACGCTTTTTTTATTGTTAAGCCAGCAGAATATATCTGCCGGAATTTGTCCGCTCTCTGCAATTTCCCGTTCACCTATCGCCTTTTTGCTCATTACAAGCCAATGCGAGTCGTCATCGTTTGTTACATCAAGCAAAATAAACTCCCGTCCGCCGATTTTGAAGATATTTTCCTTTGGTGTGACTTCGTTTGCGTCCGCCCCGATTGCCGCACTTTTTATCAATGCCGTGCCCTCGGCATTCATAACGGCTTCACCGTTGGCAGGACCCTGGTTTTTACCTGTCCAGCGGTCATTTAGTTTTATCGGCAGGCTCTCTCTTTCGCCGTCGGTGCATTTTATATATTTGCCTCCGAGGTTTTGCTGCGGCACAAAAATATTACCGCCTGCACCTTCGATTTCGGAGTATTCGCCGTCTGCACCGTCCGACACATACCATTTTGTATTCCCGGAGCTGTCGGCTTTCAGCGGTGTTCCCGTGTCATACACTCCGCTTATGTTGATATTCCCGATTTTACTTTCTTCATTTAAAACAACGGTCTGTTCGCTTACCACATCGCCGTCTGCCTTAAGCGAAAAAGTATATGTATGCTTTTCGCCGGATTTGACCTCAAATTCCACCGGAATTGTACCGAATGTTGAATCGGTCACATTATCAAGTTTCACACTCACAAATCCCAAATCCGTGATTATTTTCTTTTCTTCCTCCGTATACGCCGTAAGCTCACTTTCGCTGTAATTATTTATTATAATATTTCTTACATTTCTGCCTATATTTTCAATATCAATTCTTTCTTTTGCAAAAAAGCTTTTGTCCAGGCGGAAAATGGGTCTTATTCCAAGCTCAATATCCGCCGATGAATATGAATAGAAATAACCGTCATGCTCCGAAACCGGGCTTGAAGCCAATACGCGGTTTCCGTCTCCGCCGCTTTCCTGAGCATATGGGGTTCTGGTCCACCAGCCGTTTTCTTTATATATTGTCAGCTTATCGGAGTATTTTTCAATCTCACTGACTGCCGGCAGAGATATACCTCCGATAATCGTATTTTCAACTGTATTTTTTCCGTCATGGTTAAAGAACGCATACGGCTCGATTTTCCATACGGCATTTTTTACAATATGCCGATGAACAGCCTGCGGAAGATATGCCGCGTTTTCAAATTCTTTTCCGTTAAGCCATGACATTATCGTATCGGGCGATTGACCTCCCTGTTCCGAATAAACTCTTGTTACAACCGGTTCTTCGGCTATGACAAGATATTCACCGATATCGTAGCTGTCAAGCAGTATAAAGTTTTGCCCGTCAATCGAAAAAATATCATCCTTGTCCGCATTAATGAGTCCGTCTACAGACGCACCCGATTTTCTTGCCCATCTTTTACCGATTTGCTTTGGCAGTGATTCCGCCGTTTTTCCGTTTTCATCTGTTACTTTAACCTTTATCCATTTTTCGGAATATTCACTCTCTGTCTCAAGCTTATTGGCTGTATTATCTTCAATCTGTGAATATTCTCCGTTTTCACTGTCCGAAATATACCACGAATATGTATATTCCGAATATGTATTTCCCGTAACTACCGCTTCAATGGTCTGTTTTGTTTCATATATTCCGCGAAGTTCTGCCGAAAATTCACCGTAGGTAATTTTTTCGGCAGCCGGCGCTTGATTATTGTCCCAGACAAATATACACAGCTTATCGCCTTCTGCATAACTATTGTTTACCATATGAATCTTGGTTTTTCCCATCGCGTTTCTTTTTATTTGCAGCGAGCCTTTTCCGACAGCCTTAAGCGAGTTATCCTCCGAATATACTGCCGCAAATACCGCTCCTGCAAAATTTGCTTTGCTCCCGTTTGTGCAGACTGTTTCAATATAAAAATCATTGCATATGTTACTTACGGGATTTGATTCACTGTCTGTAATTTTTATACTGTCCACTTGCAGAGCGCCGCGGTATCCGAATACATTCAAAAGCTCATCTTCCGAATATATTCCCTCAAGCTCCTCCTTTGAATAAGCTTTTCTTATATCCTTTATGACCTCGCTGCCGAGATTTTCCGCAGGAATTTTTGCATCCCTGAAAAAAGACTTATCCAAATAAAACATTGGTCTGATACCGAGTTTTGAATCATAATTTGCCTCAAATGTCTTTCCTGTATTTTCCACTGTCGGCTTTGTGCAGAAAGCTCCGCTTGATGCGGTTGATGACGGCGTTCTCAGCCAATAACCGCTTTCATCATACAAACCCGTTCGCTGCGAATATTTTTTTAATTCCGTTACTGACGGAAGTACAATACCCGCCCTGATTATTCTTTCACCCTCGGGGCGCGCTGCATACCGCTCTTCTATTTTCCAGATGTGATTAAAATTTATATTTTCATATACCACATCTGCCAACTGAGTGTACGAAGCATTGTTTTTATACCCTGTATCGGTATAATCGGCAGTAGATGCCGACGGCGGCGGTGTTATCCATTTGCTTGCCGCCGCTGTTTCCACCGACTTTGCATTATTCAGAAAGGCTGCCATGTCGTTAAACAAGCTGCTTTTTTTAGCCGAATAACTTCTTGTTCCTACCGTCTTATCGGTCATTACAAGAAATTTGGAGCTGTCATTTTCGGTAACGTCAAGCATAATATATTGCATGCCGTCCACAGAGAACAAATACCTGTCTGGCGTGTTTTTATTAACCGTATCAAATTTAATTGAGTCACCGTCAACCGGCGATGCTTTTCCCCAGTGCGCCCCTATTTTCTCCGGGTCGCTTTCGTACCGCTTATCTCCTGCAATTACGGCAAATTTAAGCCATTTATCCTCATATTCCGCCGATACATAAAATTCCTTTGAATCTATGCCCGTATCGGCATATGTACCGTTTTCACTGTCAGAATAAAGCCACGAAAATGTCGCTTCTTCCGCTCCGACGTACTCATATTGTCCGGTAAGAGTCTGAAACACTTCATTAATGCCCGCAATTTCTACAAACGCTGCCCCGTTATCACTCTCTGCCCGTACAAACGGAGCTGCCGAAAAAAGCATACTTGCAGCCAAAACAAATGACACTGTTCTTTTTTTTAAATTCATTTGCAGTTAACATCCTTTCTGAATAATAGCTCCATCTTATTTGTTTATACGCACAGCCTTGTAAACCGGTGCAGGATTTTGAACAGAATCCAGAATCACCGCCATTGCGGATGAGTAGCCGTCTCCGCCCTCCAGTTCAATATCCGCATTATTCATACCCTCACTGCACGGAATGACTTTAATATTCACTCCGCAAAGGAGACCTTCTCCGTCATACGCCGCCGCCAAGACAGTAATATCCTTATTATCCTTTAAACGGCTGCTCAATGAAATATGCGCAAATCCGTCCGATATAGTGAAGCTTTCAATCGAAAAATCAATATATCCCAGCCCGGTTAATTCTTCCTGCGTATAAATATTCAGTAATTGTTCTTTGGTATATCGACTCCACATAGTATCCAAAACGGCACTGCCTGCATCGGATACTTTATTTTTTATGAAGAAATCTTTATCAAGATAAAACATCAGTCTTAAACCCGATGTATTATCGTCCGCAGTTTTAGATTCCGTCTTGCCCAATGCTGCCGAATTTGCAAAAAGAGTACTTGTTCTGTTTGCCTTTGACGGCGTCCTGAGCCAAAAATCTCCGCTGTCTTTCCAGCCTATTTTTCCGGAATATTTTTTTATATCGCTGACCGCCGGTATTGCAATTCCTCCGCAATATACCCTTTCCTTAAGCTGACCGCTCATCATCGCTTCGGTTTTCCAGACTCTGTTTTTATCTATAGAATCAAATATGGCCTGCGGCAGCTGTTTAAACTGCCCGTTGCCGATATATCCGCTTTCGGAATAATTTTCCGCAGTTGACGAAGGTGTATCGGTATTGTAATAAAACCAAACCGTATCGAGATTATTGAGAAAACCTATCATATTCCCGAATGACTGCGATTTTTTCTCGGAAAATACTCTCTCTCCGACACTGTCTTTTGTCATAACCAGGAATCTTGCGTCCTCATCCTCGGTGGTATCGAGCAATATAAATTTTTCACCGTCTACGGAAAACAAATTCTTTGCCGGCGTTTCCGAGAGAATATCCGGAATAATTTCGTCACTGCATCTTATATTCCATTTTTCTTCTATTTTTCTCGGCTCTGTTTCGGTAAAATTATTTTGCTCATCGGTAACGGCGGCTTTTATCCATTTTCCCGAATCCGCCGATTTAACCTTATAGCTTGAGCTTTCCTCTCCCGCAATTTGAGTGTACGCTCCGTCCTTTGCCGAAGAAGAATACCATGCAATGCTTTGGGGATTTTCAACATTATGAATTATTTTTATATCATTATGCGATTCATAAATTCCCGAAAGCCTTGCCTCACCGCCTCCCTCGGCAAAAACGCCTTGGGAGGCGGTAAGCATAGATGTAATTACCGCCGTAATCAATATTTTTTTCATAGTTATCCCTAATCCTTTTTATTACTTTTCCATTAAGACTTAAAATACACAGTCCTTTTTTTAATTTGCCTTATAGAGCGGATACATATCCTCAAGTCCGCCGTCCCATACAAACACCTTTGCATAGTTTCCGCTTCCCGGTTTAATACCGCCGACCGTTATCTCCGTAGTATAAATATCATTTTCGTCCAATACGGATTCCTCTATGGCTGTATTGACTCCGAGAAGTTTTCCCGATTCATCATATACTGCAGCTATAAATGTCCATTCAACTCCGTCGCCCGGAATGTTGGTTGTAATATGCGCAATTACGCTGCCGCCCTCTTTGAGATTTGTGTATTCCGCTTTAACATAATCCTGTTCTATCGGTGTCGGCTCCCTGTAAATATCGTCAAGCTCTGCTTCGCTGTACAAACCGCTTCGGGACATATCCTCTCTCAAGACATCATTTCTTATAATTGCAGCAGTCTCCTCACCGATATTTTCTACTCTTACGCTTGTGAAGAAATCTTTATCAAGGTAGAAAATCGGACGTATCCAGTTTTCACTTGAGGTAAGCATTGCATAGGTAAAGCCAGCTGTTTCTTCCGCCGTTCCGCTTGCAAGAACCGTTTCTCCGCTGCCGCCCTTCTGCGCGTTCGGAGTTCTCAGCCATACGTTCTTTGCGCCTGCGTCATACGAGCCTATCTTCTCTGCATAACGCTCCAGCTCTTTATATGCCGGAATTGCAATTCCGCCCTCATATACTCTCTCGTATTGCTCTAACCACATTTTTCTTTCAACCTTCCAGTTGTTTTTCATGTTTATGTGGTTAACAAGTGCTTTCGGAAGAGCGTCAGCCGAGCTTAAAAATCCTGTTCCCTTGTAGCCGGTTGTTACGGTTGTTTCGGTGCCCTCGACATACTCCGATACCACGTCAAGGTCGTTGAGCCAGCCGATTAGGTCTTCAAAGGTCTGACCTCCGTCCGAAACTTTCTTAAATGCGCGCTGTGCGGCAACATCCTTTGCCAGCACGAGATAATGCGATTCATCGCTCTCGGTTTTATCGAGCAGGATATATTCCTTTCCGCCGTATGTGAAGGTATATTTTGCCGGAGTTGTTTTCGGCATTCTTTCATTTATCGGATTATATTTATATTTTTCGTCCTGACCGCCTGTTATATATCCGTCTTCTCCCGGTTGGTTGTCCGGATTGATTGCCGCCTGCGGTCCCCATGTATCTTCCACAAATCTCGCTTCTGTTTCCACAGAAGTTCCCGTAGGTACGCATAATACTTCAGCTTTTACATATTTTCCGCCTGCCGAATAAGGAAGCCGGAAATTATTGTCCTTGCCCGAAACACTGCCTATAGTTTTGTATTCACCGTCCGCAGTATCAGCTTGCTTCCATGTGATTTTAATATTGTTCAGATTACTTCCCGAATAAGTAAAGTCTGCCTTTACCGGAAGCGATGTTTCGAAAATTCCCTTAATTTTAACAGCAGTAAGCTCACCATCAACATCATAATAATTTTTAAGTGCTTCCTCCGAGTAGCCTGCATTTGCAAGTTCTTCACGGGTGTATGCTTTTCTCAGCTGCGCAAGAACGTCCGCTCCGAAGCCTGATAAATCATAAACCTTATCGGTAAACATAGATTTATCGAGATAAAATACCGGTCGGATATGCATTGCACTGCTTTGTCTGATTACACTGAAAAACGCACCCAAATGCTCCGGACTTGCAAAAATCATTGTATCTCCGTTGCCGTTCACTCCGTACGGAGTTCTCGTCCACCAATCAACTTTATCATCCCACAAGCCTATTTTTTCCGAATACTGTCTTATTTCGTGCATTGCAGGGAACGAAATTCCGCCGATAACGGTTCTTTCCTCCGTATCGTTCCACATCTTTCTTTCAACCTTCCATACCTTGTTGTAATTGATGTGATTTAAAATATCATCAGGCATAATTACGTCGATATTTTCACCGTCGGTATCTGTTCTTCCGATATAATCACCGTTAGGCATGTATCCCTGTACTCCGTTAGTACTGTTAAGAAAATCCATCATACCGTCCATTAATTGTCCGCCGTCGTCAAATTGAACCGGCTCGCCGTCCACAATGTTCTTGGACATAACAAAAAACTTTGATGCGTCACTTTCGGTTGTATCAAGCATTATAAAATCCATTCCGCCTACAGAAAAAACATACTCCGGCGGAGTTGTCTCCCGTACTGTATCGAGCGCCTTGACAATTCCCGTTGTATTATCGGTAAAGGTCACTTCCTGTTCGATCATTTCATTATGTATACCTGTGTCTCTGTCCCACATTGCTCCGACCAAATGAACGTCTGTTTCTTTTATTATTCCGTCCGGAGTTTCAACTTGGATTTTAACATACTTTCCGCCTGCCGATGTCGGTATTACAACCTTGTTATCGCCCGTCTGGGTTTTTATCAGGCTGAATTCACCGTCTGCGCTGTCCGAAGCAAGCACATTGAATTTCAAAAATTTTTCATCTCCGTCATATGTATAACTGATTGTAATCGGCAAAGAAGTGTCATAAATTCCGTCTGCCGAAATATCCGACAGTTCTCCCGTCGTTACAATGTACGGCTCTATATCCGAAGCCTTGTATCCTGCTTCAATAAGTTCTGCCTTGCTTGCCGAATTTGCTATTGCAACCTTTACATCCTCGCCTATTTTTGTAAAGTCCATCTGCGCTGCAATTTGCTTGTCAAGAAATACATCTTTATTAAGGAAGAACATCGGACGGATTGAGAAGCCGTTGGGTATATCTGCATATCCCGTCCATGCTCCCGAATTAGGATAAATTGTACCCAGTCCCCAACCCTTGTCATATGCGGTTGTATCATCACCGGCACCCGGATTTGCATGACCTGTTCTAAAACACATATAGTTTATAAATGTATAATTGAAACTTCCCGGATCTCCGCTGAAATCCCTCCAGCCTATTTTATCCTTATATCTTTCATAGTCGGTCAGAGACGGAATAGTAATTCCGCCGGAATATGTTATTTCGCAGTCTCCGGACTGATACATTTTCGGCTCTTGTTTCCATACCGCATTCTCATCTATATGTCTTATGAGCTTTTCGGAAATTACCGTATATACCGGCTCTGCAGATTTCATATCCGCGCGGTATCCTCCGCTTTGAGAATAATCTTGTGCGCCGCTTCTTGTCGCAAAAAGATTATTGTCAAAATACATATCTACCGACTCCTTGTCGTTAAGCCAGCACATAAGTTCATCCATAAACTGGCTGCCCGTACTTGCCTTATGCTCTCCTATGGCCGTACGCTTCATTACAAGAAAATGTGAATTATCGTCTTCTGTTGTATCAAGAAGGAGATATTCGTTTTCATCAACCGTAAAAAGTACATTCGGATTCGATGACTCTCTTGCTCCGGAAGCATCCACATAACTTATCGGCACATTTTCACCGCTGTTGATTGTTTCCGCAATATACATACTTTCCGCCGGACATCCTGTCTGTGCTTTTCCGTACCATCTTTCCTTCATCTGCTTCGGCTTACTGTATGCAGTACCGCCGTCGGCAGTAACCGCCGCTCTGATCCATTTTTTGCTTAAATCCTTACCCGGTGTAAAGCTCTCGGAGGCTGCACCCTCTACGGCGGTCCACCCGTCAACACCGTTATCGGACACTTCCCACTGAATTGCCGCTTCACCGTTCGCACTGTACTCAACCTTTATCGGTACATTCGTTTCATACCTGCCCTTTAATATTACTTCCGCAGGCGCTGCCGCAGCACCTCCGAACATCGGCACGGTCTGAGCGGTCATTGCCGCAGCCAAAATCAATGCCATTTGTTTTTTGTTCATTTTTTTACCATTCCTTTCTAAACATTTTAAACAGACCGAAATCTGTCTTTATATAATAAAATCATGCTCAGCATAAATTTTATTCTTTAATTAATTTTGTCAAGATATTCCGTCTGAAACTTTTCCGCAGCCTGCGCCGTCAGCTTTTCCAAATCTACATCGGGATTTTCAAAAATTTCATTCAGGCACTCGGTCAGCACATAATATAAATCCTGGCAGCTTACTTTTTCCTCTGTACGAACTGTAACGGGAATTTTTCCGTCAATCATATCATTGTAGTCTTTATAAAGCTTATCCGGAACATTTTTGTATTTTTCTCTCATTTCGTTATCGGCTTTTCTTGCCGGGCAATCCTCCGTCCATATGCTGTAGCCTTTAAGTCCTATCGGATGCCCTTTTTCGCTTTGTTCCTTATATGCTTCCTCTGTATTTTCGTAAACCGTTCCCGATTTATTCCCGTTCGGAGTATTTCCCATATATTCAATCCACTTGAATGCCGCGTCCAGCTCTTTGTCCGATGCGGTATTGCTCATTCCGTAAACAACTCCTCCCAAAAGAGAATATTTTCCTGCCGGTCCCTCCGGCATGGAAAACATGCCGACAGAGTTCTTATCACCTTTGAAACGGCCATATATTGAATCAATACCGCCGTCTATTATCATTGCACATTCTTTTTGAAGAACTCTTCTTTGTGCCTGGTTTTGGTCGCAATCGTAATTGTCGGGAATAACGTTATATTTCCATCTTAGATCCTTCATATACTGAAAAGCTTTTATACACTCGGGAGAATTAAAAGCAGCATACCATTTTCCGTTTTCATATTTTATAAACTCCGTTCCGTATGCCCACGCAATATTGGTAAACAGCCAGCCGCCGACTCTTTTGTCGGTTTCGAGCAGAAATCCCGGAACACCGGTCCTCTCGGTGATAAGCTGCGCATATTCGGCAAGCTCTTCAAAAGATTTCGGAACCATATATGTACCGTCATCATTTACAAGTCCTGCCTCTTCAAAAAGCTCCGCATTGAATACCACACCCAAAAGATACGCATATGACGGTACCGAATAATATTTTCCGCCCTCTGACACCGAATTTTTAATCTCCTGCCGCATGTATTTATCGTATTCATATTGTTTAATGTACTTTTCCAAATCAAGATTAAATCCGGTTCTTTTAAATCTTTCGCTTTCCGTCATTGCAGAATAAAATAATGTCGGCAGCCTCCCCGTCGCCGCTTTCATATAATATGTAGATGTATCCAAAATCCAGGTATCCGGCTTAACCTCAATATCTCCGTACAGTTTTCGGAATTTGCCGATAATTTCGGGAGCTTCCTCTCTCAATTGCGCCTCGCTTCCCCATGCGACCGAAATTGATACAGTTTTGCTTTTATCTTTTAAGCTTCCCCATCCTTTTACTCCGAGTACTGCCGCAGAAATTAATAGCACAGCAGCGGCTGTAACAAAAATTTTTTTCAAAATATTCACACCCTTTGCTCTTTTTCCCGATTTAATTATATACGGCGGTTTATCGGCAAACAAGATGTACTTTTTGCAAATGAGACATTTTTTAATTTTTTATATAGGTCATTTTTTGAATGTACGACACTTTTTTCCAAATCGTCCGAAACTGTTGACTTATGTGCCGAAATAAGTATATAATTATCACGGGCGAGTCAAAAATTATCATACTGTGGACAAGGAGGATACCATGAATAACTTTTTTAAGAAAATAGTTTCCGCTTTCAGGAATTATTCTTTTTTTAAAATATATCTTTGGGTATGCGCTCCTATATTGGTTCTGATTTTATCCGAGGTAATTATTTATATTTTCAATTACACTACATACACAAATATGATAACCGACAACTACCAATATAAGCTCGAAACTTTAAGCCGTGAAAATAATTCTTCAATTTGCAGCATTACAGACTCACTGTTTATCCTTTCGACAAACAGCGATTTTATGAATTTTGTAACATGCGAAGAACGGATTAATGCGGATTCTCCGCAATCGAGGAGAGTTGCGGAGAAAATTAATCTGATTAAAGAATCTTCCGATTTTATAGACGAAATATGTATTGTAAAAAGAGACAGACCCGGAACAACCATTTCCTATAATATTGAGCGCAATATCAATGATTATTTCGGTGAATATTATGTCTATTCGGATTATACCGATTCCTTTTGGATTCAATATTCGCCTCCGCTTTCCGGAATAGAATATATTGCGCCTACCGAAGTATTATCGAATAATGAGAAAAAATTTGTTTATCCTATAGTTTTTTCAAAAATAGGTGAAAAAAATCTTAATAACAACTATATCATTGTAAACATAGACTTGAAAAAAATTACAAACGCAATTTCAGATGAAGCTCTTACTCCCAATACGGATGTTATGATGCTGCATAATGCAAGCGGAAAATACTATGATTTGCAAAAAAATGCGTATATGCAGATTTCAGAAGCTCTTTTTGAGCGTCTGACAAAGCAGACAAAAAACAAAATTTATTACACCGATAAATCAAAAAAGCTTGCTGTTTCATATTCTCCGAAAAATATGCCTTTCGGATACAGTTATGTAATGACCGTACCGAAATCAAGCCTGCTTTCAATTCAGTTCAGCGTTCTTTTTGTAGCAATTTTGCTGCTTTTGATTGCCTTATTTGTGGTTTTTTTAAGCTCAAAAAAATTGTTTAAACCATGGGAAGCGCTTGAGTCAATGTTTTCTGCCCCGAAGCATTCGGCAAATACAGTTGATTTTGTGCAAAGTGCGGTTGAAAAAACAATTGAAAACAACATGGAAATATCGGAAAAGCTTTCGCGTACCATGCCTTTTATACAGGAGCGCTATTTGGTAGAACTGCTGCACTCTTCCGACATAAGCACATTTGACAATTGTCCGATAAATTTTATGTATAATTATTTTGCGGTAATAATTATTAAATTAAGAAGAACATCAAAGTTTACACGAGTTTACCCGGACGACAGCTATGTACAGATACGCAACGGTATTTTTACGATATTAAAGGGCTTGTTCAGCGAAAAATACGATACTTTTCCTATTTTAAACGACAACGATACTTTTTACATAGTGTTAAATGTCAATAACAACGGCTATGAAGAAGATATAATGAAAAAACTGCATTATTTTGAAGATTTGTTTCAATACGACCGCGATTGCATAACGCTTCATATAGGCGTCGGGGGGATTAAGCCTGAGCTTGAAGGCTTAAGAAAATCATATCATGACGCACAGGAAGCAATATCCGCAATTCCGGGTATAAATATGCTCAAATCAAACACGGCGGAAGCAGAGTCTTCTTCTAAGTCCTATTCGCTTTCAATGGACAACGAAAATAAAATATATAACTATCTGCTTGTGGGCAACGTTGAAGATACCGAAAAACTGATAAATGATATCCTTAATTACAACGATAACAAAAATATTGACAAGCATATACTTGTGCAGCTTTATGTGCAAATTATTCACATAATCATGAAAGCAATGAAAGCACGCAAAATTCCTTTCAGTGAAGAGAATAAAAGCGAAGTTGAAATGCTTTACGAAATTATGGCATGCAATCCTTTGGAAATTTATGAAACAATTTTCCGCCTTTTAAAAAGAATAAGGGAACAGGCGGAAACGGCGGAAAACCATGTAACTCCCGAAAAAATACTTGAATATATAAATCAGCATTACACCGAGGAACTGAGCTTAACTTATCTTTCGGACAAATTTAATATATCGTCCTCCTACCTTTCAAAAATTATAAAAAGACATTGTGAAGTGGGATTTGCCGGATATATTGCCGCACTTAGGATTGACCATGCAAAAAAACTTCTGGAAAACACCAACAAAACAATTGCGGATATATATACCGAATCCGGATTTAATAACAGACGGACATTTATGCGCACATTTAAGGCATATGTCGGAATATCACCCACCGATTACAGAAAGGCTTCTAAAAATCAGACTCCTTCCGAATCCGAATAAACCGGCATATAAAATGAACCGACCTCCCAATCGTTAGTTTTTACTCTGACTTTTGGCGGTCGGTTCGCTTTTTTTTACATCTCCTTTTTTTCTTTATACTCAGTTCCCCAAACAACCATAGCGTCAAGCACAGGCTTTAAACTGTAACCCGTTTCGGTCAGCGTGTACTCAACCCGAGGCGGAACCTCGGCATAAACCTTTCTTGTCAAAAGTCCTGCCTCCTCCATTGAGCGCAGGTTTGCGGTAAGTACCTTTTGAGAAATACCCCCGACCGATTTCTTTAATTCTCCGAACCGCTTTGTACCCTCCAAAAGGTCACGGATAATCAGCACCTTCCAGCGGTCTGATATAAGCATAAGCGTTGTTTCAACCGGACAAGCCGGCAAATCCTTAATCATAGACGCACCTCCTGCATAAAGTATAATTCAGAAACTAACATGCTGTTTTTTCTGTATATTCTGATTATACCCCGTATATCAGACTTTGTCAAGACAGTTTCCCCTCGGTAACTATAACACAAATATGTGCGTACTTTACAAATCCGCCCTCGGGGTTTATAATAAATATATGAGGTGATTTTAATGACACAAAATCAAAGGCTGATATTTTTAATCAAATATTTGCTTAACGAATCAGACAGATATCGGAATATTTGTATTCCAAACAACATAACCGAGCAGAAGAACTTATTTCGCTCTCTTGTGAATCTGCGCACACCTAAAGCGGTTTCAGACGAATTTATCAAAATTCAAAATGAATATCTGCAATGCGAAATTAAGGAAAAAGGCATAACTAACGCCGATACACTTCCGTTTGCCGAAAACAAAATCAGTCTGTGGCAGGGCGATATTACAACACTTAAATGCGGCGCAATTGTCAATGCCGCAAACTCTGCGCTTCTCGGCTGCTTTGTACCGTGCCATAAATGTATAGACAATGCAATACACACCTTTTCGGGTGTTGAGCTAAGGCTTGAATGTGCTGAAATTATGGAAAAGCAGGGCTTTGCGGAGCAAACAGGCAAAGCAAAAATCACAAAGGCATACAATTTGCCCTGTGATTATATTTTGCACACGGTAGGTCCGGTTGTAAGCGGCCGGCTGACAGAAAAACATTGCATTCTGCTTGCTTCGTGCTATAATTCGTGTCTGGATTTAGCGGAACAAACAGGAATAAAGTCAATCGCTTTCCCATGCATATCTACGGGAGAATTTCACTTCCCGAACGGAAAAGCGGCGGAAATTGCGGTGAATACTGTGCGCAAAAGGCTTAAAACTTCAACCGTGGAAAGGGTGATTTTCAATGTTTTCAAGGACGGGGACAAACGAATCTACGAAAAGCTTTTCTGATAAAATAACTCTGCTTGCCGAAAAAATAAAATCAGCCGACGCTGTTATTATCGGTGCAGGTGCAGGACTTTCGGTCTCTGCCGGTTTTAGCTACTCCGGCGAAAGGTTTTATAAATATTTTTCCGATTTTCAAGAAAAATACGGCTTTTCCGATATGTATTACGGCGGTTTTTATCCGTATGAGACACTTGAAGAATATTGGACATATTGGTCAAGATATATTTATATCAACCGATATACCGACGCACCGAAAACGGTCTATTCCGATTTACTCCGTCTTGTGTGCGATAAGGATTATTTTGTAATTACAACAAACGTTGACCATCAATTTCAAGACGCCGGGTTTGATAAAAAGCGGCTTTTTTACACGCAGGGCGATTACGGCTTGTTTCAGTGTTCAAAGCCGTGCTGCGTCAAAACATATGATAATGAAAGCAGCGTAAAAGAAATGTTAAAGCGGCAAAGAGATATGAAAATACCGACCGACCTTATTCCGAAATGTCCTGTCTGCGGTGCACCGATGACAATGAATCTGCGTGCGGACGATACCTTTGTTCAGGACGAGGGCTGGTATGCCGCGAGCGAGCGTTATTCCGATTTTTTAAGACGGCACAAAAATTTGAAAGTACTGTATTTGGAACTTGGCGTCGGGGGCAACACCCCGGTAATTATCAAATATCCGTTTTGGAGAATGACCGCCGAAAATAAAAATGCTTTTTATGCCTGCATAAACTTCGGCGAAGCAATATGCCCGGAGCAGATTAAAAAACAAAGTATTTGCTTAAATTACGACATCGGAGAGGTTTTGGACAAACTTATTCAAAAAAAATAAATTTTTTTAAAAAAATTTTCAGAGCCGAAAAACCGCATAAAATCGCAAAGGTTTCGTTTAGGTAACCGCCCAATAGTATCATTTTGGTAACTACGTCACAAAAAAGTGCTTACTTTACAAGTGAAACAAACAGCGTTATAATAAAGTCAACAAGTGAGGGACACCTCAAAAAAGAAAGGATTGATTTAATATGAAAATCGCAGTAGTATGTGCAAACGGAAAAGAAGGCAGGCTTATCACAAAGGAAGCTATAAAAAGAGGCTTTGATGTAACGGCTGTTGTCAGAGGTGAAAACAAGTCGGATGCTACAAAATCAATTGTAAAGGATTTGTTCAGCCTTACCAGAGAGGATTTGAGTGAATTTGACGCAGTTGTTGACGCATGCGGCGCTTGGACTCCCGAAACGGTAGATACAATCCCGAATGCAGTTAAAAAGCTATGTGAACTCTTAAAGGGAACAGACGCAAGACTTTTAATTGTCGGCGGTGCAGGCAGTCTTTATGTAAATAAAGAGCATACGCTCACCGTCGCTGACGACAAAGACTTTCCCGATGCGTTCAAACCTTTGGCGGCAGTACATCAGACGGCACTCGATTATTTGAGAGG
>CAKSFY010000009.1 GCA_934454035.1 uncultured Clostridia bacterium | reverse complement strand
GGAAGGCACAGAGCCTTATATAATTGAGTGTGACAATAACAATTTCAATGAAGGGCATGCGGCTGACGCTCCCGGAAATGAAATGCAAAGCGGTATGCTTGACAATTCAAGCGGAGAGGCTGCGACGAACAGTACATGGATGGCTAAGGAAGGAACGAAAGGAATTCTTCTTTATGACCTTAAGGATGTTTATTGGGTCAGCCGGGCTGATTTGTGGTCATTCAGCAGGACTACCGCGCAGATAAAGGATATGACGGTAAGAATCGGCGAAACGCAGGACACTCTCAAAAATGTAGGAACGGTTTCGGTTGCGAGACCGGACGAGTTTAAAGAAGAAAGTGTTCTCACTTATGCAGCGTGTACATTTCCGGCAAGCCGTGCCAGATATGTAGAAATTTCGTTTACGATTCAGCCGCTGCCGAATTCTTTCCAGCAGATGGTTCCTGCCGAGGCGGTTGTATTCGGAACAAAGGAAAAACCGGCAGATGAAAATGAGGTTGAAGAGCCGGCAGAACAGGAGGGAGAGGAAGTCCTTTTCAAAACGGTTGAAAAGCCTTCAATATCGGAATATAACAATATAATTATTCCGCTGGATGAAAGCAAGTATGTCACAAAAATCGAATTGGATCAGACAAACTCATCCGTGTCGGGTGTAGAGAGCTTTGAGGCATATTTGAGCGATAACGGAGAGACTTATGCGTCAATAGGAAAAGCGGAAATTAAGGACAGAGCAATAAGCGGAAAGCAGACTCTCACATATAATATGCCTTATAAAACGTATTCAAAATATGTGAAAATAAAAGTGAATCCGCAAAAGGATAAAACCCCCGAAGTAAGTGCAGTAAGAATTTACGCAAAAAACGGTGCCGAGCAGGTTAATCTTATAAATGAAGAAACTACCACCTACAGATATTACAATGAAAATCCTTACCGAACGGAATCGGACATAAGAGTTGCGGATTCGGGCTGCAAAAAGCTTTTGGACGGCGATGAGCAGGCATGGGTTAAAACAAGAAACAAGTGGGCGACAATTATAGTGGATTTGGGTAAGCCGTACCAGATAGGCGATATCGATATATACACTTTGTCCGAGGGCAACACCTTTACGGAGGGCTGCGAAGTTCGGTACAGTTTTGATGATGAGAAATATTTCCCGTATGGGTATTTTGTAAATCATAATCCCAAAAATGCCGGAGGAATCGTAAAAATGTCGGCATACGGTCTGCCGGGCAAAAATGCAAGATATATCAAGATTATTGCACAAAGCTCGACGGAGGAAATGGCATTCAGCGAGATAAAAATTAACGGCTATAACGTTATGCAGAGCAAAACGGAGCAGCTGCAGCAGGTGCCTGTAAGAGTTGACGTAATGAAAACTGCGATCTGCTATATAGACTGGTCTACATATAATCCGGCTCATACTTCAAAATATGCGGTATATGTGGATAAAGAGGATTTTTCCAATGTAGGAAATATGAAGCCGGTAAAAATCATAGAAAGCTATGAGCCTGCATTTAAAGCAAGATATACAAAACATTCGATTTTGGAACCGTCAACAGATTATTATGTTGCCGTAACGGCGTTTGACGAGTACGGCAACGAAAGAAAGGATGTTAAGACAACCAAAATCAGAACAACAAATGTTATCGGCGACAGGCCGGTTGATATTTTCAATATAGTTCATCATCCCAATTGGGGTGAAATAGATACCGGAGCAATAAGACGTTACGGCTCCGGATGGCAGAGCATGCATGATGAAATTCTTCATCTGTATGATGAAATCGGAGTGGTCGGCAAAACGAGAGGCTGGCGTAATCAAATCGGTGCACAGCAATTCGGTGAGATCGGAATTCCGTCAATGACGCAGAATTCTTTCACATTGGAGGACAGCAAGGCACAGGGGAATTATTTGTTCTCGAACGGAAACGAGCCGGACGTTGCTATGGCGGACGTAAAGGAATTTTACGAGTCGGCTCTGGCACAGTACAAGCAAACAAAAGCCTTTGACGACAGAATGGTAATCTGTGACCCGGTTGCCGGCTCGCTTGACTGGATAGAGAAATTCTATAAGGAAAATTACCCTTATGGCAAAGATGTTTTTGATGTTTTTGACGCGCATATTTACATGCAGTCCAGCAGAGAGGTGCCGGAGGGACTTTCCCCGTCGGTACCGGAGGGCGAATTTATTCAGGTTACCGACCTTAGAAATGTTATGGCTAAATACGGAGACGGAGATAAGCCTATTATTGCGACCGAAGCAGGATATTCAACAGGTAATTTGCCGGGCTATCAGGTTGTATTAAATTACGATGAACACAGAAATTATATAGTAAGACTGTATCTTTGCTGCCTTATGCTGGGCGTAAGAGAATTGTGGTACTATAATTTCCAGGATGACGGTATGGATCTGTATAATACCGAGAACAACTGGGGTCTTGTAGATTATCTGGGTGTTCCGAAACCGGCATATTACGGATATTACAATCTCGCAAACCAAATGAGATATACAAAGTATATAGGAGCAATGCAGGGAATGGATAATCCGTATTACGGATGTGTATTCTTTGATGAAAGCAAGGAAAAGTATATAACTGCCGCATGGGATGCGAGCAATAATGAAAAGGTTATGGCATTTGAAACTCTTTCGGGAGAAGATGAACTGATTGATGTTATAGGCTCTGACGGAAGCTTTACAAGCGTTCGTACCGAGGGCGGAAAGGGAAGCGTAAAAATAAGCGGCGCTCCGATATATATTTACTCAAAAGCAGGAGTAAAGGCTGCCGGAATCAGCGTTCCGTTTGTATGCAGCAATCCGAAGATTAACGCTCTCAGAAATCAGGATGTTGAGCTTGTTGTGGAAAGAACCGCAGACGGAACCGGAATATGCGGAAATGTGGATGTTAAAGATCTGCCGTCAGGCTGGTCTTTGAAAGAAAGCGGACGCTTTGACAAGGATACAGGCAGTGTAACGGTGAAGCTTCACATAGGCGAAAATGCGGAAGAGACCGAACAGACCTTTAATATTGTTGTTAAAGGAGACAACGGAATTGACAATAATATTACAATCAGCTCAAGCATCTCTCCGGCAGTATCCTATGAGATAGGATTCGAGCCGCAGGAGTACGGAAAGTGGGATAAATGGTATGCGGTCTGCAAGCTGAGTAATGTCGTAAACACTCCGGTAGATGTATCTATGGCTATAACCGGCGGTGAAGGCATAAATATTGACAGCATGGAAACGCAGGAAATCAAAAATCTGATGCCCGGCGAAACAAAGAGTATTAAAATTCCGATAACAAGAATTAATAACGTTCAAGGTTCTACGGCAACTTTCCTCATGAATGCAAACGGAGGTAAATACACAATTGAACGCAGTATGGATTTCTCGGCATGTGTAAATGACGGAAAAACACCTGTTCTGGACGGAATCATAAGCGACGGCGAATGGGACGGCTGCGATGTTATCACACCGTCAAAGAATCCGTATCCCGAGGAGGATATCGACTTTAAAGTATATCGCAAATGGGATGAAAAGAATCTTTATATTGCTGCCGATGTTACAGATAATGTATTCACCCAGGAATATAAAGACAGTAAGATTTGGAGCGGAGATTCACTTCAGTTTACAATTGATTTGCAAAGAAAGAACGGAGTAGGTATTGAAAATACCGACTATTATGAAGTGGGAATCAGCAAAACTCCCGATAATACTATAAACTCATGGCTATGGTATGCGCAGCTTGCAACAAAGGCTAACAAATCTGTCGGCGGATTGCAGGGTAAAGCTGTGAGGACAGAAGATAATCACACAATATATGAGTTCTCAATTCCGTGGAATTTCCTCTATCTTACAGATACGGTTCCGACGAACGGAACATGCATCGGATTTGCATTCTCTGTAAATGATGTTGACGGAAGAGGAAGAAAGTGGATAGACTACATGGACGGAATTACCGGACGCAAAGCCACAAACTTATTTGAGGATATGGTGCTTGTAAAGAAGTAATTCTAATTTTATAAAAGGCGGTGTGGTTTTAATGCACCGCCTTTCATAAGAGAAACAGAAAGGAAATAAATATGAAGTATAAAATTTATGCAGACGCACTGCCGAATATTCCGTGGGAGGAAAGAACAAATAACAGGGAAGAGGGACCCCTGTGGCGTTCTTCCAAAAATCCGATTATAAAAAGAGATATCCTGCCGCAAAGCAACAGCGTTTTAAACAGTGCGGCAATCCCGTTCGGCGGGAAATTTGCCGGCATGTTCAGAGTTGACGATAAAGCAAGGGATATGCATCTTCACCGCGGATTTTCGGAGGACGGAATTAATTGGAAAATTGACCCGGAACCTGTCGCGCTGATTGACAAAGACGGCAAAAAGACGGTAGTGGTAGGCTACGACCCGAGAGTGGTTCGCATTGAAGATACATATTATATTATTTACTGCAATTGCGTGAACGGACCGACCGTTGCGATTGCGTACACAAAGGATTTTGAAAGCTTTTACGATTTGGGAAATTCATTTCTGCCGTTTAACAGAAACGGTGTGCTTTTCCCGAGAAAGATAGGCGGTAAGTACGGACTTTTGTCAAGACCGAGCGATAACGGTCATACGCCTTTCGGGGATATTTTCTACAGTGACAGTCCCGATCTGGAATATTGGGGTCATCACAAACATGTTATGAGCACTACCGGCGGCTGGCAAGCATTGAAAATAGGTGCAGGTCCTGCTCCGATTGAAACAAGCGAGGGCTGGCTTTTGATATATCATGGCGTGCTTTTGTCATGCAACGGATATGTCTACAGTGCCGGCGCGGCTATTTTGGACAGAGATGAGCCGTGGAAGGTGCTCTACCGTGCGAAACCGTACATAATTGCTCCCACAGAGCAGTATGAACAGGTGGGCGATGTCCCGAATGTTGTATTCCCGTGTGCTGCCTTGTGCGACGCACAAACAGGCAGACTGACAATTTATTACGGCGGTGCGGACACTGTTGTGTGTATGGCGCATACAACGGTTGATGAATTGATTGATTTTGTAAAGAATAATTCATATTAATGAAACGGGAGGAAAAGATATGAAACGCTTAACGTTTCTTCTTTGCATATTGATTACATTGATAAGCTGCATTAGTGCATCGGCTGCGGTGACTGCATTAATTGTATCACCGAATGAAAATCTTGCCGGTACACAGAAGTATCCGGTTGAAACTGCCGTCAGATGGATTACGGACGGTAAATACTCATCGGATAAGAATTTTGCGGATAACTCATCAAAATTATTTGACGGGGACACAAAAACTCAGATTAAATCCTCGGATAATCCCGACGGTGAAATATATGCAAGCATTACGTTTACATGGGAAGAACAGGTTCAGATTACCGGCATAAAGCTGTGGTTTGTCGGCACTGATTCGGTGAATATTGACGGTTATGAAATATATGCGGCAAACGGAAATGATAATTATACAAAAATCGGATACGCCCAAAACACATATGCATCTCACAATTCGAGAACCAGAGGACTTGAATATGCAATCTCCGACAATATATATGCCGGGCAATTAAAACTGATTGTGCATAAAAAAGCAGGCTGCGAAGCAATGCAGTTTTCAGAAATTGCAGTATTCGGCAAGGCTTGCGAATTTGAACGCGAAAATATGAATACAAAATATCATTACGAACGGGAGCAGCCGTTTGAAAGCGATAACGATATTTATTTCTCGGATTACAAATGTGATGCCTTGTACGAGCCGAATTATTATAAGACTGTGACGACAATTGACGATTACATAAGTGTGATATACGAGTTTGACGATTATTGCCAGATAGATTATATTGAGATATTCGGTGACGGTGACGGAATAGAAATGATGCAGAGCGCCGACGGGAGCAATTATTTTACCAACGGATACGCAAGCTTTAAAAAAAGAAAAGCAAAAATATTCGGAGCTGCCGGAAAAAATGCTAAATATTTAAAAATTGTCGTTCACAAGGATGATACATTTCTTTTGGGAATTGACCATATAGATGTGTACGCAAGGCGTGTGTATGACCCGTCGGAGAAATTGGCAGAAATACTCGGCGCGCCGCGGCTTCGCTGCGAGCTTAAGTCAAACAATTTGCTATATATGGATTGGACCGGCTATAACGGGACGGCAAACGGAGCGGTCAGATATAATGTTTATATTGACAAAGAGCCGCTTACCGACAATAATATCAAGGGTAAAACTCCGCATAAAGTGTTTTTCGGAGGAAATTATGCGTATACAAATGTTGTTGATGAAAAGTTTGTAAGCTGTTTCGGGCTTGAACCCGAAACGGAATATAATGTCGCGGTTGTGCCTGTCGGAACGGACGGCAGTTTCGGTAAATTTGAGCCGTTAAAAATAAAAACGTATGATCAGTTCGGCAGCGGCTCGATGTCCTCTTTGTTTTGCTGGAACGATTATCCGTATACCGAATCGGATTCTATTGAGGTTGGTGTAAATGACAGACCTGACAGCGGAGAATTCAGTATGGGCGACAATATAGAAAAAAAGCTTAAGCTGACCTCCGAAATGGAAGGAATATCAAGAACACGCTGGTATAATCAGTCGTTTGAAATGCTTAACCGCTACGGAGCGAACGGAGTAGCCTTTCTGCCGAGCAACGGTGACGGAAGCTGGCTTAAGAATCATAACGATTATTCCAACTTTGTGGTTGAGTGTATGAATGAGCCTAATTTTTCCGACGCGACCTTTGACGAGGTTACATCTTCTATAAAGAAAGCATACGAAAAAGTCAAAAGCGCGGGGGACAAAAATCTCCTTGCAGCACCGACAATAGGTGCAGGGGACAGTGATAAGGAATATCTCAGGGGCTTGTATAATTCCGAGCCGAATCTGAACGATTATTATGATGTTCTGGATCTTCATCCGTATATACAGTCATTTGTATGGGAGCCGATGGAGGGCATAGACGGAGATAAAAGCGTGCCGGAGCATATAGATAAATTTTTTGCCAACATTGATGAGATGCGAAAAGAACACAACATTGACAAACCTGTTATTTTTTCCGAATTCGGCTGGAGTGCAGGATTTACGGGGCGTAAATATAACTGGTGGGCAGAGGATATATCGGATGAACAGAAAGCAAGATTTATTCCCAGATATTATATAATGGCGTCAGAACATGATTATGTAAAAAATCTGTATCTATATGCTTTTCAGGACGCAGGCTATTCTTCTGCTGACCCGGAATACAGATTCGGCATTGTAGATTTTTACGGAAAGCCAAAGGAATCCTATTATACTTATTACACAATGGTAAAGGTACTCAAGGATGCCGAGTTCGTAAAGCGTGTTGCGAACGGAGAAAATGACGGAAGCGGTATTATTTATCCGAATTATGCATACTATTTCCGAGATGAAAAAAGAAATAACAATATTGCGGTATGCTGGAATGCAAACAACGATAATGTTAATCTGACAGTTGAATCGCCGGAGGAAATAACGGTTGTGGATTCATTCGGAAATTCCGAAACCGTTGCTTCGGGCGGAACAATTGTGATAAACGGAAATGTGAAGTATATAATATCGCATGGGGACATAAAAGTTTATAACAGTAAATAAGGAGAAATTGCATATGAATGTTGATTATAAGCTTGAGCATCATTTCAGACCGCACAAGGGCTGGATGAATGACCCTAACGGACTGGTAAGCTTTAAGGGAAAATATCATGCTTTTTACCAATATGTAAAAGAGTTTGAACAACCCTGGCATGCTCCGATGACATGGGGTCATGCGGTGACGGAGGATTTTCTTGAATGGGAGGAGCTGCCTGTTGCGCTTTTTGCTGATGAAGAGTACGATGCCGGCGGCTGCTGGTCGGGAACAGCAGCGGTTGAAAATGATATTTTGTATTTATTCTATGCGTCTGTTGTCGGTGACGGCGACGGATTTAAGCAGACAATAAGCGTTGCTTATTCCGAGGACGGAATAAAGTTTAAGAAATACAAAAATAATCCGGTAATAAAAAGCTTTCCTCCGGACGGAAGCAAGGATTTCAGAGACCCTGCGGTCATAAAGCTCGCGAAAGGGGATTACAGAATGGTAATTGCTTCGGGAAATCCGAAAAAAGAAACAGGCTGCCTGCTGATTTATGAAAGCCGTAACCTTTTGGATTGGAAATATATCGGAGTAATGTGCGAATGGGAAAATTCAAAATATTGCGAGTGTCCGTCTTTTGTAAAAAGCGGAGATAAGTTTATTCTTACAACATCTGTTGTGAGAACTGATGACAGTAATTTTTTCACTGCATTGTACGGAGAGTTTGACGGCAGACAGTTTAAGGCAGAAATTGAATCGCGTTTTCAGAAAGGACCGGATCAATATGCAGGGCAGGTTTTTCATGACTGTAACGGACGCAATATTTTAATATCATGGCTGCCGGGGTGGAAATATCAGAATTTTGCCGAAAAATCAATAGGGTGCCTTTCACTCCCGGTCGAACTTAATGTAATTGACGGAAAGATAAAAGCATATCCGATCAGTGAGGTAAGGCATTTGCTGAAAAGCGATGACGATGCTGTGGAAATATACAATGACGGCTTTATTCTGAAAAGAACGCTTGAGGACGATGTTATATATAAAGGCGAAATAAACGATATTAAAATTTTGCGTGATAAATACATTACAGAAATTTTTATAAATGAAGGAGAAGCTATATATTCCGCCGTTTGTTAATTTCGAAGCATTTTTTCTATCCCCTAAAAAGGCGGTGTACTTTTTTTACACCGCCTTTCGCATTTTGAGGGGACAGGAAAAAGTTTTGGAATTAACAAACTGAAAATCCCTGATTGCCGATAACAGCATTACAACAATTTTGTTTTTATATGGAAGCTTTTTTAAAAAAACAGTTGTGTACGAATCATTACTGTTGAAATTCCGTCATGTGTTTCCAATACCTTTTCGGCATATGGGTCATTCGGCAGCGCTCGTTATGCCTTTCTTTTATTTCAATCGTGTCATAAAACTCTTTCCATAGTTTGCGGAAAGTAAGCTCCTTGTCCGAAAAATTCAGATTCGGCACGGTGTCGGTAGGAGCTAAAAGATATTCCGAGCCGTTACAGACTGTGCAAAGCTTTCTGCCTATATCATTAATCACCCATGAAATTCCGGCAAGCCGCTTCATAAAATGGTCGGAAATAAGCGGAAGAATGTTGCATGCAGGGTTAATCTCGCTGTAGTATATACCGCTTTCAAGCTCCGAAAATCTGACAAACCCCAAATATTGGTGCGCTTCGGAACGGATTCTTTTGACCGAGCAGATAACTCTGTTTACGCAGTCGATTGTAAGGCGGCAGTCGATATTGCTGCCGTAGAAAAAGCCTGCGCGTATATATTCAAGGCAAATTCGTTCTTTGTTTTTTGTATCGGAAAGATATGTTTCATATATATTTACAAGTGCATCATGCGAAATCTTTTTGTCAATTGCTTTTGAAACACGCTCGGATTTTTCCGGGTCTGTTTCAATTTTGTGATAATCGCAAAAAAGATTTTGCTGAAGCTTTTCATAGGTTTCTATCGCAAGCGGAATTTCGTGTCTGTAATAGCTGTCAAAGACAGCGGATAAAAGTCCGTCAAAGCTTCCGTCATACAGATATATTATATTTCTCCCGTCAGACATTTTACATAATCCTCCTTTGACGGTTCATCACCGAACAGGCTCAGCTGGTTTGAAACGCTGCCGTCGGACAGCAGTCCGGGCGTTAAAAGCTCGTATCTGAGCCATATATTCATATAAGTTTTTCCCATGCATGTAATAAAATATTTTGCCCGTTTTAAGGATATCCGCATTTTTTTTAAGTCCTCAAAGCCGAGCCTTGTCATGCGTCTTGCACTCATTATTTTTCTTGCGCCGCGGACTCCTATTCCGGGTATGCGTAAAAGCATATTATACGGGGCAGAGTTTATTTCAATCGGAAATTGCTCCAGATGCCGCATTGCCCAATCGCATTTCGGGTCTATGAGATTGTTGAAATTGGGGTGGGTATCGTCTAAGAGCTCGGAAGCGGAAAATCCGTAAAATCTGAGAAGCCAGTCCGCCTGGTACAGCCTGTGCTCTCTGAGGAGCGGCGGCGAAACAACAGGCAGCAGCGGATTTGTTCCGATGGGCACATATGCCGAATAATATACGCGTTTCAGGGAATATTTTTTATAGAGATTTTCGGACAGAGTGATAATATGCCGGTCGCTTTCGGGCGTTGCACCGATAATCATTTGCGTGCTTTGACCTGCCGGCGAATATAAAGGCGCATTTTTGTAAAGAGCCATTTCGTGCTTTCCTACTGAAATTCCGTCCGATATTCGTTTCATTGGCGCAATTATGGAGCTTTTTGATTTTTGCGGTGCAAAGGCTTGCAGCGACGAATTGCTGGGAAGTTCAATATTAACGCTTGTTCTGTCAGCTAAAAGTCCGACTCTGTCAATAAGCTCTGCAGAAGCTCCGGGAATTGTTTTTGCGTGTATATATCCGTTAAATTTATATTCGTTGCGAAGAATGGAAAGACATTCTATTATTTTTTCCATTGTGTAATCTGGTGATTTTACAACTGCCGAGCTTAAAAAGAGTCCCTCAATATAATTACGTTTGTAAAAATTAATTGTCAGGTCGGCTACCTCGCGCGGAGTAAAGGATGCTCTCGGCACATCATTTGAAGTCCTGTTTATGCAGTATTGGCAATCGTATATGCAGCAGTTTGACAAAAGCAGTTTCAAAAGCGAGATGCAGCGCCCGTCTCCGGCAAAGCTGTGGCATATACCCATCGGCGCGGCATTGCCTATGCCGCCGGGAGTGTTTTTGCGGCCGGAACCGCTGGATGAGCAGGACGCGTCATATTTTGCACTGTCGGCAAGAATTTTCAGTTTTTCAATGACTTCCATATAAAAAACTCCTTTAGTTTTTTGTCTGCAAGTCTATTATACCAAACAAACATATGTTTGTCAACCTGTATTTCAAAAAAAACTAAAGGAAATTTTTTACATATCCGGAGCTTTTGGCTCGACATATATTGTATTGTAAAAATCATAAATAACCATGCCGGGTTTTGCACCGTTCGGCTTTTTAACATTTTTTATCCGCGTATAATCAACGGGTACTTTGGACGAGGCGCGCGCTTTGGAATAATATGCGGCAAGCCCGGCGGCTTCTTCAATTGTGGAGTCGGGAACGTCTTTGTTTTGCCCGAGTTTTATAATTGTATGTGAGCCGTGAATCTGTTTTGTGTGAAACCACAAATCCATACTGTTGGCAAATTTTAATGTGAGATAATCGTTTTGAGTATTATTTTTGCCGACATAAATGTCAAAGCCGTCGCAGCTTACAAAATGCATTGGCTTGGAAATGGATTCTTTTTTCTGTTTTTTCTTAGCCGAAACACGTTTTAAAAAGCCTTGCTCGGCAAGCTCTGCGCGGATTGCGTTTAAATCACTTTCGTTTGCGGCGCTTTCTGCAAACGCAAGCGTGCTTTTGATATATTCCAAATCCTCCTTTGTGTGTTTAAGCTGGTTGGATACCTCAGTTTCGGCATTTTTTGCCTTTGCATAGAGCTTGTAATACCTTTGTATATTTTGAGACGGCGTAAAGCCGGGATTCAGAGCAATATTTATTTCGCCGCCGTTTTCGTCATAATAATTTAAAAGCCGAATTGATTTTAAGCCGCTTTCGAGCTGATAAATATTTGCACTCAAAAGCTCCGCTTTTATTTTGTAAAGCTCTTTTTTTTGTGCGTCGTCAAGTGTTTTTTGCTGAATTATCAGCTTTTTGGACAGGCGTTCTTCATGATTGTGCAAAAGCTTTACAAGGCTTGCGCTCTTTTGCTTCATGCGGTCGGCCTCGTCGCGCTTTTTGTAGAAGTCCTCAAGCAGTGAGGATATGTCGGGGTACGGGATTACTTCCATACCGGTACCGTATTGCTTTATATCAATTGCGGAAAAGTCCGCGAGCTTGCCGGAAGTGTTTTTCAGCATGCAGGGATGCAGGCGGAATCCTTTTCTGATTTCAGCGGTGATTTTTGACGGGTCGGATATTTCGCCGCACAAAAGACTGCATGTTCCGTAAGCTTTGTATACAATTTCTCTCGCAGTCAGCGGACTGATGCCGGAAACTGCGTTCATTAAGGCTTTGTCGGGAGAAATTCCGGGCATGGAAAAATCAATCTCCGCATTTTGAATCTCATCAGACAAAATCGGTATTTTGTTCTGCTTGGGCGGCGATACGTACATACAGCCGGGTAAAATCTGCCTTACCGAGCTTTGAGTAAAATCCACATGCCTTGCAGAATCGATAATTTTCATATTTTCATCTGTGAGTATTATGTTTGAATTTCTGCCCATAAGCTCGGCAATAAGGTGTTTTTCGGTCAGGTCGCCGAGCTCGTTATAGGATTCGATGTCGAACCGGATTATTCTCTCAAAGTCCACTTGTGAGATTTTTACTATTTTTCCGGATGAAAGGTGCTTTCTCAGAAGCATGCAGAACATAGGCGGTGCGGTCGGATTTTCTTTACGGCTTTCGGAAAAATGTATTCTCGGATATGACGGACTTGCCGATATTACCAGTTTATAATTTTTTTCATATGTTCTCACGTTAATGAAAAGCTCATCGCGCTCGGGTTGATGAATTTTATCTATTCTGCCGCCTGTGAGTTTATCGGAAAGCTCATCGACAAGCGCTTTTATAACAAGTGTATCAAGTGCCAAAATAAAAAACCTCCAAGTTTAAGTATAAGTATAGTATAACATATTTTTTCGTGAATGTACATAAGTTTCAGTAAAGAAAATGTACGTTTGTTTGACTTTTTTGGTATTGAATAGTATAATGATACTTGTAATGTTCGTGAAAATCGACAATAGCGCATGAAAGGAAAGTATAATGAGGCAGAAAAGAGTAGTTACGATTCAGGATATTTCGTGCTTCGGAAAATGCTCGCTGACTGTCGCACTGCCGGTTATTTCGGCAATGGGTGTTGAAACTGCGATAATTCCGACGGCTGTACTGTCAACCCACACAGGAGGGTTCGAGGGATTTACTTTTCACGATTTGACGGAAGATATTCCTAAAATTGAGAACCATTGGAAAAAAATCGGACTTGAATTTGATGCGGTATATACAGGCTATCTCGGCTCTATCAGACAGATAGAACTTATGAAAAGTTTTTTTGCGGACTTTAAAACAGACAATAATATGATTATTGTCGATCCCGCTATGGGGGATAACGGAAAGCTGTATAAAGGCTTTACCGGCGAATTTGCTCTTGAGATGGCAAACCTTTGCTCTTATGCAGACGTAATAGTTCCGAACTTGACGGAGGCTGCATTTATGCTCGGAGAAGAATATTGCTGCGGCGGATATGACAGTGATTATACGGAGCATTTGCTTAAAAATCTTGCCGGACTCGGCGCAGATAATATAATTCTGACGGGTGCTGCGGATAAGGACGGAAGGATAGGTGCGGCGGTATATTCGGGCGGTGAGATATATTCCTACTTTACCGAAAGGGTTGACGGAATGTTTCACGGTACCGGCGATATATTTGCAAGCGTATGCACGGGGGCACTTGTTCGGGGAGCAAGTATAAAGGAAGCCGCAAAGCTGGCGGTGGATTTTGTGTATGAATGTATCATGGCAACTGCAGATAGCCGCAAAGAGCAATGGTACGGAGTAAGATTTGAAGATTGCATAGGATATCTTGTCGATAAGACAAAAAAGTTGAAAGGGAAGGATTAGTCAATGACTAAAATAAGTTTATTTGGAAATGTAAGTAAAAATATGTTTGATTTAAGAATGCGTTTGGCCGAACTCAGGAGGGAAAACAATCTTTCACAGGAGGATCTGGCAGAGGAGCTTGACATTCCCCGAAGTACGATCGCTTCGTGGGAAGCAGGCTGCAGAATCCCGAAGGTGACTCATTTGGCTATGCTTGCAGAGTATTTTGATGTAACAATCGATTATCTTCTGGGGCTTTCGGAGGGCAGAAACAGGTATATGTGCAATGAAGAACTTAGGGTAAGTATGTAAAAAGAAATGTTATCTATGCGATTTCCAAATATGAGATGTGAAAAAGATTTGCCGTCTCAGGCAGATATTTTCACATCTTTTTTTATCCGGTGAAAAATTGAACAATAATTTATATAATTTTTTTAAAAAAATAAAAATTTTTAACTTATTTTTCAAATAACTATGGACTAATCGGATAAAATATAGTAAAATAGAAATAACTGTAATATGTTTTGGAAAGGATAGGTGCAAATTAATGGCTATAATGATTAACAGCGATTTGGGTGAAATTTCAATTGATAATAATGTAATAGCGTCAATAGCCGGCGCAGTCGCGACAAAATGCTACGGCGTTGTCGGCATGGCTTCAAAAAGCAAAAAGGACGGAATAGTAAGCCTTTTAAAAATGGAAAATATTTCAAAAGGAATACAGGTTTCGACTCAGGACAACGGAATAATAATTACTATGAGCATTATCGTGGAATACGGAGTGAATATAAATGCAATTTGTGACAGTATAATAAACAATGTCAGATATAAGCTTGAGCATAACACCGGTCTTAAAGTAAACAAGATAAATGTCATGGTAGAATCGGTACGCATATAAGGAGGAGATTGTCATTAGTACGTTAATTGACGGAAGATTGCTCGCGCAAATGATGATTTCGGGTGCGAACAATTTATATAATAATAAACAGCATGTAAATGATTTGAACGTATTCCCGGTTCCCGACGGAGACACCGGTACAAATATGTCCATGACGGCGGCAGCTATGGCTAAGGCTTTGGAGGAAATGGTTTCCGCTTCGGCAACAAAGATAGCGGATACTATGAGTTTTGCGACGCTTCGCGGAGCAAGAGGTAATTCGGGCGTAATTTTGTCGCAGTTTTTCAGAGGAATTTCAAAAGATGTAAAAGGAAAACAGCAGCTCACCGTAAAGGAATTTGCAAATGCGGTCAAGGTTGGTTCGGACGCGGCATATAAAGCCGTAATGAATCCGACAGAGGGTACAATACTGACGGTTGCACGTGAGATTGCCGAGTGCGCCGTTGCAAAAGCCGCCGAGTGCGATGATTTGGAAACTGTTTTGGAAAAGGCGGTGGACAGGGGCAATAAAACCCTTGCCAAAACTCCGGAGATGCTTCCGGCACTGAAAAAAGCAGGCGTTGTTGATGCCGGCGGTCAGGGTTGGGTGTATTTTCTTGAGGGAGCTCTTTGCTATCTCAAAAGCGGAGAAATCGTAAAAGCTGAAAAAACCAACGAACAAAGAGAAGAAAAGACATCTGAGGCGCAGCAGACCATTGACACAAACAATATTAAATATATGTATTGCACCGAGTTCATCATTGAAAAGGCAAGCGAATCGGCAGATGTGCTCGCATTCAGGCACTCGATAGAAACAAAGGGCGACTGTATGCTTGTTATTGATGACGTCGATATTGTTAAGGTGCATATTCATACAAATAATCCGGGCTATGTACTTGAAAAAGCCGTAAAGATAGGAACGTTGATAAATATCAAAATAGACAATATGAAGCATCAGCATCAAAGTCTGATTAAATTTGAAGAACCCAAAAAGCCGACGGCATTTATAGGTGTTTGCGCAGGCGACGGACTTTCAAAAATATTAAAGGATGCCGGAATCAATTATATAATTGAGGGCGGTCAGACAATGAATCCGAGCACGGAGGATATTTTAAACGCGGTTAAAAAAGTAAATGCGGAGTGTGTTTTTGTATTCCCGAACAATAAAAATATAATTCTTGCGGCAGAGTCGGCAAGAGATTTGGCAGAGTGCAGCGTTGTGGTTATGCCGACAAAAAGTATCCCGGAATGTATAAGTGCAATGCTTGCGTATAACGCAAATAAAACACGGGAAGAAAATGAGAAAAAAATGCTTTCGGCAATGAAAGACGTTAAAGTCGGACAAATAACATTTGCTGTCCGTGATACCGAAATGGACGGAATCAATATTAAAGAGGGCGACATTTTGGGACTTTGCGGCGGCAAAATACAGACAACAGGTGACAATGCCGGTACCGTAATGAAGAATGTGGCTGAAATGCTGCTTGATGATGACAGTGAATTTTTGAATATATACTATGGTGCGGATACCGATGAAACGGAGGCAGAGACTTTGGCTTCGGAGCTTGAAGATAAATATCCAGAACTGGAAATTGCTGTCAAGTACGGAGGTCAGCCGCTTTATTACTATATCATATCAGTGGAATAATCATTTGAAAGGAAAGATAAATTACAATGGAAAAAATGGGAGTAAATGAAATAAGAGAGGCATTTTTAAGCTTTTTCGAAAGCAAGGGCTGCTTAAGACTGGGAAGCTTTCCGCTTATACCGCACAATGACAACAGCTTGCTTTTGATAAATTCGGGTATGGCGCCGATGAAAAAGTGGTTCACCGGAGCGGAAACACCTCCGAGAAAGCGCGTCACAACCTGTCAGAAGTGTATAAGAACTCCGGATATTGAAAGAGTCGGAAAAACTGCCCGTCACGGAACATTTTTCGAAATGCTCGGAAACTTTTCTTTCGGAGATTATTTTAAGCATGAAGCAATAGCGTGGGCATGGGAATTCTTGACGCAGGTAATGCATTTCCCGGTTGAGGACTTGTGGATTACGGTCTATGAAGATGATGATGAAGCAAAGGATATTTGGATAAACGAAATCGGAGTAGCCCCCGAAAGAGTAGTTAAAATGGGCAAAGAGGATAATTTCTGGGAGCATGGAACAGGTCCGTGCGGACCTTGCTCGGAAATCCATGTTGACAGGGGAGAAGCATACGGCTGCGGAAAACCCGAGTGCAAGCTAGGCTGCGATTGCGACAGATTTATGGAGGTTTGGAATCTTGTATTTACGCAGTTTGATAAGGATGAGGACGGAAACTACAACAGACTTGACCACCCGAATATCGATACGGGAATGGGACTGGAACGTCTGGCGGTAGTTATGCAGGGCGTTGATAACCTGTTTGAGGTTGACACCGTTCAAAAGGTAATGGGCAAAATAAGCGAAGCCGCAGGCGTGCACTATAAGGATAATGAAAAGACGGATGTTTCCCTGAGAGTAATTACAGACCATATCCGTTCAACGGTTATGATGATTTCGGACGGAGTAATTCCGTCAAATGAGGGAAGAGGTTATGTTTTAAGACGTCTTTTAAGACGTGCCGCACGCCATGGCAAGCTCCTGGGAATAGAGGGCAATTTCCTTTATAAGATTGCCGATACCGTTATAGACGAGTCGGAGTTTGCATATCCCGAGCTTGAAGAAAAAAGAGAATATATAAAGAAGATAATAAAAATAGAAGAGGAACGGTTTGCCGCAACGATTGACAAGGGACTTGCAATTTTGGGCGATTATATAGAAGAGCTTAAAAAAGAGGGTAAAACCGTATTGGACGGCGAAAAGACCTTTAAGCTGTATGATACATACGGCTTCCCGATTGATTTGACGCAGGATATTCTTGAAGAAAAGGGCATGACTGCCGATGAAGACGGCTTTAAAAAGGAAATGCAGATTCAAAAGGATAATGCGCGTTCAAGACGCAAAGACGGTTCAAGCTGGGCAAGCGATGAGCAGCTTATTTTTGATAAGGGTGTTACAAGCGAGTTTATCGGATATGAAAATTCAGAATGTGATGCAAAAGTGACCGCAATCGGTACGGACGGAGAATTGACAGAAGTAATCGGCGAAGGCGAAGAAGGCGTTATCGTGACCGACAAGACAGTGTTTTACGGAGAAATGGGCGGTCAGATAGGAGATACGGGAACAATTGTTTCGGAATTGGGCAAAGCAGAGATAACCGATACAAAGAAAATGTCCGGCGGAGTGACGGCACATATAGTTAAGGTAACTGAAGGCGAAATCCGCACAGGCGACAGTGTTAAGCTTGCAGTTGACACAAAGAGACGTACCGCAATCGAAAGAAACCACTCGGCAACACACCTTTTGCATAAGGCACTTAAAGAGGTGCTCGGAGCTCATGTTGCACAGGCAGGCTCATATGTCAGCGATACACACCTGAGATTTGACTTTTCACATTTTTCGGCTATGACAAAAGAGGAACTCAAAGAGGTTGAAGCAAGGGTTAACAATGCAATTATGGAGGCTATGCCGGTTGTTATCCGCGAACTTCCTATAGATGAGGCAAAAAAACTCGGGGCAACCGCACAATTCGGCGAAAAGTACGGCGAAGTTGTAAGAGTTGTAAGCATGGGCGATTACTCGGTGGAATTCTGCGGCGGCTGCCATCTGAAAAATACGGCGCAGGCAGGACTTTTCAAAATCCTGTCAGAGTCGGGAGTTGCGGCAGGTACAAGAAGAATCGAAGCCGTTACAGGCTCGGGAGTGCTTAAGTATATAGACGAAAAGGATAAGCTTATAGAAAAAACAGCCGAAGCATTGAAAGCAAATGCAGCTGAGCTCGATACAAAAGCGGAGTCGGTTATGGCTGAGATTAAAGAACTTAAGAGAAATCTTGAATCGGTTAAAGCAAAGCTTGCCGGCGGCAAGGCAGAGGACATTATGTCCGGCAAAAAAAATGTCGGTGGAGTTGATTTGGTAATTTCAAAGACAGAGGGACTTTCCGTTGCCGACCTGCGTGCAATGGGCGATACAATCAAAGATAAACTGGATTGCGGCGCAGTTATTCTGTCAAGCAATACGGACGGAAAAATCATGTTCCTTGCAATGGCTGACGACGCAGCGGTTAAAAAAGGTGTTCACGCCGGAAATATAATCCGCGAAGTGACAAAGCTTGCCGGCGGCTCGGGCGGCGGCAAGCCGAATATGGCACAGGGCGGCGGCAAGGATGCGTCAAAAATAGACGAAGCTCTTGCAGCTGTTGAAAAGATAGTTGAGCAGCAGGTGAAGTAACCGGATGGACGGCGTAATTGTAATAAATAAACCGTGGGGGAAAACTTCTCACGATATGGTCGGTTTTATAAGAAAAACCGTCGGAATAAGAAAGGTCGGGCACACCGGGACGCTTGACCCTGCGGCAACAGGAGTTTTGCCTGTTTGTATCGGTAAGGCAACCAAAGCCGCCGATATGCTGACTGCGTCGGATAAGTCATACAGAGCGCAGCTGCTTTTGGGTATGACTACGGATACGCTGGATGCAGAGGGTGAAATTCTTACCGAGCAGCCGTTTGATTATGTTACAATAGATATGCTTGAAAATACAATAAAGAAATTCATTGGCGAAATCTATCAGGTTCCGCCAATGTTTTCTGCCATAAAAAAGGACGGCAAAAAACTTTATGAGCTTGCCCGTGAGGGTAAAACGGTTGAGAGAGAAAAGAGAAAAGTATTTATAAAACGGATAGAGCTTCTGAACTTTGATTCTCAAAAAGGCATAGCCGATATTGATGTTGACTGCTCAAAAGGGACTTATATAAGAACTTTGTGTGAGGATATAGGGTCGCAATTGGGATGCGGCGCATATATGAATCAGCTGACAAGAACAAAAAGCGGCAGATTCACAATAGATGAAAGCTTTACCGAAGAGGAAATTGCTGAGCTCTTTAAAAACGGAGAGCTTGAGAAAAAACTGATTACGCTTTCCGAACTCTTTTCGGATTATGAAAGTGTGACTGTGTCGTCTAAGCAGGCAGAGCTTGTGAAAAACGGCGTCAGAATCAGAAAGAGCGGACTTGCAGAGGGAAAATGCTACAGAGTTTTTTCGCCGGACGGAGATTTCCTGGCAGTGTCCGAATATTCGGACGGTGTGCTGATTCTGCAAAAATCCTTTTGGCAATAGATTGAGAGGAATAAAGAATGGATATATATTATTCACCCGAAAAGCTCGGCTTTGAAACCTCCGTCGCACTCGGCTATTTTGACGGAGTGCATTTGGGACACAGGCGCGTTATTGCCGGGTGTACCGGGACGGGGTATAAAAGCGGAGTTCTGCTTTTTTCCGGAGATGTAAAAAAATCGGAGTCGCTGACCACATTAGCAGAGCGGATAAAGCTGATAGAAGCTTTGGGCGTAGACTTTGTGTATATATGCGAGTTTGATGAAGGATTTAAAAGAAAGTCACCGGAGGATTTTGTTGATTTTCTGAAAACATATTTGAATGTTAAAGCCGTTTCGGCAGGATTTAATTATCGTTTCGGATACATGGCGGAGGGCAATGCAAAGAAGCTCATAAATCTCGGTAAAGAAAACGGTATAAAAGTGAATATATGTATGCCGGAGGAGGCGGACGGAGAGCCGATTTCCTCAAGCAGAATAAAGAAATGTCTGGCGGAAGGCAAGATAAGCGATGCAAACAATATGCTCGGTTATGTCTTTTCGGTTTCGGGAACGGTTGCGGAAGGGTTTAAAAACGGAAGAAAAATCGGATTCAAAACCGCTAATCTCCGGGACGTATCGGGCAGAGCGCTTCCGCGGGACGGAGTGTATGCAGGAAAGACCTGTATCGGCGGCAGAGTATATGCAAGTGTTATAAATATAGGTAAGAACCCGACATTCGGCGGAAAAGAAAGGACAATAGAAAGTCATCTCCTTGATTTTGACGGCGATTTGTACGGGAAAGAGATTAAAGTGGATTTTTATAAATTCCTGAGAGGTGAAAAACGCTTCGGCGGAATTGAGGATATAAAAAAACAAATTACTAAAGATGCGGAAAGGGCGAGATTGGAAATGAAAGAATTTCAAAGTGTGATTTTAGCTGCCGGAATGGGTACAAGAATGAAGTCGGAAACCCCAAAGGTTCTTCACAAAATATGTGGAAAACCGCTTGCTGCATGGGTGATGAAAGCAGCAAATGAGGCAGGGAGCAGCAAAACCTGCGTTATTGTCGGACACAAGGCAGATATGGTAAAAGAAACTTTGGGCGAGGACTGCGAATATGCGCTTCAGGCAGAGCAAAAGGGAACGGGTCATGCAATTATGCAGGCAGAGGATTTCATTCGCAGGAACGGTACAACTGTTGTTGTCTTAAACGGGGATTTGCCGCTTGTTTCGGCGGAAACCGTAAAAAAAGCGGTTAAAATGCATGAGGAAAGCGCTGCTGCGGCAACTGTTATAACTGCGGTTTTGGATAATCCTTTCGGATACGGAAGAATAGTAAGAGACAAAGACGGAAACGTTATAAAAATTGTGGAGCAAAAGGATGCCTCGGCAGAGGAGCAGGCAATCAATGAAATTAATTCGGGCATGTATATATTTGAAGCTGACGCACTTTTGGCGGCTTTGAAAGAACTGAAGCCGAACAACGCTCAGGGTGAGTATTATCTTACCGATACTTTGGAGATAATACTTTCAAAAGGCAAAAAGATAGGCGGATATCCGGTAGGCAACGCCGATGAGCTGAGAGGCATAAACGACCGTGTGCAGCTTGCCGAGGCTGAAAAAATCATGCAGGAGCGCATAAACAAAGAGCATATGAGAAACGGCGTGACAATGATTTTGCCAGAGACAATTATCATAGAAGATAATGTCATAATCGGCAGCGATACGGTTATTTATCCGAATGTAATTTTAAGAAGCGGAACGGTTATCGGCAAAAACTGTATTATCGGCTCAAATACTCAGATAACGGACAGCAAAATAGCCGACGACGTGGATATTTTAAGCTCGGTGCTTTTGAATTGCACAATTGATGAGGGCACGCATGTAGGTCCGTTTGCATATATCAGACCGAATACACATGTCGGAAAATCCGTTCGTGTCGGTGATTTCGTGGAGCTGAAAAATTCCAATATTGACGACGGAACGAAAATATCCCATCTTACCTATGTGGGAGATTCCGATGTCGGCAAGAGGGTAAACTTCGGCTGCGGTACAGTGACGGTAAACTATGACGGTAAAAAGAAGTACAGAACTAAAATAGGTGATGATTGCTTTATCGGCTGCAACACAAATCTCGTTGCACCGGTAGAGGTGGAAAACGGCGGTTATACTGCTGCGGGTTCTACAATTACCGATACCGTTCCGGAGAATAATCTTGCCATAGCCCGTGCGAGACAAACCAATAAAGAAAACTGGAAGGACAGAAGAAAATAATGTATATTATAGCCGGATTGGGAAACCCCGGAAAAGAATATGACATGACCCGTCATAATATCGGGTTTGAAGTAATAGACTATATTGCCGATAAATATAAGGTAAAGGTAAATAAACTGAAATTCAAATCATTGTTCGGCGAGATGAATATCGGCGGTGAAAAGGTGTACCTTATAAAGCCGCAGACCTATATGAATCTGTCAGGTGAAGCAATCCGCGAATTTTCGGCATTTTACAAAATTCCGCCGCAGAATATCATTATAATAAATGATGATATTTCACTTGAAACCGGCAAGCTGCGTATAAGAAGAAAAGGCAGCGCCGGCGGACATAACGGACTGAAGTCGATTATATATCAGCTAAATTCGGATGAATTTCCCAGAATTAAAATGGGAGTAGGCGAAAATAAGCAGGGCGATTTGGCGGATTATGTACTCGGCAGATTCAAAAAAGAAGAAATTCCGATTATGGAGGACGCGATTATCCGTGCTGCGGAAGCAAGTGTTGAAATTGTAAAAAGCGGAATCGATTCGGCAATGAATAAGTTCAGTTCATGATATGAGGCAGAATATGAATTTTTTAAATTTGTTATCGGACTATAAGGAATATCAAAATTTAATAAAGGCTCTTAAAAATCCTCCTGTTTCCGTAGCAGGGATAGTAGAGTCTGCGCAGCCGCAGTTCATTGCTCAGACGAGCAGCGGACATGCGGCTATTGCCGTCTTGTACAGTGACATGGAAGCAAAAGCGTTCGAGAAGGATTTGCGCTTTTTTTCGGATAATGTGTATTTCTTTCCGTCAAAGGAATATATGTTTTATCCGATCGATACAAAAGGCCATGCCGCGGAGCATGAACGCCTTTCGGCAGCAGAAGCGCTTATAAGGGGAAAGAAACCGATTATCGTTACATCGGTAGAGGCGATTTTGCAATACACTTTGCCCAAAAAGCTTTTTAAGGAAAATATTCTCTCGCTGAAGGTCGGCGATATAACAGAGCCTGCCGACCTGGCGGCAAGACTTACCGAAATGGGGTACAGACGGGAGGAACTTGTTGAGGGAAAAGGACAGTTTTCTTTAAGAGGCGGAATTGTGGATGTGTATACACCGGACAGTGACAATCCCGTAAGAATAGAATTTTTTGATAATGAAGTGGATTCTCTCAGAGAATTTGATATTATATCGCAGCGCTCGATTGAGAATATCGAAAGTGTATCGGTTTTTTCGTGCAGCGAGGTTATTCTTTCCGCCGAAATGAGAGACTCACTCAGTCAAAAGCTCTTAAAAGAAGCAAAAAGACTCGAAAAAAACGGAAAGCAGGAGGCGGCGGAGCGGACGGCAGATGACGCCGAACTTATAAAAAGCGGCGAGATTTTTCCGCATATCGACAAGTATATTTCGCTTATTTACGGCACGGTTCCGACATTAACGGATTACCTTCCGGATGATGCGTTTATTTTTCTGGCAGAGCCTAAGCGCCTTAACGAAAGAGCAAAATCAATGGAATGGGAGCAGGGCGAGCTTATTTCCGATATGCTTGAAAGAGATATAATTACTTTTAAAAATATGCGGTATTGGCGCGATTACAGAGAATTTGCCGCAGATGTTTCAAGGCGCAGGCTTGTTTCGGTTAACGCTCTCAATCACTCCGGCATAGATTTTCATTATAACGAAATATTTAATTTTGTGACAAAAACGACGGTCAGTTTTCACGGAAAGACCGAGTATCTGCTTGAGGATTTGGCCGGCTGGCATAAGGAAGGGTATACTGTTGTTATATTGGCAGGCAATCGTATGCGCGGCGAAAACCTGGCAGGGTATATTGCAGATAAAGGATTCCCGGCAGAATACTCCGATACGCTCGATGATATCGGGAAAGGGAGCATTGCAGTTGTCTCGGGAAGCATATCAAAAGGCTTTGAATATCCGGAAATAAAGCTTGTAATTGTCCCGGACAGCGATATCTACGGCGGCAGCAGAAGAAAAAGAAAAAAAGAGAAAAAAGCGGATATAATCAAATCCTACAATGATTTGAATGTGGGCGATTATGTTGTGCACAGAGAGCACGGCATAGCAAAGTATCTCGGAATAAACAGGGTTACGGTAAATAAAGTTACAAAGGATTATCTCAAGCTGCAATATCAGGGAACGGATATATTATATGTACCGATTGACCAGCTTGACAGACTTTATAAATATGTCGGCGGAGCGGAGGAAAAGGTTAAGCTTAATAAACTCGGCGGAACGGACTGGTCAAAAACAAAAACAAAAGTAAAATCCGCGGCAAAGGATATTGCAAAGCAGCTTATAAGCCTTTATGCCCAAAGGGAAAAAACCAAGGGCTATGCTTTCCCGGAGGATACTCCGTGGCAAAAGGATTTTGAGGATACATTTATATATCAGGAAACGGACGATCAGCTGCAAAGTATTGAGGAAGTAAAAAAGGATATGGAATCGGATAAGCCTATGGACAGACTCCTGTGCGGCGATGTTGGCTACGGAAAAACGGAAATTGCCTTGCGCGCAGCATTCAAGGCAGCTACCGATTCAAAACAGGTCGCATATCTTTGCCCGACAACCGTGCTTGCAATGCAGCATTACAACACGTTCAAAAGCCGAATGGAAAACTTCCCGATAAGGATAGAAATGCTCTCACGGTTCAGAACCCCGGCTCAGCAGAAAAAAATTCTGAAAAAGCTTGAAAGCGGCGAAATCGATATATTAATCGGTACTCACCGGATACTGCAAAAGGATGTCAGATTCAAGGATTTGGGACTTTTGATAATTGACGAGGAACAGCGGTTCGGCGTTTCCGATAAAGAAAAGCTTAAAGAGCTAAAAAAGAATGTTGACGCTCTTTCGATGACCGCAACGCCAATTCCGAGAACGCTGCATATGTCAATGATAAATGTGCGTGATATGAGTGTACTGGAAACACCGCCGGAGAACAGATACCCGGTTCAGACATATGTAATGGAGCAAAACCGGGTTATACTTGCCGATGCAATGAAAAAAGAGCTTGCAAGAGGCGGACAGGTATTTTATCTGTATAATCGTATACAGGGTATTTACAAAACCGCCGAATGGATACAAAAGATGATTCCGGAGGCAAGAGTTGCCGTCGGACACGGCAGAATGAGTCAGGAAGAACTTGAGGACGTAATGTACGACATGATTAACGGGACAACCGACATACTTGTCTGCACCACGATTATAGAAACGGGTCTGGATATTCCGAATGCAAACACGATTATAATAGAAAATGCGGATAAGATGGGGCTTGCTCAGCTTTATCAGCTGAGAGGAAGAGTCGGCAGATCAAACAGAAGCGCATATGCGTATCTTACCTACAGACGCGACGGGATACTTTCGGATGTGGCACAGAAAAGACTCGGCGCCATCAGGGAGTTTACCGAATTCGGTTCGGGCTTTAAGGTTGCAATGCGCGACCTGGAAATAAGAGGCGCGGGCAATCTGTTGGGCGCGCAGCAGCACGGGCATATGGATGCCGTCGGCTACGATATGTACTGCAGAATATTAAAAGAAAGCGTTGACGAGTTATGCGGCAACGAACAGGAAGAAGAAATCAATACGCAGCTTGATTTGCAGGTAGATGCATACATTCCGGAGAGCTATATCAAGGACCATAATCAAAGAATAGATGTTTACAAAGAAATTGCGGCAATCGGGAATGATGAGGACGCTTCCGAAGTGATTGACGAATTGTGCGACCGTTTCGGCGATCCTCCGAGGACGGTAAAATGTCTTATTGAGGTTGCAAAAATAAAAGCAATGGCAAAAGAGTTAGGGATAACAATGCTGTCTCAAAAGCACGGAAAGCTGTCGCTTGTTTTTGACGATAAGAAATTTGACCCGGAAACGGCGGTTAAGCTTGTCGCAAAAATGCCTTTAAAGGTTAAGCTTTTATCGGGCGAACATCCGAGAATAGATTACACAATAGACGAATATGACGGGATTATTGCCAATATTAAGTTTATATTACAGTCGATTTTTGAATTGAAGAATCCGACAAAATGAGTTATAATAAAGAGGAAAGAATTATACGAAAGGGATTGTAATATGAAAAAACTATCATTAATGGTATTGGCATGCATGCTTTTTCTGACATCTTGCGGCTCGGGCGGAGAGTATGCCGCTATAGTGGGAAAGGAAAGGATAACTGCGTCGGAGTTTACATTTTATCTTGAAAATGTGAAGAGCCAGATGCAGGGGACGGAACTTTCCAGCGATGAAGACTGGCAGACGAACGAAATAGAAGGAAAAAAAGCAATAGATATTGCAAGGGAAAAAGCACTGGAAACTGCCGTAAATAATGTTGCGTATATTGAAGTCGGCAAAGCGCTCGGAATAAAGCCGTCTGCCGAGGACAGGAAAAGCATTGAAGCAAATAAAAAAAGATTTATAACACAGCTCGGAACAAATGAGCAGTATAAAGCATATTTAAAGGAGCATGGAATAGCCGACAGTTTTATAGGCATGCTTTGCGAGTCGATGTTCTATTCTTCAAAGCTTACCGCTAAAATTAAAGAGGAAGAACCTGTCACGGCAGATGATATTCATAACTATTATGAAGAAAATAAAGAGGATTTGCAGCTTGAATACAGACACGCAAAGCATATTCTTATTCTTACGAAAAATATGACCACCGGAGAGGAATTTTCGGATGAAGATAAGGAAAAGGCAAAGTCTAAAGCTGAGGATATATTAAAGCGGGCAAAATCGGGCGAGGATTTTGATTCCCTGGCAAATGAATTTTCGGAGGATCCGGGTCTTAAGAGCAATCCCGACGGCTATGTGTTCGGCGACGGCGAAATGGTTTCCGAATTTCAGGACGGTACGGACGCACTTAAGCCGGGCGAAATAGGACTGGTGAAGAGCAGCTTCGGCTATCATATTATTCTGCGCCTGCCGCTTGAGGAAAAGGATATTTCGGACAAGCTGGAGACAGAGCTTTTAAATAATAAGCTCAGCGATAAAATGAAAACCTGGGAAGAAGAAAAAAATATAACAATTCAGATTAATAATGACATAATATCCGAAATAAGCTGAAATTTTCGGAAAAAAATAAATATTTTTCTCTAAATCTTTTGACTTTCCGCGGAAAATATGATAAAATATATATAGTGAACCGGGAATTACCTGTTCGGGAAAAGAGGAAAATGAAATGTATCATATTGGGGATCGGATTGTATATCCTATGCACGGCGCAGGTGTGATCGAGGCAATTGAAGATCGCGTGGTTCTCGGGAAAAAACATAGGTATTATATTATGAGAATGCCGGCAGGCGATATGACGGTGATGATTCCGGCAGACGGCTGCGAAGAAATAGGCGTGAGATTTGTCATAAGCCGTGAAGAGGCGCAGAAGGTGCTGGAGGCTTTTAAAAATGAAGAAATTCATCGCGAAAGCAACTGGAACAAACGTCACCGTGATAACATGACAAAGATTAAGTCGGGAGACATATACAAGGTTATCGGGGTAGTGAAAGAGCTTATGTACCGTGACCGCGATAAGGGGCTTTCCACAAGTGAGAGGAAAATGCTCTCAAGCGCAAAGCAGATTATGGTGAGTGAGCTTGTGCTGTCGTCCGTTGCGGGCAAAAGTGATATAGAAAGTATTATAGACGATACGGTTGAAAATCTGTTTTAAAAAAATAAAAAAAGGCGGCGGCTGAGGTCACCGCCTTTTTTAGGAGTGTTATAAAATGGTAAGCGGTATAATAGCGGCTGCCGGGAAAGGCAGGCGCATGGGCGCACAAATTAACAAGGTTCTTTTAGAACTTAACGGAAAGGCATTAATCGAATATACAATTGAAGCGTTTGAAAAATGTGTTGATATAGACGAAATTATTCTTGTAATAAGTAAAGAAGACGAAGAAAGCTTTAAAGAAATTTTAAAAAGGCATCCGAATGTTAAAGTAGCTTTCGGCGGCGACACGCGGAAAGATTCTGTTTTAAACGGTCTTGAAGCTGCATGCGGAGATTATGCGGCAATTCATGACGGTGCGAGATCGCTTATAGAACCGGCATTGATTTCAAAAGTAATAGAAGATGCAAAAAGGTTCGGAGCGGCAACGCTCGGTGTGCGCGCAAAGGATACAATCAAGATTATCGGCATGGACGGAATTATTAAAAGCACGACGGACAGGGAATATACATATCAGACGCAGACACCGCAGGTTTTTGAAAGAAAATTCATTATGTCGGCGCACAAAAAGAACGATTATGCTGCTACAGATGACGCCTCCTTGGCGGAACTGTGCGGACAAGCTGTCAAAATGACCGACGGCAGCTATGAAAATATAAAAATTACCACACCGGAGGATTTGATTTTGGCGGACGGGATATTAAAAAGGAGGAATGAGCGGTAATGACCGATTTAAGAGTAGGCTTCGGCTATGATGTTCATAAGCTTGTTGAGGGGAGAAAGCTTTTTCTGTGCGGAGTGGAAATTCCGCATGTGCTCGGACTTTTGGGACATTCCGATGCGGATGTGGCAGTTCATGCTTTATGCGATGCCATTTTGGGGGCTGCGGCTTTAGGCGATATCGGCAGACATTTTCCGGATACGGATTCAAAGTATAAGGGCATTGACAGTATGCTTCTGCTTGCCGAAGTAATGAAAAAGACAGAAGCTCTCGGCTTTAAAATTAATAATGCGGATTTGACGATTGTTGCCCAAAAGCCGAAGCTCATGGGATATATCGAAAAAATGAGAGAGAATATTGCCTGCTGTCTCAAGGTCGAAAAAGACTGTGTGAATGTTAAAGCTACAACAACCGAAAAGCTTGGCTTTGAAGGCAGAGAAGAGGGCATTTCCGCCGCGGCGGTTGTTTCAATTTTCAAATGAGAGGATAATATAATGGAAACTGTTGACGATTTGCAGTGCGGAGGATATAGAATTATCCAGGATACGGATGGATTTAAGTTCGGAACGGATGCCGTGCTTCTGGCAGACTTTGCAAAGAATGTCAGAGGGAAAAGACTGCTTGACCTTTGCACCGGGAATGGAATAGTGCCGATATTGCTGGCTGCAAAAACTAATGTTGAAAAAATTTACGGCATAGAAATCCAAACAAAAGCGGCGGAGACAGCGGCACGCTCCGTGCAGCTGAACGGATTGACGGAGCGGATACAAATTATTAACGTCGATTTGAGGGAAAATCATTTTGAAAAGCGCTTTTTTGACGAGGTTACATGCAATCCGCCTTACATGAAGGCAAGCTCGGCAATAGTCAATGAAAATGATGCCAAAATGATTGCAAGACATGAAATATGCTGCTCGTTGGAGGATGTTATATCTGCGGCGGCATCGCTTCTGACTGTCGGAGGGCGGTTTTTTATGGTGCACCGACCGACAAGACTGGCAGAGGTTATCACATGCATGAAAAAATATAAACTTGAACCGAAACGGCTCAGACTGGTTTATCCGGATAGGCTGAGCGAACCTGTTCTCTTCCTGACGGAGGGACTTCTTTTCGGCAAAGAAGAAATCAGAATAATGCCTCCGCTTTTTCTTAAAGGCGAAGACGGAGGAGAAAGCGGCGAGCTTAAGGCAATATATGGAAGAAAATAATGAAAGGAAAATAGGCGCAATGTTATATTTATGTGCAACACCGATCGGAAATCTTGGGGATATGACCTATAGATGCGTTGAGGTATTAAAAAGCGTTGATATGATTGCCGCGGAGGATACACGGCGCACTCTCGGTCTTTTGAATCATCTGGAAATATCGAAACCGCTTACAAGCTATCACGAGCATAATAAAAGGGAAAAAGGAGAGTATATAATTTCTCTTTTGAAAGAGGGGAAAAATATCGCGCTTGTGTCCGACGCAGGTTCTCCGGCAATATCCGACCCCGGCGAGGATTTGGTAAAGCTATGTATTGAGAATAATATCGAATTTACTTCGGTTCCGGGACCTGCCGCAGTAATAAATGCACTTATTTTGTCCGGATTTTCAACAAAAAGCTTTTTATTTGCCGGATTTGTTCCTGTCGGGAAAAAGCAGAAGCAGGATTTTTTGAATAAGTATAAAAATGACGAAAATACACTCATATTTTATGAAGCACCGCATAAATTAAAGGATACTCTTTCAGCTATGCAAAAAGTATTCGGCGGTGAAAGGAAGCTTGCACTTGCAAGAGAAATGACGAAAATTCATGAGCAGGTGCTGAGAATGACTGCGGACGAGGCGGTCTCATACTACAATGAAAATGACCCGCGCGGCGAGTATGTTCTGGTGGTTGAGGGAGCGTGCAATTTGCTGACCGCCGAACACAGTTGGTGGGAGGATATGACTGTCTGCGAGCATATTGACAAATATATTGCCGACGGCATGGATTCAAAAGAGGCGGTAAAAGCCGCCGCAAAAGACAGAAACATTCCTAAAAGAGAAGCATATAACGAATATCACGGCAGATAGTATGTCTGCCGTGATATTCGTTATCATTCTGATTGTGTATTTTCGTAATTTTTTCTGTATTGCTTCGGCGAAATTATTTTTAAATTCTTAAATTGCTGAATAAAGTAACTGGAAGTGGAAAAGCCGACCTCCATCGCAATTTCCGTTATATTCATATCGGATGTTACCAAAAGCTTTTCCGCTTCGCTTACACGTACATAGGTTAAATATTCCGAAAAGCTTTTCTTCATTATTTTTTTAAAAATTCTTGAAAAATAACTGTAACTCATGTTACACAGCTGCGCCATATCTTCTGCCGTTATATCACTCCCGTAATTTTTTTCAACGTATGAAAACACCTTTTGCAGTTTTTTTGCTGTTCCCTCATAAGATGCAATGTTTAAATCCAAATCAATATTTTTACTGTGCCAGTATCGCAAAAACCACAAAAAAATGGTATTGATTTTGGTCATAATTGCTATTTCGTATCCATATTTTTTCTTTTTATATTCATCGTATATCTCAAAAAGCAGCTGCGGAATCGGGCAGTTTTCAAGCTTTCGCTTTGAAAAAATGTTTGCCTTGTTGACATCGTTTAAAACGAACGGAAGTATATATTTTAAATCGATGGCGCTTTGGGGCGAACGGTACAAAAGCTCGGGCATGAATCTTAATACTATGTAGCAGCCGTCGCTTGTATACGAAATACTGTGCACATCTCTTGAATTTATCAGCACCAGATCACCTGTTGAAAATGTATAATGCGAATCGTTTAATCGTATTTCGTTTGAGCCGTCTATGGAATAGAGTATTTCGATATAATCGTGATAATGCGGCTGAATGGAGCCGCCGTATTTATTGTACTGAATGTGACACAAAAATTTCTGAGGTAGTCCGTTTTCTACGGGTGTCTTTTCTTCAAATGCCATTATAATATCCCTGCCTTTTTTTAAAATGACAAAATTTTAATATTTTTAGTTAAATATATTATATCATAACTTTTCTCATTATGCTATACTTTAGGTGAAAATTATTTTTAAGGAGGCATAAAAAATGTCAGAAAGTGTATTGGACGAATTTAAAAAGGTAAAGGAAATTAATCTTGCGGTTGACGCAAACAAAAAAGTTAAGGTAGGCATTATAGGTACGGGCTGGATTGCAAATCCTCATGTTGATGCATATATGAAAATGCCGGATGTTGAAATTGTAGCTGCAGCAGACCTGGTTCCCGGCAAAGCTGAAGCGTTTATGAAGGAACACGGACTTGAAAATGTGCATATCTACAACAGTCACAAGGAACTTTTGGATAATGAGGACGTTGACGCAGTAAGCGTATGTACTTATAACAGAACTCATGCCGAGTGCGCAATTTATGCACTTAACAAGGGTGTTCATGTCCTTTTGGAAAAGCCGATGTGCGTTACGATTGAAGAAGCGGTTGAAATCAGAAAAGCCGAAAAAGCAAGCGGAAAGGTTCTTTCCATAGGTTTCCAGCCGAGATTTGACCCCAACATGAAAATGATTAAAAAGATTGTTGAATCGGGTGAATTGGGCAAAATCTATTATATCCAGACCGGCGGCGGAAGAAGACGCGGAATCCCGACTCCGTTCGGAACGACATTTATTGAGGACGAAACAGCCGGAATCGGCGCATTGGGCGACATCGGCTGCTATTCATTGGATATGGTGCTTAATGCAATCGGATATCCGAAACCGCTAACAGTTTCGGGATATAAATCGGCATATTTCGGTACAGACCCGAATTATTACCCGACACATCCGGAATATGCAAAGAAATTCGGAGTTGACGATTTCGGCGCCGCTTTTGTAAGACTTGAGGGTGATATCGTGCTTGATTTCAGAATTTCATGGGCAATGAATATGGATACTGCCGGAGATACTCTCATTCTCGGAACAAAGGGCGGACTCAGAATCCCGTCAACAGAGTGTTGGAACGGTACCGTCGGCGGACCGATGAAGATTTACCACGAGGTGGCAGGAAGCCAGGTCGAGACCGAGATTCCTATTATTCCGAGTGACGGAGTTGATTTGTTTGAAAAGAAAATCAGAACATTCCTTGACGCACTTAAAAACAATTTGCCGTCACCTGTTCCTTCAGAGCAGATTATTTACAACCAGGCTATTATTGACGGACTTGTAAAATCGTCTAAGCTCGGCAAAGAAGTTGAAATTGTAATTCCTGAATAAGAAAGGATGGATTATCATGAAGAAATTTAAAGTCGGACTTCAGCTTTATTCTGTTCGCGATGACATGGAAAAGGATATGGAAGCGACATTAAAGCAAGTTAAAGAAATGGGATATGATTATGTAGAATTTGCAGGCTATTTCGGCAAAACAGCCGAAGAGGTAAAGGCACTTCTTGATAAATATGACCTTAAAGCCATATCCGTTCATCAAAAATATGATGTATTTTTGGAGGACGAAAAGACAAATATTGATTATTTAAAGACGCTCGGGGTTAAGTACTGCGCAATTCCCTGTATGGAAAAGACAAAACTCACCGATGAATTTACAAAAACAATAAACGAAATCACACAGGTTGCAAAAGCTTTGAAAGCAAACGGAATACAGCTTTGCTATCATAATCATGATTTTGAGTTTGATAAACGCGACGGAAAATTCCTTTTGGATTTGATATATGAATCAATTCCGGCAGAGCTTCTGCAAACAGAGTTTGACACTTGCTGGGTAAAATATTCCGGCAATGACCCTGTTGAATATATTAATAAATACGCGGACAGAAGCGAAATTCTGCACTTAAAGGATTTTGTCAGCGACAAATTTGCAGCAGGCCCCGTATATGCGCTGATTGACGATAAAGGCAACGACGGTGAAGCCGGACACAATGATTCATTCGATTACAGACCTTTGGGACAGGGTGTTCAGGACTTTAAGTCGATACTTGAAGCAGCGGAAAATGCAGGAATTGAATATGTAATTGTTGAGCAGGATTTTTGCACAACTGCGACTCCGCTGGAATCGGTAAAAATGAGCAGAGATTATTTAAAAACATTAGGTCAGTAAGGAGAGTGAATTATAATGAAACTCGGAGTAATGAACCCGGTACTTTATGATTTTGAATTTGAAGATGCACTCAAATACTTAAACAGTCTCGGTGTTGACTGCATTGAAATCGGTGCAGGCGGCTTCCCCGGGAACAAGCATTTAAAGCCGGAGGAGCTTATCGGTCATCCCGATAAGGTTGAAGAATATAAAAACCTTCTGAAAAAATATAATATTACAATTTCAGGGATAAGCTGTCATGGAAACCCCTTACATCCGCAAAAGGAAATTGCCGAAAGTTTTCATAATCAATTCAAGAATGCAATTCTTGCGGCAGAGCTTTTGGGTGTTGACACGGTAGTCGGTTTTTCCGGCTGCCCCGGTGACTGCGATGATTCAAAATACCCCAACTGGGTAACCTGTTCATGGCCGGAGGATTTCGGCAAAATCCTTAAATGGCAATGGGAAGAAAAGGTTATTCCTTATTGGAAAGACATGGCGAAGTTTGCAAAGGAGCATCACATCGCAAAAATTGCATTTGAAATGCATCCGGGCTTTGTAGTTTACAATCCGTCGTCGCTTTTGAAACTGCGTGCGGCAGTCGGCGATATTATCGGAGCGAATTTTGACCCGAGCCATTTGTTCTGGCAGGGAATAGACCCTGTTTATGCAATAAAGGCGCTTAAGGGTGCTATATATCATTTCCACGCAAAGGATACAAGAATTGACGAGCAAAACTGTTCCGTAAACGGCGTGCTCGACACGGCAGGCTACGGGGATATTCTGCATAGGTCATGGGTGTTCAGAACCGTAGGATACGGTCACAGCAAAACCGTATGGAATGATATTGTGAGCACACTTAAGGCGGTAGGCTATGACGGTGCACTCAGCATTGAACATGAGGACGGTCTTATGTCGCCGAGAGAAGGACTTGAAAAGGCGGTTGACTTTTTAAAGAAAACTTTAATATATGAAAATGCCGGAGAATCGTGGTGGATATAATGAGCAAGATTTATAATATGGCATATATCGGATTCGGAGGAATGGCATCGCATCATCTTACTCAATCGCATGAGCTTGACAGAATCCATGTCAAGGGTGTCTTTGATATAAACCCGGAGCGGATGGAGGCTGCAAAAAGCAAGGGACTTTATACATATTCCTCGCGTGAGGAAATTTATAATGACCCTGAGATTGATTTGGTGCTGATTGCGGTTCCGAACCATTTGCACAAGGATTTTGCAATAGAAGCGCTCAGACACGGCAAGAATGTTTTGTGTGAAAAACCTGTTACTGTTTCTTCCGAAGAACTTGAAGAGATAATGTCGGTTGCAAAAGAGTGCGGCAAAGTATTTGCAATCGACCAGAACAGACGTGTCAACAAGGATTTTATTGCAATGAAGAGAGCCGTAGAATCAGGCGTTCTTGGCGATGTGTATGTAATCGAATCAAGAGTAGAGGGTTCAAGAGGAGTTCCTAAAGGATGGCGTACCGATGCAAAACAGGGCGGAGGTATGATGCTTGATTGGGGTGTTCATCTTATCGACCAGCTTATGTATATGTATGATTCAAAGGTTAAAGATGTATATTGCAAAATGTACAGTGTGCATTATAAAGATGTTGACGATAATTTTCATGTGACTATGACGTTTGAAAACGGTGTCACCGCTCATATTGAGGTATCGACAAACAATTTCATCACTCATCCCAGGTGGTATGTGCTGGGCACCGACGGAACACTTCAGATTGACGGATGGGATGCATCGGGAAAAATTGTCCGTTGTCTTGAAAGAGAGGATAATTGGGGTGCGGAAATTAAGAAAAACAAAGTCGGTCCGTCAAAAACTATGGCACCGAGAAGTGAAAACAGCGTAGAAACAATTGAAATCACCGCACCGGATGATGTAGTGGATAATCTTAACCCGGTTTACTGGCAGCTGATTGACGCACTTGACGGCACTGCACCTCTTAAAATAACCCCCGAGCAGGCACTCAGGGTTATGAAAGTTATGGAGGCAGCATTTGAGTCATCAAGAGAAGATAAGGTTGTTTGCGTAAATATTTAAAATTGAGACGTAAAAAAAGCCCGGAACGCAGAAAAAACTTTTAATGTATTCAAATAATACATGTTTTTGCGTTTCGGGCTTTTTTAATTCCTTTGTGTTTTTTATACCTGAAATCTTTCTGAACGGTTTTTTATTTCGCTCAGCATTTTATGTGTTCTGTGCATTTGCAGCCTATTAGTATTTATATGTTTTATGATGTCTGCTCTTATATTCGTACATCATATTATCTGCACGCTTGAGTGTGTCGTAAATTTTTTCTTTATTCGGATCAAAATATGCATATCCTATAGATACCATCGGCATTTTGCTGTTTTTTTCTCTGAGATTTTCTATCCTGTCAAGGCATTCTTTTATAAGAGCGTCTGCATGATTCGGATTTTTCTTTAAAATAACGCAGAATTCGTCGCCGCCGTAACGATAGCAGTGTCCGCGGCCGTCAAAGACTTTTTTGAATATTCTGCTGATTTCCACAAGGCACTCGTCTCCGAAACGATGCCCGTATTTATCATTTACATTTTTAAAATAATCAATATCAAAAAATATAACAGCTGCATTTTTATGAAGTTTTTCTATCGCATTGTCAAAGCTTTTTCTGTTCAGCAGCAGAGTGGTGTTGTCCAGCTGATGTTCAAGCTGATTTGTAAAAACATAAAAGATTATTGCGGTAATCGAAATAAATGACCAATCCAAATGCAGATGCGGCGAAATACATTGTATCGACATTGAAAATGCAGTCTGCAAAAGAATAAGCACCAATACGACCATATTTTGGTACTGATATCTTTTGCAAGACTTAAGGCAGTCCGCAAAAAGAATTAATGTACCGATAATAAATGTTGCAACATAAGCCGGGTAAAGGACTCCTCGGGAATAAATGTTTGAACTGTCAATTGTGAAAACTCCGCCCAAAGAAAGCGAGGATAGCTGCATAATAAAGTTAAATAACGGAAGAATAACCGCATATTTTTTTGCTGTGCCGGTGTTGTAGGTCATCATTCCGAGTATGGGAACAACAGGTGTAATTGACAGCTCTGTGAATTTTGCAAACTTATGCAGTTCAATCCATCTCGGCGGAGCTCCGTTTAAAAGTTCTGCCAGCCACTCTGCCCAATTCGCGACAATTATTGCTAAAAATAACAGCTGAAACCCTCTTTTGTTCAGTGTAGGCGTAAAATGATTGCTTTCGGAGCAAACTATCATTGTAAAAAGAGAAAATGTGCTTATTATTACAATGGCTGTATAATGCGAAATCATCATTTTCCTCCTTTACGTGCATTTAAAAACGTTTTTAATATCATACCAAAGTATTGTATCATATCTTTGTCAAAATTTCAATAATTTTATATCTTTTTGTGGAAAATATTAAATTTATACACGTATTATATCATATCTTTATCAAAAAATCAAGTGTAAGTTTATAATATCAAGTTTTGATTTATAGAATAATATATGTAAAAATTTTATAATATATGTAAGAATTGATTTTGCGATAGGAGGCTTTTTCATGAAAATCAAAAGTAAAAATTATAATTACGAGCCTATCGGACAGAGGATAAAGAAGGTAAGGCAGGCAAAGGGTTATACTCAAAGCTATGTTGCCGAAAAGCTCAATGTCAGCTATCAGCACATCAGCGACATAGAGCGCGGACTTAACGGAATGTCCATTCCGGCGCTTATGGATATTTGCAGGCTTCTGGAGGCAGATGCGGATTATATTTTGTTCGGAACGGTAACAAGGGCAGACAACAATCCGTTTAATTCCATAATAAATAAAATGACTCCCGAACAAAGCATGCATGCACAGGCTATTCTTGAATCATATGCAAAAGCGTGCGGAATTTTATGATTTTTTATATTATAATAGGTAATAAAAGGAACTTTCAGGAAAAATCCGTAAAATTAAACGGATTTTTTTACATTTATATAAATTTTTTTTTAAAAAACCCTTTACAATAT
>CAKSFY010000008.1 GCA_934454035.1 uncultured Clostridia bacterium | reverse complement strand
CAAGCTCTATTCCCTTTTGCAAATAAAGCTTTTTATCCTTTGAATTCCAATGGTTTGCCGAAAGGCAGTAAAGCTTGTTTCCGTCATCTGCTTTTCCTTCTTCTGCCGATACAACCGCCGGGAAGCTCATAAGCATGGACAGGGCGCAAACTATGCTGATAATTCTTTTTAACATACTTTTTACCATTCCTTTCGTAATTAATCCGTAACCAGAACCAGGCTGTTGGAATTTTGTGCATAATTAATTTTTATGTTGAGCGCATCCTGCAAAAATTTCAGCGGAACCATAGTTGAATCGTTATAAATTCTAGGATACGTTTCCATAACATAATTTGCGGTTCCGTTATTGCCTCCAACCATAACATAAGGACTTCCTATGCTGAGTATAATGTTACCCATAACACTCGTTCTTATCTGCTTTCTCATGCCGTCCCAGGTAAGTTTTGCATGCATTAAATCAAACACAGTGCGCATGGGCGCCAGGGTGCAGCCGTCCTCTTCAAGCACACTGACCGTGTAATCCTGCGTTACTCCGTCCTTAATGACGATAACATTCTCATAAGCCTTGCTCACATTCTCTGCATAAGCATTTGATGACATTGCGGCAATGACTGCGAGCATAATACATATTTTTTTCATCATCATACCTCCATCGATTAATCATAAAATACCGAAAAACTGTAATCTCCGTATTTAGTTATGGTGAAAATCTTTGAATAATCCGCAGTCTTATCAAAACCGCTGATATCCTTAATATCGACCGTTTCAAACCGCTTCTTCTTTTTGTTGAATTTATATACCGATTTTCCGGTCATAAACATGCGCTCCAGATCCGAGCGTCTGATGCTCGTGTCATTGGCGGCTTTTTTGGTTATAATCAGGTCATTATTATCTACGGAATAAACATTCCAGAAACCGTATCTGGGGTCTGCTCTCTTATCCGGCGAAGTGCCGATCAGCTGCCGCTGCTCGCCGTAATCAAACAGCTTTGTAAAGTCGGTAATTACATTATCCTCATCAACAACCGCGCTGATTATATCGCCGCTTTCCAAATCCTGAGCACCGCCGCTCAGACTGGACGCAAAGGTTAGCTCAACAGAGCCGTTCGATCGGATTCCGGTCATTTTATGAACAGGGTTGTCGTCCTTGTCAAGAGCATAACTCATAGAATCTATTGCCATCGCTTGTCCGCCGCTCTCACCGCTTTCGCCTCTGTACCATACTATGTAGTCGGCAACCGACGCGTTGGTTTCCATTGCATACGCTCTGAAGTATGCATGCTGACGCCATGTAAAGGGGTTTCCTCCTTTATATGCCGAAAAGCCTTCTTCTCTGTTCACATCCTTAGGCACTGCAATAATAACAGTGTCATCGGTAAATCTGAATGTCATCTGGAACTGCCGGTCCTCGTTTCTTACCAGCCACTCTTTCTGGCTGTTGATTTCACAAAAGCCGTCTTTGTTTTCTATACTCGAATCGTCATACGGACGCGCTTTATAAATATATCTGATTTTTCCCATGGTATCCGATTTGTACAGGAAAAGCTGAGGAACCGCTTCATAATTTCCGGAATCGTTTAATGTTGTAAATTCACTGAAAATTGCAGAAACATTATCCACCTTTGTATCGTTAAAGTACACATTTTTTCCGGTGTACAGCGACATTATCTCGCCATCCTCGGAAAAGAATTTAATCTTTAAAACGTCATACTCAAGCTCCATTTCATCACCTGTCAAAAGGCTCATCTTGGTAAGATATCCTGCTTTCAGCCCAGACGCTTTCTGCTTTTCAAATGCAGTTACTCTGCCTTTTTCGTCCAAATGGAAAATTCCGCTTGCTCTTACAGAGACATTTTCTTTGTCCAGATAATTGGTCTCGGCAACCTGATATACAATCCCGTTAATTTTGACCGACAATGACGACAATGAATTTACCGTACCGGAAACTGAATCCTTTGAAACAGTTATTGTGATTTTCTCATTATTTTGAGATCTTGCAACGGACAAAATATCATATTCATTAATATCTGTAAATTTTGCCGTTGTGCCGTCCGAAAGCCTTACTTCATAGCTTGCCGGCTTTGAGAATCTGTCCAGCTCAATTTCATTATCGGGATTATATTTATCATAAATAATCCCTTTATCAAAATTATATCCCTCGGCAACAATAATTTCGCAGTCATTTATGATTACGACATCATTTTTGCTGTTGCCGGAATTGCTTATAAGCTTAACCGAACCGTCAGACGGCATATATTTATCAAACGGAGCCACAATTTCCAAGCCGTTATAAATAACCGCTGCACCGCTCGTAAAGGATATATCCTTTGTCTTGTTCAAATCCGGTCCGTATTCGTATCTGTAGGTCAGGTTCTTAAAGCTTATAATATTTTCTGCGTCAATCTCGGTTATTTTTACATTGCTGCCAAGCTTTGCATAAACAAGCTCCGCATCGTCGCCGTCATGCAGTTTATAGTAATAATCTATTTTGCAGCCGATATATTCTTCTCCGATTCTGTTGTCCGCTTTATAAAGCTCGCTGCCGACCATTATTTCTCCGTCTGCCGTTTTATTCTTGCCGGATATTCCCGTATATGCGTTTGCATTTACAATACCGCTGCCGCTGCCTGCCAGAAGCATTTCCGACATAAATGTTTTTTCTTCGGAGCGCCCCTTTGAAGTATCTAAAAGCATCGGGCTGACAACCTCAACATCCAGTGCATTGTAAAGCATGCAGACCATGTTTTCAGCCGTAAATCCGCTTGTTCGGGACATATTCTTTGTCAGTCCCAAATCGGAAGCAATTGCGCTGTAACCCTTGTTGCTTACCATTGCGCCGTAACCGAGCAGATTCACAAGAATTTTTGAAGCTTCTTCAATACCGATTGTCGCATACGGGTTAAGCCTTCTGTCACCGCCCAACAGTCCTCTAAGATATGTGTTATAAGCAACATTGGCAATGTCATCGGTAGGCTTGACATCCGAAAAACCTGTGTCATCGCTGCAAAGGGTTTGCTTATCCTTTGGAATTGCCGAGAATATGGCATCAAGCAATTCTATTTTTTGGACGGTTGCTTCCTTTTTATACACCAAGTCACTGCTGAAAAAGCCCAATGCACATAATATTTCGTATTTTTCGGTATCATCTGCCTTTGCGCCTGCCGGAACAACAACACACTGCATCATCATTCCGAGGCATAAGAGAATTAATAATATTCTTTTTTTCATTCTGCACCTTCCCTTTCTCAATTGCCAAGCATATTGTCAATCATTTTAGCAGTCTCCGCTCTTGTTGCAAATGCCTTCGCGTCAAAACGGTTTTCGCCCTTGCCGCTCATAAAGCCGCGTGATTTCATGGTATACACCGCTTTTTTTGCATAATCGGATATATTATTATCATCAGAAAATTTTTCATTCGTTTCCGATTCTTCAAGCTTTGCCGCACGGTAAGCCATTACTGCCATATCCTCACGGGTTATCGGTCTGCCGATTCCGAACTCCGAATCGCCGATGCCGAAAACTATGCCTGCATTATATGCGCTTGCAATATATTTTTCATACCAGCTTCCGCTGACCGCATCATGAAAATCATCGGTTTTGGCATTTTCGTCAAGAATATTGAACGCGCATACTATTATTTTAACAAACTGCTCTCTTGTGATATTCTCGCCTGGGGCAAAACTGTCATCGCCGACGCCGGAAATAATTCCTTTTCCGGCAAGTCTTTCAATGCTTTCCCTTGCCCATTCCGCCTGAGCCAAATCCGAGAAAGGAGATTTTGCAACCGAAGTTGAATCCGGATTACGCGCTATTATCTGCGTATTTGAAGCAGCATTTGAACGGTTGCCTCCGCCGCCGTTTCCACCGCTGCTTCCGCCTCCTCCGCCGGCATCGGAGGAGCTTGCCGCAGTGGAAATTGCTTCATTTATTTTCTTTTCAAAATCATTGACGGAATTATATTTTCCGGTCAGCAAACGCTGAACCTTAACCTTTTTTTCATCCGACAATTTACTGTATCTGTCAATATCGGCATTTGTCAGAAAATGTGCTCCGTTATCGAGTACATATCCGATATCTGTATAGTTAATTGATTTATTGACCGCATCAAGTATTACCTTTTCGCAGAAAGTATTATAAAAATCTTTTGCCGATTTAAATTCTACAGCTGCAAGCTCATCAGTAACAGAATCGCTTGATATCGGGTACAGCTTTGTATAAATTGTATCGTCCGCAATGCCCAAATCCTGCTTCCATTTATCAAGCCATTCCTTGAAATCCTCTGCCGCATCCTTTTCTTCCAAGCCGGCAACAATCGCAGCCTTTTTAATTTCATCGCACAATTCTCCCGAATCTGCAAACTTCATGCCTGCAATTTTTTCGGCAATGTCGGTTTTCAGTGTACTTTCTTCTATAAATTTTGCGGCATCTTCATAACATTCCATTCCAAGGAACAAATATGAATAATCCGTAAATACGCTTATCATTTTATCCTTTGTGTCGGCGGCATTAGCTCTTGAGAGAAGTTCATTATCCTCAGCCGTTGTTGTAAAAAACAAATTCTTGCTGATACTGCTTCCGTCTGCAAAGGTAAATATAATTTTATGGTCGCCCTTTTGAGGAACATCCGATTTATAGCTGTAGGTAAAGCTTCCGTTTGCCGACGGACTTATCGGAGCAAGATATTCCACAATGCTTGAATCAAAGCCGTTCATGGCATTGCAGTCTGCCTCCGTTTTGCCCGGAGCCAGAATACGCATGCTGACTTCTCTGTAATCGGTATTGTCATATGCATCCGCGTTTCCGCTGACGCTGAAGGTTTGCGTCGGTATATCGAATTTTATATCGGTTATACTGCTTGCATGAACCGTCTGCGTAAGCATTGCCGCCAAAATATATGACAGAATCAATTTCTTTTTCATTTGGCAAATTCCTTTCTTATTTTAATGTTCCGAAATTCTTTATCTGCGAGACCGGAATCTGTTTATCTCCTGCCCATGCAAAGGTCTTTACAGAGCAATTTTTATTCATTGCCTGTACATGAACCGAATTTGTGTAGGCACATGTTTTTGACGCGCCTACTGTAATCGAGCTCCACTCAGCGCCCAGAAGCTCACCGTTTTCACCGTAGCAGCCGGTAATAACATTAACGGTTATGTCCTCCTTGCCGTTATTCTCTATTACTCCGCTTGCTTTAATATCGGTAATACCCTCCAGTGAGTAAAGCAGATTTCCGTTTTCGTCCGTATATAAAACACTGCCGAGCGGTGACGGGATATTTTCATTTTCGGTTGTCCCCGGTATACCCATTACCACGATTTCGCCCGGATTCATCTGGTATCCTCCGCCTGTCAGCTCATACTTAAGATATCTGCCCGTCATTGCCGTTGTGAACGGAATTTTTCTTCTGAAGCAGGTCCAGTCGATAATCTCATCGGATATAGTATACTCCGCATTTCCCACTTCGGTATAATTCACTCCGTCACTGCTTATTTTTACCGATATACTCTTTATCCATGTGTCTTTCTTTTCCCAGGTCCAAAGCTCCGCCCCGGTAAAATAACAGTTTTGATGCATATCGAGAATAATATTTCCGCTTCTGGCCTCCCATGAGCCGTAAACCCATGCCGGATACGTTTTGGTTACACCTCCGCCGAGCAGTCTGTTATCCTGATCCTGCTCCGCCCAAAGAGCGTTCAATTCATAAGAATAGGTTGCTTTTGAAGCGTAATAATTGGTATAGCCCGGATAATATGCCGTGTCATCCTTTGACTTAATATTCCCCGACAAAATATACTGACTGTCCGAAATCTTAAGAGCCTTATATGCATTTTCCAGCTCTTTTGCCAAGCTTCTGAGGTCATCCCGGCTGCTGCTTGTATCAAACCATGCTTTTTCAGCCTTGTCGTAAGCGGTTTTCCATGCCGAGTAACTGCCCTGTTCATAAATTGCACCGTCTACATTGCCGCATGAGGTCAAAGCCTTCATCAAAAGCTTTCGCGCCGGAGGGATTCTGAAGCCTTTTAAAACCATTTCTCCCAGCTTATAAAGATTTGAACCGGGCTGCTGACCTTCTATTGCAGCCGGTGTATTATCCTTTTCTATCTCAACCTTTACATATCTTGCCTTTACCGCGGCAAAACCGGACTTTGTTGATATTGTATACTCCAAAATTCCCTCGGTCTCGGTTTCATCCGGCTTTGTTTTTGCAACCGCTTCCGAAACCAATTTGTAATCTGTACCGTCGATGCTTGTATAAATGCGGAATTTACCCACATTTCTTCTGTTTCTCTTTAACGGTCTGTCAATATTATAATAAAATCCTGAAAACAACTCTGCGCCCAAAATATAATAATCTTCTCCAAAATCATATATAAGCTCTGTATTGCCGCTGTCTGCCGAAGTCGTTTCTATATACGCATTTATATTTCCGTCCGAAAGCTTTAGGTTCTTTTCATCCTGACTTCTTATGCTGGCAGGGGAATTTTCCGAAATAGTATATCCCACGATATGCTCTTCGTTTTCATCAAGCTCCATTCCTCCGAAATAATCGTTTAATTGCTTACTGTTAAATTTATTACCGCTTATTATCTTAACCGATTCGGAATATTCCAATCCCGAAATAAAATCCTCAGCCTCTTTAACCGCAGAATCCACATCTGCCTGCGAGGCATTTACATCATCATAAACTGCCTGTATTTTTGCTAAAATCGCATCATAATCTGTTAAGCCGCCGATTGCGACTTCATTTAAGCTATTGTTTTTTAAATTATCCAAAATATATGAAAGCACCGTTTTGTCCACTGCCGAATAAACCTGCGGCAAGCTGTCCTCCGATTCCGCAGTAAAGCTTTGAGATGCTTCAATCGTTATATTGTTATCAGTTTTTTCCTCCGCCAGTCCCGTAATCGGCTGACCGATAAGTGCAAGCACGCAAAGGAAAGATAAAATTTTCTTTTTCATACTATGCCCCCTGTATTGCGTCAATTAATGGTTTGTATCTGTTTATTTTCCAAAATGCCGGGCAGGGATTGCCTATGGCAATCCCTCCGGCTTTTTGCCGCTTTTATTTAAGCCCTGTTTAAAATTGCTCCGCTCCTGCCGTCATCGGCGTCATACCCTGCCAGATGAAAGTTTTCACGGTTTCCGAACCTGTCATTCCCGAAAGCTCTGCAAATTCTATCGACAAGGATTTGCTTGCCTTTGCACCGAGACTGAATTCCTCAGACATTGATACATTAACAAGTTTTCCGTCTCTGTATATTGCAGAAACGGCTTTTAGTCCTTCGATAGTCTGCTCTGTTTCGTTATAAACAATCGGCTCAACATACAATGCATTTATTCCCTCAAGCGAAGAAATATCTCCGTCATCATCTCCGTAAACTACCTTTGTAACCGATACCGGCGACGCGCTTACATCGCCGAGAATTACAATTGCGTTAAATACAACCTGGGCATATCCCGGATAATTTACAGTCAGTCTTACTTTTCTTGCCGATACTTCGTCAAAGGTGATATCATGCAGGCAAAGTCTTTCTTCGTTACGGTAAAGCTTGTTGTCAAAGCTTGCTGTTGTGATTTCAACCCAATCATCGGAATCAGCAGGCAAATATTCAACCTTTAATTCCTTGTATCCGTTATAGAAAGCGTTCTTGGAGGTATAAAAATGTATTTCGTTTATTTCATAAGTTCCGTTCAAATCATAAGTGATTGCTTCCGTATTGCGTTCGTAATCATATGCGGTATTTGAATTATGCAAGCCGTCCGAGCCGCCAATGCCGGAAGCTTTAAGCTCCTGTCCGTTATTTTCCGTATCGGACGAATTTGTCTCGCTGTTCTGATCGTCATATGTGTAGAATGCATTATTACCCGCAATCTGCGTTCTGTAACCGAACCAATCCTTATATTTCTGCGTATCATCGGGAGAGAAGGTATTGCCGCTGACAATAACCTTTGTCTTTGACGGCTTGAAGAACACATTATTAATTGCTATATTAAGCTTTTTAACCTGTTCGTCCTTTACTGCCGATGAACCGTCTGCTTCAACCGCTGCAACCGCCTCGTCTATAGCCGCGCTTAGCTGTGCAAGACTTTCGGCAGTATATACCGATGTGTTCGCAAGCAATTCCCTTGCTTTATTCAAAGTGTTGTTATAAACAACATCATCACCCGCAAGAATTGTGATACTTCTTAATGCAAACTGGATTGTGTTTTTATTTTCAAAGGTCATTTTAACGTATCTTGCGTCTGTCTTTGCAAATTTAATCTGCTGGAATGACTGCTGATTTCCGTTTTTGTACAGCTTATTGTCATATGTCAGATCTGCTGCAGTATTCCATGTCTCATTATCAACAGAGGTTTCAATTTTTATATTGCTGTAACCCATTTGAGGACTTGCAACTCTTGACATAATGTCAACCTCTTCTATTGAATAGACATCCTTCAAATCCCAGTCAAGCTCCCAAACTGCACCCTGCTTGTTCTGCCATGCCTGACTTCCGTTATATACATCCCAGATATTTGCACCTTTGCGGATATTTTCCGCAGGTCCTGCCTCGGCAGGAGTATCCTGTGACCATGCAAGCGTTGCGCCGGTATCGAATACCGTCAAATCATATCCGAGATTATTTCTGAAGAAATTAATGTCGTCGCCGTTAAACACATTTGCACTGACAACCGTTTTCTTCTGCCATGCCGATTCGTCATAGGCAAGGCTGTTGACCGCTTTTTCGATCTCTGCCTTTTGCTGAGCCATTACCGTGCTGTCCGCTTCAACCGCTGCCTTTGCACTTTCCAAAACAGAAGCAAGATTTTTCCTTGTTGCTTCGGTATACTTTGTATCGGTTGTCATTGCTTCAATCTCTGCGACATATTGATACCATTGTCTGAGACCTACATTTTCATCGGTCAGAATTGCAATTCCCGACAAAACTGTCTGAAAATAGTTTCCGCCGTAAAGGCTTACTCTTACGTATTTTGCATCAACTGCTGCAAATTTTACCTGCTGCAGCACCTGGCGCCCGAAGCCGGCGACATGCTTATTGTCAAATTCAAGCTCTGCCGCGGTGGTCCATACCTTTTCTACGCCTTCTTTGGTATCATCGGCATCGTCCGAAGATACTTCTATTTTCGCCTTAGCATATCCCTGATAGCCGTTATCCGAGCCGGTGAAAATATCTACTTCATTTATTGAATAGGTATCCTTTAAATCATATTGGATGGTAACTGTCATTCCCTGAGCCCATCCGTTGTTGGTAAGCGCACTTCCGTCGCCCATGCTCATAAGTCCTGTCTGCTGCAGCTTTGTGTTATTCGAGTCCGTACCGTTATCGGATGTCAGCCAGCGATAGGAGGCGCCGGTCATTCCGTCCAGGAGCTTATAACCGAGCTTGTTTTTGTAAAAAGATATATCATATAAACCGGCGGCATTGGTGAAATTGTTACCGCTGACAGCCGATTTTACATTGTTTGCACAATATGCATCACTGTAATCCAATGCTATTATTTTATTTTTTATAATCTCAATCTGAGCGTCTATTACATTTTGTGAATTATCTGAGGCGATTGCTTCTTCTGCAGCAGTCAAAGCAGCGTCAAGTGCGTCCATACTTTCGTCTGTGTAATTTCCGCTTTCCAAAAGCTCATTTGCTTTTACAACAGTGTTTTTGTATTCTGTCTTGTCCGAACCGGTCATAACCAAAATGTTAGCTCCCGGCCATGCCCACGGGGATTGAGGATTTGATACGGTCACCTTTACATATTGTGCCTTTTGGTAATCAAACGAAGCCGTCATATAAAGAATCTGTCCTGCCAGATTATGAACTCTGTTCAGCTTTGCCGCAACCTCTGTAAAGTTTTCATTGTCTTCCGAAACCTCAACCTTTACATTTTCGACACCTTTGTAATAAAGATAATCCACATACTGTTCTCTGCCCCATATGTCAATTCTGTTAATATCATATGTATCCTTTAAATCATATAATACAGTTGCACTATGTGCTTCAAACCATGGCTTTGCGTCAAAATTTGTCAAATCTCCGCTCTGTATTGCACCCTCGCTTGCAGCTGCCTTTCCTGCAACAACCGAATATTGTGCACCTGTTGAATTAATTGTAACCGATTCACCGAGAATATTTTTGTAAATATTCAAAGCGGCCTCCGAAAGCTGATTTCCGCTCAAAAGATGCATTGCGGTAAGAGTGTTCTCCTCCTTAACCAGTGCACGCAAAGCAGTTAAAATTGCGTTGATTTTTGCCTCAACAATCTCGTCCGTCAGCAAAGAGTCGGATTCAACCGCCGTCTTTCCGTCATCAAGAGCCGATGAAAGTGCCGCCGCTGTCTCCTCGGTATAGCTGCCCTGATTCAGCAAATTCTTTGCAGAGTGATATGTATTCCAGAATTCGGATATTCTTTGCAGACCTGACCATATTACAACATTTGACATAAGCTTGCTGCTGTCTGCTGCCATACGGGCATCCAGCCTGACATATCTTGCCTTTACCGGCGCGTCAAGCTTAACCGAATTTATGTACACATTTTCACTTGCGACTACCGGGCTTTTTGCCGATACAAAATTATTGTAATCGGTATAGCTGGTGCCGTCAGCCGAAACGGATACATTCATTGTTTCGAGTGCCGAGTCATGAGTCGTCAATGCGTCAACTCTGTCTATTTGATACACATCTCCCAAATCCCATAATGTGATTTGAGTATCTCCGGCAACATAATTGCCCTGCGAGCCGTCGCCCCACAAATTGCCCATTCTCTGCTTCATAATGCAGGCGGTATCAATAGAAGATTGATTCGATCCGTCAAGATAAGTGTATGAAGCGCGTTCGTTTCTTTCCGAAAATCTCGGCAATATGCCATCGGTACCTGCAAATACGTTCATAATATCATTATTTCCGCTTACATATAAGTTTCCGCTTACTGCATAAAACGGAGTCTTGGCGGTTGTCTCTTCCGCCGAAGCAATCGACATCGGCATAACTCCCGCAAGTATTGCCAATGTACAAAACAGTGATAATAATTTTTTCATTTTTCCCTTTCCTTTCTAATAATAAATTATATATTTTATTGAAATATTTCGGTTTATATCGGACAAGACTTATAGAAACATTTCAGTAAAATCAACCCTTAATTCCGCCCAGATTCATTCCGTGCATGATATTATCCTGGAATATAAGGAAGATTATCATTGACGGAATCATTGAAAAGAATAATACTATTACATATTCATTCATCAAAAATCCTGCCGTTTTCATTCTGAATATCTGCACCGGCACTGTATAAAGCGATTTCGTTTTCAGTACCAGATACGGCGTCAGAAAGTCTGCCCACGACACATTAAATGCAAATATTGCAACAGTTACCACTATCGGCTTTGAAAGCGGAAGTATTATTCTTCTGAAAATACCCAAATCCGAGCAGCCGTCTATTCTTGCTGCCTCAATATACGATATTGAAATCGAATCGAAGAAACTCTTGAAAAGAAGCACGTTAAATGCATTTGCGCCTTTGCCGAGCCACATAGGCAAATATGTGTCCATCATTGAAAAATGGAATATCGGAAAATCCTGATATGTTGCAAATAGCGGTACAAGATTAACCGAGGTCGGCAGCATCATTGACCACAGAACAAGTATGAAAAACAGGCTTGAGCCTCTCGGCTTCAGTCTGGATATTACATAGCCTGCCAGTCCGTTGAACACAATGGAAAATGTTACATCACCCAATGCCACAACAAGTGTATTGATATATGACCTTGACATGTTCATCTTTTTCCACACCGCCGCCACCGTCTCCGGGTGGAAGCTGTGCGGCCATAAGGTCGGAGGTGTGCTCAAAAATTCCTTTACATCCTTAAAGCTGGACAAAATAATCCAAACAATCGGAAAAAGGCACACAATTGCAACCGCAAACACCAGCACAAATATAATCCAGTATAGTACCTTCACATGGGTCTGTTTTAAGTCAAGAGAGGTAATAAGTCCCGTGTCTTTATTATTAAATGCTTTCATTCTTTTACCTCCTCCTTAATCAGACAATTTATCCTGCATCTTAAAATAGAAGCAAGTGACAACCATAAGTATAATAAATGTTACAACCCCGAGTGCAAGTGCCTTTTCCGGCTGAAAGTTTTTAAAAGCATACTTAAAGGATTGCAGATTCAAGCTGATTGACGCGTTGTTAGGTCCGCCGTCGGTCATTGTCATAGGCTCGGTCATAACCTGGAACACGCCGATTATCTGTCTTACGAATGCCAGAAGCATAATCGGGAAAATTGCCGGCATTGTGACCGTCATAAATCTTCTCGGAATACTTGCGCCGTCAATTTTTGCCGCCTCGTAAAGCTCCTGGTTTACTCCCTGCAGGGAAGCCAGATACAAAAGCATTGAGCTGCCCATTCCCTGCCACGTCATCATTACGATAATCAGCGGTATTGTCTGCTTTGCATTTTGCAGCCACTGCTGAGCCGGAAGTCCGAACTTGGCAAGTATCATGTTAAGTACGCCGCTATCTCCCGGTAAATACAAAAAATACCAGATAAGCGCTGCGGCAACAGCCGGGCATATTGCGGGGAAATATATCGAAGCCTTTAAAAATGAATTCATATGTACAATCTCGTTTATCATCACCGCAAGAAAAATCGGCGGAAGAAATCCGATAACAAACGACCACAATACATACATGGCACTGTTGGTTAATGTCTTTATAAATAATGCGTCCGTTAAAACGGCTTTATAATTATCAAATCCGACAAATTCAACCGGAATATAATTTTTCAGTTTAAAGAAAGAGTATACTATTCCGACGCCTATCGGACGCCATACAAAAAAGTAAAACAAAAGCACACTGGGAATAAGCAATATCCATGCAGTCAGATTTTTTGCAAACAGTCCTTTAAGCTTAACGGAGCGTGTACCGCTTTTTTTCAGTTCATCTTTGTTCTTCAATTCGTTCATTCCTTTCTGTCTGAACCGAACGGGCAGTGCGGGCAAAAAATTGTCCGCACCGCTTTATGCCATATTATGATTCTGCTTTATCAAGAAAGTTTGTCTGGAAAGTTTCATTAGCATTCTTAATCAATGCGGCAGGATCGGCGTTTTCGTCCGTAAGTACTGCCTGAACACAAGAATCAATCACAGAATACAAATCCTGGCAGTTCATCGGTTCTTCCGGTTTAACATTAATGTCTGACGTGTCAAATGAAGTTTCAACCATTCTTATATCTATATTTGCCATTTCTCTTGCCAGCTTATCGACTTTTTCCGATAATTCGGGTAAATCCCAAACACCGGTACTTCCCTGATATACGATTGAATACCCGTCGTCCAGGCTCTTTTGAAGATTTTCTTTCTGTTTTTCAAGATAAGCGTTCTGTTCCTCCTCTGTTATGGCAGGTTTATATCCGGATGCAACATCCAGCCATTTCAGGCAAGCGTCTATCTGCTCCGATGTTGCTTCGGGAGAGAACATCCATGTTTTACCGCCCATAAGAGAATATCTGCCATTCGGGCCTGCCGGGATTTTCGTAAACGACCATCTGTCAAAAGGCATTCCGTAGGTCTGTGTAAGTCCTACATCCGGGCCTATTGTCAAATACATAGCGCCCTGGTCTACCGCAAACAATTTCTGAATTTCCTGCGTATCTATCAGCGCATTGTCGGGAAGTGCGTTATATTTCCACTTTAAGTCCTTAACATACTGCAATGCGGCAACACACTCCGGAGTATCGAAAGTCGATATCCACTTGCCGTCATCGCCCTGTTTCATAAACTCAGTGCCGTATGCCCATGCTATATTCATAAAGTGCCATCCGCCCTGATTGTTTATAGTCGGCAGAACAAAACCTGCCTGACCTGTCTTTTGCTTGATTATGCTTGCCGTCTCAGCAAGTTCCTCCCATGTCTGAGGGAATTTGGGCACTCCGTTTTCATCAACAAGTCCCGCTTTTTTGAACATCTCCGTATTGCAGGCAAGACCCATATTATAGTATTCTCTCGGCAAGCCGTAATAGTGTCCGTCCTTTTCGCAAAGTTCCAAAAGGTCTTTATTTAAATATTTTTCCCAGCCCTTATCTTTGATATTTTCAGTAATATCAGCCGAATAACCTGCTTTAACTATTTTCTTTGTTTCGGTCAGATAACACGGATAAAGCGTCGGGAGCTGTCCGCTCGACGCCTTAGGCAAAAATGTCTGAACATCATATGCCCACTCATCGGGAACTACTTCAATATCCGGATACTTTTCCTCAAGCTCTTTTTTGTATTCTTCCCATGTTGCACGGTCCTTCGGTCTGTTCTCGGACGGCCATTCACCAATACTGATTACTGTCTTGCCGTCGGTATTGGTTTCTTTTTTTGCTCCGCAGGAGGTAAGCCCTGCCGCAAGCATGGAAACTGCCAGTGTCATAAGTACAATTCTTTTTTTCATATCATTTCCTCCTATAAAAATATTTGATATAAATCTTATATATAAATTATACAAAATTTAAATATAAAAAGGAATAGGAAATCCTGCTATTTCTTTAGAAATCCTGCTATCTTTTCATAAAACCGATAATAATACGATATTTTTTGTGTACTTTTAACTGATAATTCCGTAATAATTATTATAAAAAGGTTAAAACTCACAACAAAAAAGCTTTTGGTCATTTTTATATGTCCAAAAGCTTTTTTGTTACACACACATTACACGAATGTGAATTTTTTATTCAAATCTTCTTATTCTTATTTTAACGACCGTGCCTTCACCCGGAGCGCTTTGATACTTAAGTCCGTATTCTTCACCATACTCAAGCTTTATTCTCTCGTTAACATTCCGAATCCCATAACCGACAGATTCCCTATTATCCTCCGCAAGCGGGTCAAAGCTGATTCCGTGCCCGTTGTCCTCCACTTCAAAAACTATATCGTTTCCGGTACTGTAAGCGGTTATATTTATTTTCCCTCCGCTGTCGAGATTTTCAAAACCGTGCTTTATACTGTTTTCCACTATAGGCTGAAGTATAATCTTTATCATCTTTTCATCTAGCAAATCTTCCTGTATTTTATACTCAACCTCAAACATATTCGGAAAACGCATCTGCTCTATGGCAATATAGCTTTCAACATGGCTTATTTCGTCTCTGAGCTTAATTATATTATCGCCCTTATGAAGGCTGATACGGAAAAAAGTAGCCAGCTCGCAAACCATATCGGCAATAAAATTTTGTTTTTCAATTTTTGCGTACCATGCGATGGAATCGAGTGCATTGTATATAAAATGCGGATTAATCTGAGCCTGAAGCGCCTGAAGTTCGGCACGGCGCTGCTTTTCCTTTTCCATGACATTTCGCCGCATAAGGTCATTGATTTCAACAACCATTCGGTTAAAACTTTCCTCCAGTTCAAATATTTCCGCATATGAAAAGCTTCTTCCGTCATCCTCCGCTCCGTTCATAACAAAATCATGCATTCGTTTTTTCAGTGATGAAATCGATTTAAGCAATGAAATCGGAACAATTATCGCAAGCAGCAGTGCGGCAAAAATCGCCAGAATCATCAGCACCATTATTTCGTCCTGAAGCTTGTCGGTAGTTTTGTAAAGCTCTTTATAGCTCATTCTGCTTTCGATAACCCATTGCCCCTCTGTTGCAATTTTAAGATTGACCGGACGGTAATCATAGAAAAAATCGCCCATTCTTCTTTTTGACAACGGTTCGCCGTAAAGCGATTTATCAGGAAAAAGTACATAACTGCCGAGCTTCTGCTTATCGGGGTGGCTCATGACGATATCGTCAACCGTCAGGTACAGAAGATTGTTTTCATTGTTAATTTTCTCTATTGCCTTATATATCTCGCTTTCGGGGACGTAAATATATAAATCAAATTCGCGCCTGCTGTTCACCATATTATACACGGTCCTGCCGAAAACTATATACCTTTCTCCGCTTTCACTTACTGCCGGTTTGCTTAACATTATAATATTTGTATGTCTCAGCTTAACCTTATAATTTTCCGGAGGCATAACAATATTCTCCTCATTTTTACGTATCACAAAATCCGGACTTACAACAATATCCAGATTTGCCGCTATACTGCTCTCATTTTGAGAAAGATATTTTCGTACAAGCTCGGTTTTTTGTTCATTTGAAAGATTCCTGCTGCCGATAACGGAATAGATTTCATTATCGGCAAAAATATATACCGAATATGCCGAAACACGGTCTATGTAATGATTCATACCGTCACGGACATTCTTGTATACACTGTCTAAATACTCCTCCATATAATTATTAAGGACAACATTTTTAATATAGTAATTTGCCCAAAGTCCAATAAGAAGGCACGGAACCGCCGTAAACGCAACAATTGCCACAAGCAGTCTCATATATATACGCTTATAACTCCAGTATTTATGAATCTTTCCGTCGGATACCTTAACATCGGGTTTTTCGCCTTTTTCTGATATTTTATCAAATATTCTCATTGTTTTATCCCTTATTTATGAAACATTGCCTTCTTTGGGCTGTGCCCTGTCACCTTCTTATATATATACGAAAAATATGCCGGGTCTTTATAGCCGACAGCCTCGGCAACCTCGTAAACCTTGTACTGACCGGACTCTATCATTTCGCTCGCTTTGTCAATCCGCACCTTTGTGAGGTATTGATTAAAGGTCATTCCTTCCTCTTCCTTGAAAAGATGCATAAGATAATACGAGCTTATATGCAGCTCCTCGGCTATTTCCTCAGCAGTTACCGAAGTGTTGAAGTCCTTTTGAATACGCTCTTTTATTTTGAAAACATACCCGTTTTTATCCACCTCGGGTTTTGCACAGAAAAGCTTATCGACAATTTCGTTGACCCATTCCTCTATAGAATTTATATCCTCCAGTCTTTTAAGCTCATTTGACGGAATAACGCGCCTTCCGTATACCTCATTTATTTCATCTACATTGCAGAAATGCCGCCGTAAAAGTACAATCGACATCTCCAGTACAACATCTTTAAGGCTTTCTATATCAACAGACGGATTTTTCTTGATTTTTTCAAAAAAGCCGACAACAATTTTGTGCGCCGCCCCGATATTGTTCTTTTCGGCTGCATCCAAAATCTTTTCTATATCTTCATTTGAAAATACAAGTGCCGAATTCATTATTTTGGGAACTGTAACAAAATCAATAATCGAATTGTTTCCGACAAAGCTTTTATGGGCAAGCGCCCTCTTTGCTTCCTCATAAGCAATACTGATTTCGTCTATACCGATATGTCCTGTCGAATATCCGACCGAAATTGTTCTCCCGGTCGCTGCCTCAAACTGTTCCTTAACAGTTGATAAAAAATCGGTAAGCGGCGACAGCGAAGACTGCAAAAGCTTGTAATTATCATCATGATGGAATGTCAAAAGAGCCATGCTGCATTCGGATATTTCGCACGAAACAAAATAAAGACTGTTCGGAAGCTCGGCACAGTACGAAAGCGTCTCCTCCAAATCCTCCTGAAGCTGCTTTGTATTTTCGGGCATACTCATCATGTTATCAAGCTTCATGCATACAACCGTATATTCCTCTGTCGGAATCGGAATTTCGTAAAGCTCGCATTTTTTTATAATCTTCTCCCGGTCCTTTATTTTGCCTTCAAATAAATCCTTTAAAAAATTATTGCGGATAACCGGAATCTGTTCCGCCATATTTGCCATCAGATTTTTATTCTCGCGTTTTTCTTTAAGCTCGCTTTTGGCTTTGAGCATGACGGAAATAAGCTCTTCCTCGCGGATAGGTTTCAAAATATACGCACTTACATCATTTTCCAATGCTTTCTTAACATATTCAAAATCATCATATGCTGAAATAATTACAATTTCACTGTCAAAATCCTTGCATGCTTTTAATTTCTCAATTAGCTCCAATCCCGTCGCGCGTTTCATTCTGACATCGGTAATAATAATATCCGGATGAAGCTCCAGATATTTTTCATATCCGTCAATTCCGTTCGCCGCCTCGCCGATTATCTGAAATCCGTAGCTTGCCCAGTCAATGGTTTCCTTTAAGCCGCGTCTTACCAAATATTCGTCATCAACTACCATAACCGTTGTCAATTCCGCTCACTCCTTTCAATTGACTTGCTTCCGTTTTGGCATATAAATCAATTTCATTTTTCAGAGCCTCCAGCTCGCCGGTAATTCTTTTCACCATATTGTGAACAGTCAAAGACGCAAGTCCCATACATATTATGCCGAAAATGATTAAGTATATTTTCACATTTCTGAGTCTGTTATTTACATCTGTCATAGGAAATTTCATTACAATTTTAAAATCGCTGCTTATATCCTCCTCATGCTTCATATCGCAGTCACTGTCTTTATTTTTTGAACCGTCCCCGCTAATGTAGAGTCTGTTTTCACCTGTCTGCAAATATGCCGAAGCATCTCTTAAGAACAAACTGCCTGACTCATACGTTCTTTTTAAAAGCGACACATCAACCGCAGCATAGCCCTTTTCCGAATTATATTTATTTTCAATCGGCAGCACCAAAAATATGTACCCGTTATTTTCGTTGCTTATCACAAGCCATTTTTTCTCCTGCAAATTCTTTGCCGCATTTCTGATTTCCGGCGCGAGTTTTAAATATTCCGCGGCGGAAATGACGCATTTTCCGTTATTCCAGAATATTCCGAGACCGACAATATCACTGTCATAAATTTTGATTTCGTTTATGTTTCCGTTAAATTCTTCGCTTATAAAATCGCCGTTGTAATCGGATTTATCCATCAGCTGACCGACAAAAAGTTCGGAAATATCCTCCGCATAATCGGATTTTATTCTGAAGTCATCTGTAATTTTTCTTGCAATATCCTCCGTTTTGGAAGTGTAATCGCTGACAAGTGCTTTCTCTATAACAAGATATGCCGAAATCATTAATATAATCAATAGTATAAATATTACTATCAATACCGAGTAAAACTTTCTTTTAAGCAATTTAAACACACAAATGACCTCCTTTTCACTCCGTTTTATTTATTTTATCATATTTTATAAAAATAATAAATAGAATATCCTGCTATTTTTTTTGAAATCCTGCTATTTTATCCGATGATTAAAATGCAGATATATAAAATACTTGTGAAAAACAAACAAATCATAACAAAATGCCGTAAAGCTATTGACATTTAAATTTGTTTCTGCTAAAATAAACTCGATCGCTCGGAGGGCGGGTTGTTCAGAGAAACAACAGCCGGATAAGGCGCAGACTGAGATGTCTGTTCCTTATCCGGCTTTTTATGTAAAGGAGGAAAAAAAGATGGATCTTCTGAACGAAAAAATTAAAACTCTTTACTTTAAGTATTTGGCAGCTGCATTCGGCAACACGCTGATTTCGTGTATTTACGGAATTGTTGATATGGCAATGGTCGGGCAATATCAAGGGCCGGAAGGAACCGCCGCACTTGCGGTTGTTGCTCCTGTGTGGCATATAATATACAGTCTCGGCTTGCTGACCGGTATCGGAGGAAGCGTCATTTTCAGTACAAAGCGCGGCAACAGTGAAGAAAAAAACGGCAATGAAAATCAATATTTTACGGCTGCGGTTATAGGTGCCGTCATCCTGTCCGCTTTATCATGGCTCGGTATACTGAAATTTGAACGTTCTGTCCTGACCTTTTTCGGAGCGGACGAATCACTTTTGGTATTGGCACAAACATATATGCGCCCTATTAAATATGTCTTTCCGTTGTTTTTGCTTAATCAAATGCTTGCCGCATTTTTGAGAAACGATAAACATCCAGGGCTGGCAGCTCTGAGTGTACTATCCGGAGGAATATTCAACATCTTCGGCGATTATTATTTTGTATTTGCATGCGATATGGGGATATACGGTGCCGGGCTTGCCACTGCTGTCGGTTCGGCAATATCTTTTATCATTATGTTAACTCACTTTGCAAACCGAAAAAATACTCTCCGGTTAATGAAGCCTCAACATTTGATGAAAAAACTGCGCGAAATTTTTGTTACAGGTTTTTCCACCTTCTTTATTGATGTGGCAATGGGTATTCTTACCGTCCTTTTTAACAGACAGATTATGAAATATCTCAGCGCCGATGCGCTTGCAATATACGGTCCGATTATAAATATCAGCACCTTTGTTCAGTGCTGTGCATACAGTGTCGGTCAGGCAGCGCAGCCTATTATTTCAACAAATTACGGCGGCAGCAACGGAAAACGAATTATTCAAACACTTCGGTATGCACTATGGACGACAGTATTTTTCGGAATATTCTGGACAGCGCTCAGCATGATTTGCCCAAACCTGTATATACGTATATTTATGAGCCCGACTCAAAAAATATTAGATATGGCGCCGGCAATTATACGAACCTATGCATTGTCCTTCCTGCTGCTTCCGTTTAATATTTTCTCAACATACTATTTTCAAGCCGTAATGAAGCCAAAGACCGCATTTGTCATATCTGTTGCAAGAGGGCTTGTAATAAGCGGAATTTTAATCTTGATTCTGCCGGAAACACTGGGCGCCGATTGCCTGTGGCTGGCTATGCCGATAACCGAACTTGTGATAATGTTCTGTGCAGTCTTTGCCATAAAAAACAACGTAAAAGATTTGCTGAATCTTTCGCTTAAACAACTATAAATTAAATTTCAGCGTATTGTGCGCCCAATAAATCAGAAAAACTTGTAAAAAGCACTAAAACAAAGGAGCAGTTTAAAAAGCCTGCCGGCTTTTTAAACTGCTCCTTCTTCATTTTGAGCGGATGTGAAAAAGTTTTGGAATTGACAAACTATTTACAATCCTCCCACTTAATTTCTACACCCTTATCATCCAGATAATAGTTGTGCGTAATTGTTGCTTCCAATACAATTACATAGTACCATTTATCCTTTTCCAAATCGTTGTACGGATTAAAATCAAGTGCTTTCACATACGGTTCGGACGGATTTCTGCCCAATATCTTATTGACAACCGTCATAACCTCCGCACGTGTTATCTGACTTTCAGGGCGGTATGTTCCGTCCTCATATCCCTGCATTAAACCGGAAGCATTAAGCTTTAATATGTCCTCATACGCCCAATGGCTTGACTCCAAATCCGGGAACGGGTTTTCCTTATCAGTTTTTTCAAGCTCTGCAAACCGTGAAATAAGCGCTGCAAATTCAGCTCTTGTAAGATTATTTGCAGGCTTAAACTCATTATCGGGGTAGCCGTACACAACCTTTTGGTCTGCCATATATTCAATATCATGTGCGGACCAGCGCGAAATGTCTACATCCGGAAAAACCTCTCCGGTTTCGACAAACGGTTTTTCATAGTCATGATTTTTTATCCTGTACAAAATCGCCGCTATTTCCTCACGGGTAATCTTTCCGTTAGGCTGCACGCTTCCGTTCGGGTATCCGTAAATATATCTTATGTGCGTCGGATGCTCGTTACCGAAAATATCTTTTGTATATTTTCTTGTATTATCGACGGTTGTTCTTCCACCACCGCCGCCACCGCCTCCTCCGCCGCCGGAAGAGGTCTTGAGCGCATAAATATATTTTGCCTCAGGTCCGAAAAAGCTTATCCCGTCAACAGTTTCCATATATACCGCACGCATAGTCTCGGACGAAGTCAGCGTAAACATATCTCCGTCGGAAAACACCTTGCGTTTAGCCGGGTCTGTCGGGTCTGAGCCGTCTCTTGTATAGAATAAAGTTATATTCCTGCCCGAGTTTGCGTATTCATTGACAAGCTTATACTGCGTTCCCGAAGTGTACAAAATCGGATTTCCGTTTGCATCTGTTTCGGCAAGAGTCGAAACAGGCTTGTTAAGTATCACAAAATCATAATTGAAATCCGCAGGCGAATCCAAAATCAAATTGCCGTCATCATCTTCAAGCCATGCGTTAATCTGCAGCTTGCTCCATAACGGTGAAGGATATATCGGTGCCGTGGAATTCGGATTAAATACCGCTTCGGGCACGGAGTACACCTCTCCGCTCGCCAGCGTGACAGTATATTTATAATGAATATTGTACCCCGAAAGAGTATTCAAGGTAATTCCCTGATTGCACGGATTTTCCGAAAGCTCATTTACCGCAAAAGTATGCCTTGTATCAAACGGACTGTTTACAAAAATGCTGCCGCTGCCCGGTGACGGGCTTTTCGCAAACAGATAATACTCATACACCGCTTTTGAATATGTTCCCGAGCCCGGTTCCAACGGCTTATGATCCTTTATGGTATATGCCTTTATTATTTCGTCTCTGTCAACCGTTATTTTTCCGCCGAGATAAAGAGTATCGCTTGCCGATGAATCAGTGCTCTTTCTATAGTAAATCGAATGATTCGCATTCTTCGGCGAAGCAGGATTTTCTTCTATAATTACATCTACTTTATCTTCATATATTCCCGAAATCGGCTTTATAACGGGCGGCAAAGGAATAAATCTGTAAAACGCAAGATTTTCGCTGCTCTTGATTCCGTTCTTAACAGAATACATATAAATAAGGCAGTCATCTGTTATCTCAAGCGGCTTGTCATATTTGTATACATTCTCCGGCGAGTCCGCATAGTACCAGAAAATCTCCGCGCCCTCGGTCAGGCAGTAAATCTCAGGCTTCAAGAGAGTATTTTCGCCGTCATCTGCAATGCCGTTTCCGTTTTCGTCAATTGCTCTTTCGTCATAATTTCCCGACGGAATTGATATATACGGCGGCAAAACCGTATCCGGCGAGGACGAATAAGTATAAGTACCTCTGCTTTCATCACTTTTTACTCCGTCTAAAGTCGCATATGCGGTCAATTCAAACGGTGAAGTGTTATGTGCGTCCGACGGTAACGGACTTCCCAATTCGATTGTTCCTGCCTCGTCACGATATGCCTTGCCCGTAACCGGATCAACATAAAATCTGTCAAATCCGTCCAGCAGGACATCATTTTGCACACTTCCCATGCAATAGTGAATTGACTCGCCGTCAATTCCTATCACAGGCAAAAGCACACCTGCCGCATCCGGCAATATTGTACTTTCCGGGATTTTCGGAGCCTCCGGCACAATACTGTAGCTGAATACTCCCAAATCACTCTGTCTGCCTTTTTCATCAACAGCAATTGCCTTGATTATAGTATTTCCCTTAACCGGAATATTCTCTCCGTTAAATTCAAAGGTATCGCTGCTGCCCTTTTTCGGATTTTCCGGAACAGTTCCATAGCCTATTGTATAATAAATCTTTGTGCCCTCAGGTTGCGAATAAAAGGACGTTTCGTACGGGGTCGGGTTGTCATTCTCCAAAATATACACATTCGGCTTGAGAGTCACCTCCGGTCTTGCCGGCTTTCCCGATATAACTTCATAAGTTTCGGTCGTTACCTTACTGTAATGCTCAGATGAATTTATAATAACCGCACTTACAACCGTGCTTCCGCTTACGGCAACATCAGCTTTATCCCCGGAAGCAAACTTTTTTGAAGATGATGTTCTCGGGTCCGATCCGTCTGTCGTATAGCAAAGCTTATATTCGCTGCCCGGATGAGGCTTAAAAATAGTGACAACCTTATTTTTCTCGGTAAACTGTGTAGATGACGGAACAATCACCGGGGCATCCGGAACAATAGTATATTTGAATTTTGCCGCGTCGCCCTTGCTTTTGCCGTCCTTTGAAACTGCAATTGCAGTTATGGTTGTATCTTTTTTAATATGTATCGGTTTTGTTTTATCATACACCGTGCCGGTTTCGTCCGGCAGGCTGCCGTCGGTGGTATAATAGATTATATCCTCGAAATTTCCGGTAGTTAAATATACAAATACTTCTTCGTTATATTCTCCCGGATACGGAACAGCCGAAACTGTCAGTGCCGGCATTTCATCAAATACGTAATTGTATGCCGTCGTTATGCTGAATGTTCCGTTCAAAAGCGCAACCGCACGCAAGGTTGTATTCTTGGTAATTGTCACCGGCTCGGTATACAAAATGCCATGTGTTCTCGGGTCAGAGCCGTCGGTGGTAAATAAAATCTGAGCACCGGATTTTGACGATTCCGTTGTCAGCTCCACGGTAAACGGGGTCGTGTGCCCGTAGTTTTTGTCGGGATTTGCCATAACCGGCGCAGGCATAATATAAAGCATATAAAGCGCAACTGAACTGAACTCCGTATCTGCCTTGGAAGTACCCCTTACCGTCACCAGACGTACCGGTGTGGATTTTGTAATTTCGATTTCCCTTGTCAGCTTTGAAAGCTTTACCCAACCTGTGTTGGGGTCGCTTCCGGATGTGCTTATATCTATTTCGTCAGTTGATGCCGTCAGTGAAAATGTGTAGTATATTTCATAAATATTTGATATATTTCCGTCTTTGTCCGACTTATCGGTACCGAACACGCTGAACTTGTTTTGATCGGTGTAATAATAGTACGGAACCTTGCTTCCGTCCGCAAAATACAATATCGGAGCCGGAGGCTCTATAAAATAGTTATAGCTCATCACATAACTGTATTTGTAAGCCCCGTTAATAAGCTTTCTTGCATAACATCGTATTTGCGTTGTATATAGAATTTCAATTCCCTTGCTGTCATCATAAGGTAAAAACTTTGTATCATCAGGAAAACCGGGAGCATTCTCGTCAACCGAATAGAAAATCTCACTGCCGGCAGTTGCAGATGATAAATGCACCACCAGAGCGCCGCTTTCGGACGGCGAATAATATCCCGGGTCTTTGTCCGGGACAGGCGGACTGACGGGCGCTGTATCGCCGATTATCAGCTGATGATAGCCCCCGTAAAGCATAGTCGTACTGTCCCTATAGGTATATGGGTAGCCGGCCTTGTGCTTAGGAATAAGCTCAAAGATGCCGTCATTCGAAATGGCTCCGGTCTCGACCATTACCTCGGTCGATCCCTTTGCTGTCGTCTTCGGTCTTAAAGTGATGTTGCAGAGATTGTACCAATTTAAATCGACTGCGTCCTGCTCCGGGAATAATATGTTCTCTCCCTGAATCATAAATACTCCCTGCACCACTGCATACGTCTTTCCGTAAATATCCTGTTTGGTAACATTTGTCAGAACATTATCTGTGCGGTCGGCAATAACGCCGGTCATTTGACTTTCACTCCAGCCTGTCACACCGTTTGCCTTTGCGTCCTCAAATGTCATGCCCAAAGTCTGAAACGGAAGCATATAGTTTATTGCAGACTGATCCGTCCCCTTTGTAAGCGACGGATTTTTGTGAGTTTTGGTATCGCAATATACCAAATCAAAATAATTCGGGTCAAAATAAAACTTTACAATGTAACTGTTTAGATTGTACTGATATTCCGATTTATCATAATTTCCTCCGGCATCCTTTTTTCCCTTGTTCGGAGCGTCAATCGCGGCATAGATGTCTACATCCTCACCCGCATATATATTTGTATATGAAAGCGGATCGGCAGACGGGTCATTTTTGGACGCGTGAATATATGCTTTTCTTTCAATTTTTGTTTTGTCAACCTTGCTCCAGTCCACATCCGGCGATGCCGCCCAAGCGCACGGATACAAAGAAAATATAACAGAAAAAAGTAAAAATGCGGAAATTATCCTCTTATGCATAAAAAAACTTTCCTTTCTTAATTTCAGTATTTTTAAAACAGCTCAATCCCAAAAAATTGAAATATTTTAAAAACACTGAAAATACCCCCGGTACGGCTCACAAAAAAGAGCCGTACCGAAAGTATTTTTCTGAAAAAATCAGTGGAGCAGACTTGTATCGTGTGCAGTCGATGCCTCGATAAATTGTGCTGCTGCCCAATGTCCTTCTATATCCGTTCCCGGATAACCGTTTGTGTTGACATATGCCTTAATCTTTTCATCACTCGGCACACGTCCCAAAGCCTTGTTCAATATAGTAACAACCTCGGCACGTGTAATCTTTTTGCCGAGACCGAATGTACCGTCCTCATAGCCCGTGATAACACTCTTATCCTTCATTGCGCCTATGTAGCCGACAGCCCAATGATCCGACGGAACATCGGTAAATGCCGCCTCGGCAGAAGTTGTATAATTCATAAATTTGCATACCATTACCGCAAATTCTTCTCTTGAGATATTATCATTCGGGCGGAATGTTCCGTCCTCGTAACCGCTTACTATATTTTTCTCAGCCGCAAAGCCTACGCTTTTTGCAAACCATTCACTGCCGTCAATATCGCCGAATTTTGATACATCATATGTTTTATCAGAATTAAAATCCGAGCTGATTCTTGCAATCATTGAAGCTGCTTCGGCTCTTGTGATATTGTTGTTCGGTCTTATGGTTTTATCCTCATAACCCGAAACATATGCTTTGTGCTGCGCTGTTTGATTCGAGCCGCCGGAAGTTCCTCCTCCGCCGTAATTTCCGCCCGATGAACCGCCGCCGGAGTTTCCTCCGCCGCCGCCACCGCCACCGCCGCCTTGCTGACCGCCGGAAGCTGATACGGAAACTGTGGTATTTTGAACGCTGATATTCAAGAGCTTGTCCTCTGCCTCTTCGTCGGCATTATAGATGAGCGCGCCCTCGGTATCGGCAAAGCTAAGCGAAAAGCTGCCTGCTTTTATGGTCTTAAATGTAAGCTCGTAAATATCCTTTTTGCTGCCGTCGGAAACTCTGTTCAAAAGCAGAAGATTTCCGTCCTCAGCAATATTTACGCTCTTGTTCTCGGCATTTTTTTCAATGCAATCCGCACTTTCCAAAGAAGCAATATCCTTGGGGTATGTTGCCTTGATAAAGTACGAATTTACTGCATTTTCTCCTGCGTCAAGCGCGAGCGTGAGCTTAAATATGCTGCCGACGCTTGCCGAGCTTGCGGAGGACGATACCTTTAGTGTTGCGGCTGTGCTGCCCTTTGAATCGGATTCAATATGATTTTTTGCCGACTCAGAAAAAGCCAGAAGATCATACTGCGTGAGCTTTTTATCTCTGTTGTAGTCAACACCGTCATATGCGGAAGTCTTTGCCTGATACATAGAAATAAGTCTGTTAAAGTCGCGCACTGTCAGCTTGCCGTCCGCATTTACATCTCCGGCATAGAAATTGTCGGAGGTAATATCAACCGTCTTGTCGCTTGTCAAATCGACATTTGTCAAAGGCTTGGAAATAAATCCGTCACCGTTTAACGAAATGTCGTATCTGCCTGCTGCAAGCTTGTCGATTTCAAATTTATATGAAGCTGCGTCATTTTTGTCTGCTTCGGAAAGCTTAAATGTTCTCACCTGATTGCTTTCCAGATTAGTGAGCTTGAGCGTGATTTTGGAATCATCCGCAAAACCGCCGCTTGCCGAAAGCTCGTTCAGGTTTACATTTGCCGTCAGCTTTACTCCCGTTTTGGTTGTACTGCTGCACTTTACAGTTATTGAAACAGGTGCTGCGGCATGATTTTTGGGTTCTGTAATTCCGGGTGAAACGACGCAGAAAGAATTTTCCAAGTCATTAAGTGCAAGCGTAATTTCCTTTCCGGCATCACCCGTAAAGGTTATAACTCCAAGCTCCGTTCCGCTTGTGGAAACGGGGAGTGTATATTTTGTCGAACCTGAAAATGCAACATCAAAGCTTTTTGATGAATTTGCATTTTTGCCATCCACAGGCTGAACAAAGAAAGGCTGTCCCGAACCCGAGGATTTCACTAAATTGTTTATTTTGTCCGAATAAGCGATTGACTTAAATTCACCCTCGCCCGAAAATACAAATTTAAGCTGCGCAAGTGTGAGCGCTCCGTCAATCCCCTGTACACTGAATTTTACTTTTGCTTCGCCGGCTAAAGTGTCGGCACTGTCTGTCGCGTCCTCAAGTACAATACTCATTGTACTTTCGTCTGCATATACTGCTTGTACACATGTAAATATTATCATAACCGATAATATAACTGATAAAAATTTTTTCAATGGATTAACCTCCTATCCGGCAATACTGTCATACAGCACTGCAATTTCGTATAGGGAGGATATAAATCCTCCCTATACGGAGCCACTTAAAATTGAGTGCATGAGCGATTAAATTACTCAGCCCAACCTGCAAGAACCATAGTAATATCGATAATATCAACCTTACCGTCACGGTTCAAATCATACTGGATATAATCTTTGTCGCCTGCTGTTAATCCGCCCTTACCGAAGTAAGATGAAACTGCAGAAAGGTCATAAAGATCAATTGTATTATTCATGATAATATCGCCTGCAAGGAAATTCTTCTTTGCTGTTTTTACGATACCGCTTGTTTCTTTTGTAATCTGTGCGATCTCACTGTCGTTTGCGTTGTTCCAGAAATCAACAGTTGTATTTTCGTTCAAATCAAGCTGAACCTTTGCATCTCTGTAACCGTCACCGCTTACAAATACTGTGTACTTGTCAAAAGCGGGCAAATCTTTGAGTGTCAAAGTATAAGTTTTTGCATCAGCATCATTTGTAACTGTACCGGTTGTTGTAAGTGTGCCGTTTTTCTCGCTGTAATCAGCTGCGTCTGTACCAAGGTCGAAGTCAATAAATCCGAGTCTTGCACTGTAAACACGAAGCTTCATATTCTGATATGCCTTTACATTATCAACCTTAGTCGGAAGCTTTGCAAGGTTTACATTAACTGTAAGATTTGCTGCCGGTTCGGGAATGTCATATTTGAAAGCAAATGACGTGCTAATATCATACTTTTTGTATGTGTTGTCAGATTTCTCTGTTGTCATAACAATATTGCTTGCATCTATTGTTCCTTTTCCGTAGCCGCCCTTGTAAACAAGCTTACCTACAACAATGCCCTGTCCTGCCCCATTTGCAGTAACAGCCGGTCTTATGCCGTTCACAGGCTTAACATTGATTTCGTAAAGACCTGTTGCTTCATCATAAAGAAGTGCAAATCCGTCAGCCGGAACGATTTCATAATCTACAGTATTGTAGTTCAAATCAGCAGTATTGTTGATTGTAAACTGAACACCGATAAGGTTTGCAACCGGTGCTTCAGGATCTGCAATAACGATTGCACCGTCTTCTTTACCTGTGTTTGCGTTTGTATCAGCATCATTCTTTGACGAATCAAAATAACTATCGCCATCAGCTAACTTTCTTTCTGCCAAAATAAATGTAGCTCCGTCAGCAGCCTTTGTAACCTTTACTTTCAAAGTCGGTTGTGCGCCCTGATCAAACTTAAAAGTAAGTGTTGTTTCAGCATTGAGTGTTGCAAGATAAGTATCATTAATGTGAACCACATTATTAGCTACAGTGAAGTCAGTATCTCGTGTTAATCCCTCAATGCCTTCAAATGTATTTCCGTTAGGAGTAATAACTACATCAAAGCCATCCGAACCGGTTACATATTCCTTATCGGTAATTGAAATTGTTGCGTCAACAACCTCGTCAACATTTGCAGTTGCCGTATCAGAGGTAAGCCATGCAGAACTGTTTGAGTTTGCAGTTACTTCAACTGTATATGTACCTGATTCTTTAACATACTTTTTGTAAGCAAAAGTATGTGCCTTTTGTTTTCCGTTGTAGAGCTCTTTTGCTCCGTTTTTAAATACAACAGTATAGTCTGCTGCATTTGTATCATCATTCCATGTAGCTGTTCCGTTAGTGCTATCTATTGCTAAATTTTCAACCTTGAGCTTCTCGGGTGCTTTAACTTTAACGGTTGCATTTGCAACTGTATATGTGCCAATCGGATTGCCATCTACATCTTTTATGCTGCTAATAGTGGTAGTAAAATCACAATCTCCGCCGGCAACTCCATCCTTTACTCTGAATGTTGCCACATATAAATTACCGGTTGCTTTTGCAGCCGTATAATCAGCTAACGATACAGCAATTGGATTTACACCGGTATTTACTATAAGACCGTTATCAAAATCAGATACAATGCTTTCGCATGTGAATTTGGTGTCATCATATCCAATCTCGAAATCAGCCGACATTACATTTTTAGTCGCATTAAGCGGCAGTGTAATTGTAAAGTCCTGTCCGTAAGTCACTTCATTTTTACTTGCAGCCATTGTAAGATCAGCTGCAAATACAGTTGCTGAAAATGACGAAATTAACATTGCTGAAGCTAGCGCTGAAGCTAAAATCTTTTTTAATTTCATTATCTTTTCCTCCTAATTTTTTTTTAGCCGATTATAATAATCTGAAAAACAGGATTTCTACATATTAATATCTGATAATTGAATTAAATCAGTATATTATATCCTCCCACCATCCTAACGGATGGTCCCCCCTCCTTTAGGCAAGGAGGGCTTATATTTGATCCTGGTTTTGCCTCCATTGCCTAAATGGAGGCAAGCCGCGCAAGCGGCGGATGGATTCAAAACAGCCGTCAGTGTCTGCTGACTGAGGGGTTCGGAAAGAATTGTAAATTACATCCGTGTTTTTATTTTTACATACTACAACCGTCTAATTCTTTCTTTATATAATCAACATAATTATTATCCGCTGCTTAGTACGCTGTGGCTCAAAGAGCATAAATCACAGCGGATATATAATTTGTTAATTAGCATTAATTGTTTACAATCGAATTAGTGTCCAAATCAAATTCGCAGCCTGCTTTTTCATCTTCAACTTTGAACCTTGTTATAAGTCCGACGCAAAGTCTTCTGATTGTTGCAGCGTCTGACGAATCCGGATTGCTTCTTCCGTCGGCAAAACCTGTAACAAAGCCTGCTATTCTTTGTGTCATTTTATCATAAGGTGCAAGACCAACCATGCAACGTCTTATTAATGCAGCGTCATATGAATCAATTTCTTGGTCACCGTTGACATCACCCCACAGGAACCAACGTGCATAAAGCGTCATGCTTTTTTCTACAGGTGTTGAGAAATCGTATTTATTCTCATAATTTTCATCAAGATACCATCCTGCAAAACCACGTCCTGCCCATGTAGGAATAGTCTTTTCAAAACTATCTCCGTTTGCAACCGTTACCGATTGAACAGCGTTGCCGCCCTTTGTATCAAATGTAATGGTATGCATAGGCTTTGAAGCAATAACTGTAATTGTGACATTACGTGACGGCATTACAAATGAATATTTTCCGTTTCCTTTGTCCGTTATCTCAATATTAGGAATTGTAACACTGTCGATTGTATACCACTGAGCAGGTGTTACGGTAAATTCAACTATATCTCCCCAATTATAAGTATCGCTGCTCGGTATATCGAACGTAACATTATCGCCCTGTCCGGTAATTGTATACTTCACTTTCTTAAATGTTGCGCTGATTGTTGTATCATTCTTAGGCATTTCAAAACTGTAATCACCGTTAATATCAACATCAACAGTTGATCCGCCTACCGTTACAGTAGCTATTTCGTAGAAATTATCAGCCTTTACATTAATTTTTACCGTCTTACCCCAATCAAGAGTAACATTTCCGTCTGAACCAGGTTCAGGTGCTACAATTGTAATTGTTCCGTTTTCTGTTGCAGCCTTTGTTACTGTAAACTGTTGTTTCTTAAAAGTAGCAGTAACAACCACATCATCATCAGGCATAGCGAATTTATTATCTGTGATAGTAATCTTGTTACCTGTTGTTTTTTCTGTAGCTATAACTTTATCTATCGTATAATATTCGCTTGCATTTGCAGTAACAGTTACTTCTGCACCAACTTCAACATTTTCAGCCTGTGAAACCGAAACTGTTCCGCTCTCTGCTCCGCTTGCTACAGATGTCGTGATATTGTGTGTTTTCTTAACGAACACTGCCGAAACGGTTACCGGATATGACGGCATGGTGAATGTGTATGTGCCGTCTTCTGCTTTTGTTACAGCAACAGTTGTTGCTGTATCATCGGTTTTATAGACATTCCAACTTCCAAGCTCATAACCATAGTTCGGATTTGCAGTAAGTTTTACAGTCACACCCTGTGCAACCGAGCCATTTGGCTCAGCACTTATCATTCCGCCCTCAACAGTATCAATTGTAATTTCTTGTGCCAATGCTTTGTATACCGGAGTTACAATTACATCATCATCAGGCATATAAAACCCTATGAGATAATTGCCAATCTTACTATAATCTGTAACCTTTTCGTCTGTTGTGCCATCTTCATTTATATAAGCAAAATAAACTTTAATGTCTTGACCTGATTTGGTTGCAGCCGTTACATTTTCCAATTTATAATTATCATTTGGTTTGATCGTCATTTGTTGAAAATTTTTCTTCAAACTTCCATATGAAGTATTGGTTTTTGCTGCCATCATTTCAGTATCAATTGCATAGGTACCATAATCTTTATATTCTCCACCCACGGTGGTCTTATGTTTAAATCCTACATTAATTGTCGCATTCTTATTTAATTGCCTTATACTATATTTGCCACTGCTTAATATGATTGAATTATTTCCGGTTTCGTCCTCTATATATCCTAGCCAATCATCAAGTCCTGTCTGTTTAAATTCAACTGCTTTGCCTGCATCAACTGTAATACTCTCTCCCGGATTTACAGTTTTATTATCAACTACTGCATTAAATGATGTTCCTGTAACTCCTTCCGGATAGTTGATATTTTTGACAGTCAGTGTCACCTTTGTTTCAGTTATAACATAAATTACAGCTATAAGGCTTGAACTGCCTTGACTTGCATCATATAGTTTCAACCAGTCATCCGGGGTAACTGTCAGCGTAGCAGTTTGTCCATCACTTCCAACAGTTCCCTTCACCTTCGCCTCTGTGCCTTCTGTATATGCTAAATACATATCTTTAATAGTTGTTGACGTCGACTTTGCTGTCGCTTTAAACACATACTTTGATGTACTTGTTGCTGTATCTGCACTACTTTTTGTTTCAAGTGTTCCCTCAATAGCCTCCAACTTTATATTCGCCTTCGAATATTGACTGGCAAAATCCGCCATTTCTTGAGCAGCAACTCTCTTTTCGCCTTGCATTTCAATAGAAAGCAGTCTTATATCTTTTGCCGTAATCTTTTCTAATTTAAAGTAGCCATCATGTGGAGCTATACGAACATCGCTTTCAAGCGTTTCTCCCAATGTTGGTACAAGATTAAAAGCTGCTGCTTCTTCTGCCCATGCTCCCGAGCTTAGTCCTGCCACTCTGCCAAAAGAATACGAAGCCGGATTTCTGTTATACGCTCCTACAGCCAATTTAATTTTATCATTACCTACATTCTTAAAACCATCGCGTCCTGCAATATTACCGGTTGTTGTATAAAAATAGGTACCATCAGACAAATCGGTTAATGTCCCATCCAGCAATATATCAGAATTAGTACTGTTTCCGTCAAAACTTGTATTACCACACAAAAAGATTTGAGTATACGAATGGTCATCTTTATCCGATGTTCTTGTGCAATATATTGTTGAGCTTTTAGTAAAGTTATCAGAGTTTGTATCTGATGTTACATACTTGTTGCCATTAAATAAACAACTCTCAAAAACCAAATTAAATTGCTCATTCGCATATAATACACTACCTGTATCTGCCGTATTATTTATAAATTGCGAATTCTTAAATATTCCCTTTGCATTGCTTGATCCGTCAAAATATAACGCACCGCCATGTACCGCCGAACAGTTGTCAATTATTACATTTTCACACAACTCATCACTGCTGCCGCTTGAAAATCCTAATGTTGCTTTACCGTCCACCAGTATAGCACCACCCTTTGAACTGACAGCACTATTTTTATTATTGCGTAAAACAACACTTGTGAGTACTATACTTCCTCCGGTAGCTTTAATTAAAGGAGATTCTATATTTGCTTTGTCTTGACCGTCTAATACTACATCTGATACTCTTAATGTATTGCTTTTTAAACTTATAATTTCCCCGTTATAGTCATCTGTTCTCGTTATTATCGGAGATTCCGCAAGACTCGCCGATTTCATAATTTTTCCGCCATATGTCCATGGCTGATTGACTGAAAAACTCTTTAATACTGTAAGTTCCGGGTCTGTAGGGTTATCTGCCTTTAACATCTCTATTGCTTCCGCATATGTCATATCCTTATCAACAGTTTTTGCATATCTACCATATGTTTCATATTTAAGATGAACCTCAGGATCAACTGCTTCTGTATAAACTGCTTTAAGACCGCATTTCTCCGATGTATCAGCCAAATCTGTTTTTTCTTCTGCTGCACTTTCGATGTAACGGCTTGCCGTTTCGCCAGCCTTTAAGCCATCATAATACCATTTAACTCCATAAGTTTTACCCGTACTTTTATCTGTATAAGACGTCGGCATTGTATACTTTGCACTTGCGGAATTATTTGCAACATCATAACCGGCTGATGTAGCCTTGTTATCAACTATATAAGAATTACTTACCGTTGTTGTTCCACCGTTAGAAATGTAAATGCCGCCACCAATTCTAGCCTCATTATCAGAAATAATACTGTCGCTAATGTTTACATCAGATTCATATGCGTGAATTGCACCACCTCTATATGCACTTGCAGTATTATTTGTGAATTTACACCCTGTTATATTCAAAGACGCTTCATTGCTTATAATCGCACCACCACCAAAACCTTGACTTGCTGTTGTGCTATTACTGTCAAAAATACAATTTTTAATTGTCGGAACATTCTTAGGTTTACTGCCGGTAGTTATTTGCAAAAAGATTGCACCGCCACCGTATGCACCATAAAAAGTACCGGAAACCTCAATGCTTTTATTTTTTGATAGCTCTACACCATTCATCAAAAATTCCGCTGAATCCACACCAATTGCACCACCTGCAAAAGCGGCCTCATTACTCACGAAAGAACCACCGTTTATTGTAAGTGTGGTGTTGGGTTCAGCCAAAATTGCTCCACCCAAACCGAGCTCGCCCTCAGCCCTATTTTCCAAAAAATTACCACTATTCATAACAAATACAGCATTTGTATCAGCCGGGAGATAAACAGCTGCGCCACCAATTGGGCTTGCAGTACTGGAAGATGATTTTATATACCCGCCTTTAATCGTTCCAGTTTTGGTTTCACTTGAATCATCCAGTGTCAATTTTCCGGTGACCTTAAATACACGATGAGTATTATTACCATTTATAGTAAACCCGCAAAGATCAAGGTTAATGTCACCAGATACCACTATTTCCGATGTTGTAGTAATATCCGCTATAACCTTAATCGTTCCCGTACCCGTTCCGATTGTGGTTACTGCATTTACAAGTGTCGACTCTATCCAGTTATTTCCGCCGTCAATAGAGTATTGAACCTCTGAGGTTTCATCTGCATATAATGAAATTTCGTTATCGTTATCTTCCTGCGACTTAACGATCGATTCATCAACGACATTATCGTCTGAATTATTTTCATCTTCTGCGGTTTTTTCCTCTTCGGCAGGAGCTTCAGCTTCCGTATTATCTTCCGATTCGGATTCTTCATCATTTTTGATTTCTTCTTTATCCTCAGATTCTTCGGAATTGTTAAGCTCATCGCCCGACGCGGAATTTTCCGTCTCAGTTTCTGCAGCGGTGACAATTTGGTTATCGTCCGCAATATCGTCCGCGAATGTGGTCGGAGCTGCGGTGACAAGCATTGCCGCTGTCAAAAGCATGCTTAAAAATCTTTTCATTTCTTTTTTGTCCTTTCTTTAATTATTTGTTTGCGTTTTTGTGTTTGCTGCCTTTTATCCCTCCGTCTTTCGCTTTCAGCGAAAGCCACCTCCCTTTAGGCAAGGGAGGCATTTTGTGCCGCCGATTGAGCGGAAAAGGTTTTATACAGCCATAATTTCAACAGACTTTTTTCCTTTGTCTCCGTTTTTTGCTTTCAGCAAAAGACATTTTCCTTTAGGCATGGGGGCATTTTTGTGCCGCCGATTGAGCGGAAAAGGTTTTATATAGTCCATAATTTCAACAGACTTTTTTCCTTTGCTTCTCCGTATTTTGCTTTCAGCAAAAGACATCTCCCTTTAGGCATGGGGGCATTTAATACCGCCGGCTTTGCACAAGAAAAGGTTATGCAGACACACAAAAACCGCGAATACTGATATTATATCCGCTAAAAAATCTCACATATTCCCCTCCTCCTTTACAAAAAACACTGTCAATATGTAAAGATAACTTTTACCCTTATTCCGAATCACGAGAAAAACTCTATTGCTTCTTCGGCCGTTTCGAACCGAATATCGCGCTCGCATAAATAGCTTGCCGCGTCCGAAAGCTCCGCCGGTGAATATTCGGATAAATCCATATTCCGCATATTTTTTTTCGCACGCTTATTTGCTCCGCCGTAATGCAAGTCGCTTATATAATTACAACTAATTACAACCTAATATTTCTTTTAAATCCTCCAACAATCCCATAAAATCACACATTCTTTTTTTAATATAATCGTCCGATTTTACTTGAACAACCGTTTTATCATTTTAAAAAAAATTGTTTCTCGTAACGTCAGATTTTTACGGTAAAATGCCTATAATTACATATATTTTACATGGAATATTATAGCATTATTATAATTTAAAGTCAATAAAGGATTAAAAATTTTACAATATTCGTCATTTTATACCAAAAACAAGTATATATTAGTATATATGGCGCTCAATTTGTAGCATATGTTTTATTTATCCGCGTATTTATCAGCTTTTTTAAATTGGTAAAAATGCTGATGTTGCAAAATGATAATAAAAAATACATCAAATTAACCGTCAAAAAAAATTTATGCAATCATACTTTGGATTGATGACAAAACACAAATAATATGTTATACTGAAATTGTAACCAATATAATGCAAGCCCGGGAGGATTAATCAATGAAAAAAAGAATATTCAGTCTGCTGACGTGTACGGCAATTATTTTGGGGAATTTACCCTCCGTATCCTTTGCAGATGAAGCAAGTGCACAAGGCGGCGCAAAGTTCGGATTAAAAAGAGGTGATTTCGTCACCTATGCAGGGCAGACTGCCCCCATCGAATGGCGAGTTATCGACGCAGAAAAAACCAACACAGACGATACTGACGGTATGCTCCTGCTTAGCGAAAACACTTTGATGGCAGGGAAAGACGTCAGTCAAAATATAAATTCTGTAACAGGCTTAAAGTATGAATATCAGACCTTTTACGACGCACATTTCAGCGATTTGTATAAAAGCGCCGTAATGACAGTAAGCAAAACCGATGAGCCTTATACCGATAAAAACGGCACATTTAACGGTGAGCTGAGCAACGATACGGTTTTTGCACTTTCAAGAGCTGAAGCGGAAAAGCTGACCGTTGAAGAAAGAAAAATCAATTCTGATAAAATTGCAGATGAAAACCTCCGCAGCATACCTTGGTGGTGGCTGCGTTCCGTCAAAGTCGGAAAAGGGACATATCTCCCACCCGGAAGTCTCACACCGAAATATGACGAAACTCTGTTTACAAATGTCGACCAAAACGGCAAAATAAGTTCGTCCGAGATTACTACAGCTACAAATGTTCATCTTCGTCCGTCTGTCAACATTGACAAGACCATGCTTGCAGGGCTGGACTGCTTGCCGCTTCTGCTGCCTGCCGGCGAGTTTAAAGAGGCAGCGGACGTGCTTGCACCGGTAGGCACTGCCGACAAATGGAAGTTAAGCATTAAAGACAATGATGTTAAAGTAACATCTGCTTATTACACAAAAAAATCCGCAAATACACTTACCGTATTTGCAGAAACCACTCTTGCCGAAGCAGGCGATAATGACTATATATCGGTAATTATCAGAAAAAAAGACGGCAGTATCTCTCACTACGGAAGATACCTAATGAATAACACCGCCGCACTTTTTTATGTAACGCTTCCGTCAGATATTGACGAGGATAATGACTCAATGTATGTTTTCTACGAAAATTACAAGGGCGCATTTTCCGGCACTGTCGGCAATCTTGTAAAAGTGTGCCTGAATCACGAATTTGTATACAGTGACATCACCGAAAGCGGACATGATGCCAAATGCAAAAACTGTGATTATACTTTCTGGGGTAATCACATTATCAGCAGCTACCAAAGCGACGATACCGTGCACACAGGTGATTGCGTATACTGCGGATATGAAAAAAGCGAAAAGCACCAATATAATGATACAATCGGCGACAGTCAAAAGGATTTTGTCTGCTATATCTGCGGCAAGCATACGTTCACGGCGATAAACGGTGAATTTGATACCTCCCTTGCAGTTCTGCGAAATACAGAAATTGACAAAGACTCCGCCGAAATGGCAGCCGGAGATACATATTATAACTTACAGTCTATTTTCGAACAAGATAATACCGTCGTTATTGAGTTTGCACCTTCTTCCGGCAGCAGCAAAGCGGCGGTAACTTTCAAAACCTGCCGCCCGGTCAAAGCAACCGGAATCATGGTAAGAGGCGTGCCCGAAAATCCGGTTCCGTCAAGTCTGACCCTGTACGGCAGAAACATTGACTCGGAGGACTATAAAAAAATAGGCTCTGTCGCTTTCGGCAGCATAATAAGCTCCGCTAACCGAAACTTCTCATTTCTATTTGCCGACGCGGCTCAGTTTGCGGCATACAGTGATTATATGCTTGAAATGGAAACAGACGCCGAGAATCATATGATGCTTAAATTTTTCGGGTTTCTGTCAGAACCCGGTTCGGTTCTTTCCTTTACCGGAAAAGGCGCTTTGGCAAAAGATGTTCCCGATAATGTATATCCGGGCATCGACAGCTCATTTACAATACTTTCCAAAAACAAGCATCCTAAAAAAGAAGAAATTAAAGTCACTGCCGACGGCAATACTTTAGGCGACAATGCATGGAGCTATTCGGAGGAAAGCGGTATTTTCACATTATTCGGCAAATATATCTCAAATGCGGTTAAAAGCTATAATGTTACTGCCGAATGCGGCGATAATATAATAAACGTTGAAACCGAGCTGACCGAGCTCGGATTTCTCGGAGCG
>CAKSFY010000007.1 GCA_934454035.1 uncultured Clostridia bacterium | reverse complement strand
ATATGGCTTATGAGATAACAAGTTTTTTATGTGATTTTCTTGAAAAATAATCACAAATATATTATACGAGGCGGTGTGCTTTTTATACACCGCCGTAAAATGAAAGGAGTTATTGTAAATGGCTAAGAAAACTTTAGAGCAAGAACAGGAAAATTTTTATGAAGAGAAGGTGCCGGTAATGCTGCGGCGCCCTGCCGGTGAGCCGATCGGCTCAAGCCAGACAGTGACAATTAACGGAAAGAACTATCAGATTATGTATGATGAAGAGGTTCTTGTTCCCAGAAAGGTAAAACTTGTGATTGACGAAAAGCTGCGTAACGAAAAATATGCGGAAATAAGAATGGCAAAAATCGCAAACAAGATTCAAAATCTGGACGGCGAATAAAAAAGGAGGCGGAGTATGAGTTATATACCGATTAACAGCGCTAAAAATCCGAGGTCGGCGGTATGCCGGCGTTTTGCCGGGCTTAACCGTAAGGATTATGCGTCCTTCGGCGAGTTTTCGGATATGAAGAATATGTCGTCGGAATGCTATCCGTTTTTATCCCCTGCCGCCGAAAAGAGCACCGCAGACAAATTTAATATGCTTTCGGACGGCAGCACGGCGCAGAATATCCGTGCAGTCATTGCTCCGCCCGAAGACAGCAGCGTAACCGGCTTTTGCGGAGTGATAGGAACAACCTTTTACTATGACGGGAGTGAAAAGCCGCTTTATCAGCCGGAGGTAAAGGACGATTCGGGAAACCACCTTTACGGAATGATAATCCCGACAGACGGGGTGATTCAGCTTTTGTGGGTGAATAAGGTTATTTTGATTCACGGATATGACAGTGCACAGGTTGACCCGTTCATATATTATTATGATACCGCGGACACCTCCGATGACTGCGTCAAGTCCTATGAATACACTCACAGAGGGTGGTACGGAGAACAGATAACCGGAACTGCCGGCAAAATAAAAATTATTTTCTCTATAGACCGTCCGGAAAATTTTAAAGGACATTTTTATGATTTTAAGGTGGGTGAAAGCCTGTTTATTGACGGTATTATGGACTATTCGGACAGCCGATGGGGAGCAAAGTCCGCACTTGACATTATATCCGCGACGGTTACCGGATATACCGAGGCACTCGGCTCAGGCTCGTACGGGATAAGAACATGGAATGTTACAATTGAGCTGGACGGATTAAATTACAAGGGCGAGATTGCCAACAGAGATTTTTACGCGACAAATGTGTATCGGATTTACAGAAAAATCCCGTATATGACGCACCTTACTCTGCATAAGGGCAGACTTTGGGGAGCAAGCCCAAACGGAGAATTTGTGTATGCGTCCGCGCTTAATGATGTCTTTAACTTTAATTTGTATGACGGACTGGAGGATGACAGTGTATATCTTGAATCCTCGACCGAGGGAGGACACAAGGGGGTAATATCGTGCGGAAACTGCGTAGCGGTATTAAAGAAAAACTCATTTGACGCAATTTACGGCGAGCTCCCGAGCGAATTTTCCGTAGGAAAAAGTTATTCGGGAATCGGCTGCATTGACATCAACTCGGCAGTTGTGATAAATAACGCATTATTCTTTTTGGGAAGCCGCGGCTTTTATGAATGGACAGGCTCGCGACCGGTGCTTATATCCGAAAAGCTCGGCAAAAAATATGTGTCGGCGTACGGCTTTACCGACGGACTCAAATATTATGTGTCGGCTTATGACGGCAGAGAATATGAGAATCTTGCCTATGATATAAAATATATGACTTGGCACAGAAACGGAACTGACTGCTATACGGGCGGATTTTTAAAGGACGGAAAAAATTACGCTGTTTCGGGAGGAAATCTGTATCTTCTCGGTGCGAATGCGGAAAAAAGCGAGTGGATGGCGGAAAGTGCAAAGATATTTTGCGAAGATTTTGACATGGACAGAATCGGTGAAATGTGGATTTATTTAAAAGCGGAGGAGAACGGAGAAATTGAGGTGATGTCCTCGGCGGACGGAGAGCAGATGACAAGCTGCCTGAGGGTAAGCCTTAAAAAAACCGGCGGACGGTGCATAAGAGTACCGATAAGAATGAAAGAGGGAATGTATTGGCAGTATCGGATAAAAGGCAAGGGAAAAATCATTATTTTCGGGATAAAAATCATATATGAATCGGGAGGCAGAGTTTACAAAAATGAAAGGAGCAATGAGCTTTGAAAATAATTGAAGTAATAGAAAGAGCGGATTCCCTTTATCCGAACAGTTACACCACGGAGGAAAAAATAAAATGGTGCGATGAGCTGGGCGAAATGCTCAAAAGAGAGTATGCCAAAACATATAAAGGCAATGTTCAGGAGGATTATGTAAAGATTTCCGAACCGATGGAGGACGAAACGGTAGCACCGCCGCCGTATGACGCAATGTACATTGATTACGTGCTTGCAAAGTGCTGCTATTATCAGAGGGATTACGAGACCTATAATCAGCATACGATGCTTTTTGATACAAGACTTAACGATTTTGCAAAATGGTATATCGAAAGAAACATGCCGGTAAGAGAGACCGGCAATAAAGTGAAAGGTTGGTGGTAATATGCAAAATTTTACACTCAGAGAGCCGCCCGAAGAAAGCGGCATATTGGAGTATGACTACAAGGAGCTTTTGGAGTGGTGCAGAGAGCTTTACGAAAGTCTTTGGATGAACGATTTTATCCTTGTCAGAGAGAGAAAGACTCAAAGGGGTGAGGAAAGTGAGGGATAAACTGCTTAAATTTGTTCTGTCCTGCGCCGCTGCGTCCGCAAGCATTTATTTTAAAAAGCTTTTTGCTCCGGTTGCGATGCTGATTTTTGCCATGGTTGCCGATTATATTTCGGGGATTACGGCTGCATGGTTTGAGGGGACACTAAATTCAAAAACCGGTAAAAAAGGTGCGGTCAAAAAGGTTTGTTACATGCTTCTGGTGGTTGCTTCGGGTATTATAGATTGGGTGATTGCGAGCGGACTCGCTCAGATAGGAATAGAACTCACGCTTAATTTCTATTTCGGAACGGTTGTGACAATATGGCTTATATTAAATGAGCTTTTAAGTATATTGGAAAACTGCACCAGAATCGGACTGCCCATTCCGAAATTTATAAAACCGCTTGCCGAAAAACTCAAAATAGCTGTGGAGGAGCGTGCTGCCGATGAATAAGCTGCCAAAAGAATTTATTGATAAGGCATTGGCGGCATATGACCGCTACAAAAGCGATAAACAGCCGATAAACGATAGAATTTGCCAAAACGAAAAATGGTATCGGAAATGGCATGAGGTCAATCTCACGGGGGAATACGACGGGAACTCGCTTGCCTGTGCAACGGCATTTGTGTTCTCGGCGATAGAGAATAAGTATGCCGACGCAATGGACAATTATCCGCACCCGAAAATCCTGGAGCGTGAACCGCAGGATACCAAGACGGCGCAGCTTTTGTCAAAAATATTGCCGGTTCAGCTGGATATAAGCCGCTTTAAAAAGTGCTACAAAAGAAACTGGAGAAATAAGCTTAAGTACGGGACGGCGGTCTACGGGGTATTTTATAACAGAAAGACGGAGCAGATAGAGCTGCAATCGATAAACATTCTCGGAATTTACTGCGACATGAATGTGCAGGACGTGCAGGATTCACAGTTTTTGTTTATAACGCAGGCGCTTGATAATGAAATGCTTAAAATGCAGTATCCGAAATATGAAAATCTTTTTGAAGGTGATGCATGCGTTGAAACCTACGGCGGTCATGCAACGGCTCAGGACAGGAGCGAGGTTATAGACTGCTACTACAAAAAAAGCGACGGCAGCGTACATCTGATGAAGTTTGCGCGCGGCACGCTGATTGAAGCCAGCGAGGAAATTCCCGGTTATGAAAAGGGGCTTTATGCACACGGAAAATATCCGGTTGTGTTCGACTGCCTCTACAAAAGTGACGATTCGCCGTTCGGTTACGGAATTACGGATGTTATCCGCAATCCGCAGATGTACATTGACAGACTTGACGGAATAATACTTAAAAATGCCGCACTTGCAGGAAAGCAGCGCTGGCTTGTAAGGGACAAGGGCGCAATCAATGAGGAGGAATTCAAGGATTGGTCAAATGATATAATTCATGTGGACGGAAGCCTTGACGAGACGCACATCAGACCGTTCCAGGCACAGTCCATATCCGATTTTATCCTTGCCCACAGGCAGGAAAAAATTATGGAGCTGAAAGAAATAATCGGAAACAGAGACTTTCAGCAGGGGGCGACCGCAAGCGGCGTTACGGCGGCAAGTGCAATCAGCATTTTGCAGCAATCGGGCGAAAAGCTATCCAGAGTAATAATAGACGACAGCTTTGACGTATATGCCGAGGTGGTTTCACTTTGCATAGAGCTGATAAGACAGTTTTTTTCGAAAGAGAGAATTTATCGGATTACCAACGATTTGGGGAATGTTGAATTTGTTGGGTTTTCAAATAAGTATATGCACCGTCCGGGAACGGATTATCTGGGATTTCCCGACGACAAAAAGTATAAAAATGTGGAATTTGACATAGAGATCATTCCCGAGCGGCAAAGTCCGTCCTCAAGAGAGGCAAACAATCAGACCATACTGGAGCTGTGGAAGTCGGGGATACTGTCGCAGAATTCTCCGGATATGGCAGCGGTAATACTTGAAAGCATGAATTTTGACGGAAAGGAAAGGATAATAGAACAATTGAAAAAGATAACAAATAATGAAGGAGGAAACGAAATTGGGTTATATCGAGAGCTACAGCCGCAAGGCTAAAACAAAGCAATATGTTCCGACATACCCGGACGGCAGCAAGGGTGTGAGAGCGACTATGAATAATATGGGACTTGACAATTCCAAAATAGGCTGGAAAGACGGCTCGGTTACTTACGGCAAAATAAGCTTTAAGCCGTCCGCCGTAAAAGACGGAGTAAGCTACGCACCGACCTCGGACATACAGGGATTTGTAAACGATATTTACAGGTCCGAGGGTAAAAATCCCGTTCGCGTTACGGATTATGTGTCCCCGTCGGGACTCGGCAGCGTATCGTATTCAAACAACGGTATGGTTTCTGTCGGAGGTGAAAATATACCTATTCTTTATATGGACGGCGACAGAGCGGTAGTTGATTCAAACCTTTTGGACAGCGCATACAATAAACTGTCCAAAAAGACAGGTATCGATTCGGCAGCAGATATGTACGGCGGCTGGCGGAGCAGATACGGCGGAAGATTAGACACCGCTTACGGTAATATGACATCTGATAAAAAATGGAGCTACAATCCCGAAACAGATCCTGCATATCAGGCATACAGCCGAATGTATCAGAGAGAGGGCGAAAGAGCGTACCGCGACGCGGCGGCTAAAATGGCTTCGAGGAAAAATAACGGCGGAATGACAAGTGCGGCGCAGACTCTGGCAAACAGTCAGCTGGCATATTATATGAGCAAGCTGACCGATATGATTCCCGAGCTTGAGAAAAATTCCTACGAACGGTACATGGATGAATATCAAAAGTCAAAGGATGCGTATAATGCGCTTGCCGATATGGCAAATGCCGACTGGAACAAAGCGGAAAGTGCGCAGAAGCTTGCAAGAGAGGATTACAGAAATTCGGTTCAGAATGAGGAAAACCGTACGGATAATGAAATCAAACGCAGAGAAAATCTCTACAAGCTCTCCGAAAATGAAAGAAATGCGAATGCCGACATTCAAAATGCCGCCTGGGATAATGCCGAAAAACGCGGCTTCTTTACAGAGGAAGAAGCAAAGCTTTGGAACATTCCCAAAAAAGAGGACGGCACCTACATGACGCCGAACGATATAAAAATATTGAATGATGTGCAGTATTTCAACGAAGCGTCAAAGCCGCAGCTTGATTATAAGTCAGAGATTGACCTTAATGAACTCAGGGAAAAATATGATCAGATTCGCCGGAACGACGCGGCAAAGGCAGCCCAAAGCAAAAGCCTTGCGTCATATAAATATGACCGCCAGTATTCCAACAGTAAAAATCTTGCGGCATACAGATACAACCGTCAGCTTGCAAACAGCAAGGCTATGGCGGATTATAAAGAAAGTATTAAATATAAGCGCGGAAATTAAATTAAAGACTTGACAATATTACGCTCCCTGTGTTATAATTGGTATATAAACCAATTATAACACAGGGAGCGATGCTTTATTGGCTAGAAGATATAACAGTGAAGAAGCAAAAAAGCGGATTTTATCTACTTGCGTAAGGCTTTTTATCGAGCAGGGATACCACAATACAACAGTGGCTCAGATATTAAACGAAGCGGATGTAACAAGTTCATCTTTTCAGAACATATTTCATACAAAGGACGGAATACTTCTTGAGCTGACGGAATTTATGTTTTCCAATCAGTTCATAGTTGCCAAAAGTTTTGCCGAAAGAGGTTTTAAGCCTGTTTACATATATGCGGTCGAGACCTCGATTCAACTGACCATTGCGGAAATAAACGAAAACCTGAGGGATATATATGTTGAGGCATACTCTTATCCGGAAACGATTGAATATATACATAAAATGACTTCGGCGGAAATTTATAAAATATTTTCGTCCTATATGCCGGATTGCACGGAAAGTGATTTCTATGAGCTGGAAATAGGCACCGCCGGTATTATGCGCAGCTATATGTCAAAAAAATGCGATGTGTATTTTACGCTTGAAAAGAAGCTTAAAAGATTTTTAACTATGAGTCTTGGGGTATATAACGTGCCCGAAGCGGAGCAAAAGGAGGTTATAGATTATGTAATCGGCATCAACATCAGAAAAACGGCGGAGAATGTGATGCAAAGACTTTTCGAAAGTCTTGCAATGAAGTATGATTTTAAGATGAACGTACAAGAAATGACGGAGGGTTAATAAAATGAGACGATTTATCAGCACATTAATTGCATTCTGCATGCTGGTTTGCTGCATCCCGAATGAAGCGTTTGCCATGCTGGGTGCGGCGGAATATGCACAGGGCGTAAAATCGGGTACATATTCCGACAACAATACCGAGTTTGCATATCTGGAAAACGATTATATTCGTTTTGATATTAATACCAAGGGCGCGGACACTTATACGGTTACGCAGCCGACAAGAACCAAAAAGGGTGCGTATGATATGATTTTTAACAAAAAAATATATCAGCATGCGTATTTTGATTCGGGTTCGATTCAAAGCAAAACCGTAACTCTTTCCGAATATGCGGGTCAAAAGAGTATAAAGGCAGATTATATCTTAAACGGCGGAAAGCATAAGGCGGTTGTATACTACACGCTTGTCCGCCTTGACAAGGGAACGGACACAGGCTTTACCGCCGGCGGGCAGCAGCAAAAGGATGAAAATGATGCCGGCAGAGCATGGGGCGTAAGAGCCGTAGTCGGAGTCGGATATAACGGAAATACTCCCGACTTTGAAAGAGGAGCGGCAATCCGCTATAAGGTTGACATGAAAAACTTCGCCAGAATGGGACATGAATCGGTCGCAGACGGAGCGGAACTTTATATGAGCAGTGCCGTCGGCAATACAAATCATGGCTTTACTCACAGTGTGACCGCAATTCCGGGCGCAATGTCGAGAACCAGAACGAATGTTGTTACAGGTATGGATAACAATGAGGCAATAACCGAGATTCTCACAAGGGGATATTCCTGGGCGAATCCGTTTACGCTTACATCGGGCTTGTATCCTGAATATGAAGACGGATATTCTCCCGAAATTGACGGTTACCGAAACGGATATACCTTGCCGGAATATTTCTCAACATCGGCAAACGGCGATGTAACGGTTGAAGCTTTTGCAAGACAGCTTATGGGTATAGAGGTTCCCTCCTATGCGTCTCAGCTGATCTGGGGATTCAGAGAACTGTATAAGTCTGATGAAACCAATTTTACCCCCAATGATAATATCAGGATAAACACCTCGGCAAAAAGGCTCGGCATATATAAAAAAGGTGACGGCTTTATATTTAAGACGGCAAAGTATTCTGCTGAAATGGACATATATAACAGGCAGTACGGTGCACCGGTTGCCGAAATAAAGGGTGACTTTACGGATGAGAACGACCGTTATGTGTTCACCTCGGGGGTTGCCCTTATCTCGGGCACAATCACCGCGGTGTGGCCTAAAGCAAACGGCGGCTTTTCTATAGGGAAGGATGGCAGTATAGAGCTTAAAAATGTCAGCCTTAACTGCCCGACATTTAAATTTTATCAGCCGAAAACAGAGAACGGACTTTCTATGGAGCTGACCGCAGACGGAATAGCGCTTAATATGAATCCTGATTCAAATTCGGCAACGATGGCGCTTAATATTCCCAACACAAAAACAAAAGCGGACAGCGGACTTATAAAATCGGACGGAAGCATAAGCTTTAAGGGCGTTGTGGAATTTCAGATTTTCCCGGGCGCTGAGTTTACCATGGAGAAACTCGGCTTCGGCAAAAACGCAAGAGGCAGCTTTAAAATGAACGGTATCCATGCGACCGGCAAAGTAGATACTTCCGAAATGATAGGTCTTGACATGGCAAAGCTTGAGGGTGAAATAAATTCGTTCAAGGGCTATTACAAGTTTGAAATGGAACTGAATGTTTTTGACCTGTTCGAAAGCGAAGCGCAGCTTGAGCTGAAGCGTTCAACACGTACGGGAATGCTTCTTCCTAACAAGGTATATTTCTATGCCGGCTCGGAGATAGCGAAAATTCCGCTTGTTTCACCGGTTATAGTTGCGTATATCAAGGGTGCCGGCGGCGGTTTTGACGGTCTTGCGGATACGGTAAACGGCGACTTCTTTGCAATTCCGCCGATTACTTTCAGCATTACCGGAAAGGGCGAGGTGCTTAATGTAATTGAAGCAAAGGCTACATATACTCTGGGCCCTGCAAGCTACAGATTAAAAGCCGAGGACGTCGGCATAGCATTTTTGAAGAAGCTGAATCTTATAGATGAGTTTGAAATATATGAGGGTGTTCAGGGCGAAACCCGTAGTTACGGCGGAACAAACTATACCGGACTTAATGCGTTCGGAGGAGCAAGTGTTCATATAAGCGTTCCGCAAAAGAGCAAAATAATTCAGGCAAAGGGTTCACTCGATGCAAGTGCGTTTGCAGGACTTGACAGCTATTCCGCGCCGACTAAGGTGTATGTTGTTGCGGATTTGAACGGCGGAGTAAGGGGCAGCATGCACTTGCCGGATAACTGGGGTGCAATCGGCGGACTTAAACTGGGGTCGACAGGTTTTGATTTCTACCTCGGTGCGTCAACCGTCGCAAGAGTTAACGGCGGCTTTGAAAATGCAGTAAAATCAGCATATAAGAACTTCAAGCCATACGGCGGAGTTAAAAAGGAAGCTGACTGGAAAATATTCAAATACAGAGTTTACTACATTTTCCCTGAAAATGACGCAGGCTTCACAATCAGATCAATATTCCGCAAGCTTCCCGAATGGAACTGGGAGGATCACAAGCCGAGCGGATATTCGGCAGAATTTAACGACGAAAACGGCGGTCTGGCAGTAATGGCAATGAATGTTGATGAGCTGGGTGCGGTTGTGACTCAGGATTATGCCGCATATGTAAATCAAAAGGATGTCACATTAGACCTTTCGGAGGGTGAGACTCTTACAGAAGGCTCAAATGTAATCATGATGATTACTCCGGCAGATGATAACACCGATATCGACGCATTTATTGACGGAATCTCCATCTCAAAGGGCGGTGTTCCGATTCAGCTTACAAAGCCTGTATATAACGAAAACAGCGAAATTATAAACGAAAGCGAAGTAAATGTGTTTGCTACAACGAACGCAAACGGTAAAAAGTGTGTGCTTGTAGGTCTGGGCGAGGCAGACGGCAGTATCAGAAACGGCGATGTATGGAGTGTTACGGCAACTTCAGGCGATTTTGACGCAAGCCTTAACATATCCGAACCGCTTGACAGCTTAAGCCTTGCACTCAGCGGATATGACTTAACCGGAAGAGTTGTAAATCCCGAAGAAAACGGAGAATATGTATTGGCTACATATTTCGGAAACACCGAGGGCGGTACGGATTATATAATCAACCATGCCGATGTGACCGATACTATTTCCGAAACAATTCCCCAAAGCGGCACAATGCTGTCGAGCGGAGAATATTATGTAACCGCAAAGCTTCTTAAAAAAGCGGAAGCAGAGATAGAAAATGAAGAAGGTATTCCGGAAAAAACAGAAATACTTCTTCCCGTTGATGAAAAGCATTTCGGACGTGTATCCTATACCAATACCGCTCAGCCGTCAGAGCCTGCAAATGTGAGCATTAAGGCAATCGGCAACGAAATTATGAACGGCGAATGGAGCGAGGTTGACGAAGCGGACGGATATAAGATTACAATTTATCAAAAGGATTCAAGCGGCAATTATATTAATACAAATAAAGGATATGCTTTTGATAAGGACGCTGCCGTTAATGGAATAAGCTATGACGCGGCAAGCAAAACATATAAGCTTGATATGGCGCTTACGGTCGGCGGTTTCGATGTTCAATATGACGGAGAAGGCAATCCCGTAACAACTCAGAATAACGATACTTTAAAAGCAGACGAGTCTTACAGAATCGGCGTGCAGGCTTATAAGTATCTGCAAAGCTACACGGACGAAAGCGGAAATCCCGTAAAGGCATGCCCTGTTTATTCGGCTGAAAAACAGTCGAACGAGGCAGAACTTCCCAAGTATTCGTTCGCGGACGATTTCGGACTTAATATAGCCGTGAAGATTCCTTACTATAAGGATATCGAACACTATAGTATAGACTATATCACTCAGAATGCCGAGGAAGAAAACGGAGTCTATACCTGCTCGGCAGGCGAAGGAATTGACGGCTTGTGGACGATTAATGTATCTTCGGGCGAGCCGAATGTAAGCTATACGCTTACCCCGGTTGACTTTAACGCTCAGATAGACGAAAATCCGAACGAGACAAACAGCTGGATAATGAATAATACCAATATCAACGGTTCTGTAATGCTTCGTATTGATGTACGAAAGGATATGGGAACTTACACGGATACCGCAACAAAGTATTTGGTAATCGAAAAAGATGATTCGGCTTCGGTTCTGTCCTTTGACAACGATATTTTCTATGCGGATAAAACAAACGGTGAGTATACGCTTACCGGAACTGCCGATAAAAATGCAAGGATACTGTCAAGCACAGACGCGAGCGTCAGCGCACAGGCAGATGAAAACGGCCGCTTCAGCATAAGCGGAACCCTGCTCATGGATTGGGAGGACAATGAAAACAGAAACGGACAAATGATGGTATTCTATGCTCAGGACGAAAACGGAAATATGTCCGAAGCGGCAAATGTATTTGTAATCAAAAAAGAAGATGCACAGACATTGACCGCAATCAATATTACAGTTCAGCCGAATAAGACCGCTTATGCCATCGGTGAAAGCTTTGACCCGGCAGGCATGGTTGTAACGGCGGTATTTGCCGACGGCAGCGAGGTTGAGGTTAACGATTACACATATGACCCGGCGGATGCCCTTTCTGAGGGAACAACCGCAGTGACAGTCAGCTATACATTCGGCACGGACACCAAACAGGCGACCGTTCCGATCAGCGTGGGCAATACTCCCTCCGGAGGACACGGAGGCGGAAGCCTGGGTGGCAACTCAAATTATATCGTAAGCTTTGATACAAACGGCGGAAGCAAGCTCATAAGTCAGCTTGTTCTCAAAAATACGGCGATGAAAGAGCCGGCAGCACCGACAAAGGACGGATATGATTTTGAGGGCTGGTACACCGATAAAGAATTAACTTCAAGGTTTGATTTTACAAAGCGCGTGACAGGCAATATGACCTTGTATGCAGCATGGACGGCTCATGACGCGTCAAAGAATCAGATTATACTGACAATAGGCAAGACCGACGTGACAGTTTTCGGAAAGAGTGAAACAAATGATGTTGCGCCGATAGTTGTCAACGACAGAACAATGCTCCCGGCAAGATTTGTAGCCGAAAATCTCGGTGCATCCGTTGACTGGGACGCAGATAAAAAGCTTGTGACAGTTAAGGGTAAAAACGAAAAGAATGAGGATATAACAATTCTTATTACAATCGATTCCGACACCGCTTATGTAAACGGTGAAGCGGTTAAACTTGACAGTCCTGCGTTCATTCAAAACGAGCGCACATATACGCCGCTTCGTTTCATAGCCGAAAATCTCGGCGCAGATGTTGATTGGAGCGGAGACGAGCTGAAGGTTATTATCACGAAAAAGAGTAAAAACCTATAAACCTATTTACCGGGGGAAACCCCGGCAAAAAGGCGGTGCTGCTGCACCGCCTTTTTGCTTGCGCTCTTACCAAACCGCCCATGCGTATGTTCATCATAAGTTTTTCTAAATGACAAAAAAATGAGCTTCGGCAAAACGATTCTGTTTTGCTGAAGCTCATTTTAGAATTAATATGTAATATTATCTTTTGGGAACTTGGTTAGTATATTTTGCGATAGGCAGTCCCAGCCTGTTCATTTCACCGATTGCAAGATTTGCAATTTCAACGGCGCCGTCATATGTCAGATGAGTATTATCGGTACCGCCGTGGAATGCCATAAAGTATTTCAGGCTGCCATCGTAGCCAAGATTGCTGATCCACTCGCCCGTGCGTGTGTGAAGGTCAAGAACCGGAACATTAAGCTCGGCAGCTGTTGCCGTCATAGCCTCGGGATAACCGCACTGAGAGTTAATAGGTGTTTCTCCGTTGAACTGGCGGCGGTAAATCGAGGTTGCAAAGATAACGTGAGCACCTTTCATGCGTGCAGCCGCCGCATACTCTCTCAGCCATTGTTCATAGGTCTTGTAATCCTTATATTTTTCGGGGATTGCAGGCGTGTTGGAGAGCATATGCTCTTTTTCAAGCGGCGCATATTTTTCGTATGCTTTCTGGTCATCGGTCGGCTTTTGGTCGTTGTGACCGAATTGTATTATTATATAATCGCCCTCTTTAATCGAGTCGTAAACCGGATGAATGTAGCCCTGATTGTAAAAGCTGCGTGTGCTTGTTCCCGAAACCGCGTGATTGTCTACCGTTAACATTGTTTTGTCAATGCCCAGTTCAAGAACTTGTGCCCAGCCGGTAATATTATTGTCCTGCTGCCTTTTTTCAAGTGTGGCATAGCTTTGCATAGTTGAATCGCCGATTGTATATATTGCAGTACCGGCATTGATTTTTGTACTGTAGCTGTATGCGAGCGGAGCGGAAGCTTTCATATCCCATACAAATGCTTTTGCGTACATATTGTCCTTTTCGGGCAGCTGCATGTCAATTGCCAAATCTCCCGATTCTTTGACCGAAATCGGTTCGGATATTTTAATAAGCCTGTCACTTGAGTCGTATACTGCCACAATTGCAGCCGCATTATCCTCTGCGGAGGTTGTATATTTGGTCAGAGATAATGTTTTTACTTTTCCGCCCGATGTCGGAACGTAAGAGATATTTCCGTCCGCCGTTTCAAAGGTAAGACTGTCGGTTGTGTAGTACGGAGTTTTTACTACCTTTACGTCAAAGCTTTTTTTGACTGCTGCATTTCCCGATGAAATCGTTGCAGTAAGCGTAACGGTTTCACTTCCTAAGCCAAAGCCGCGGTTTACCTTCCCTTCGCCCGAAAGTCTTTCGGGATTTGATGACTCCCAGGAAATGGTTGTTCCCTCATATATTCCTGTCTGCGGCAGGTCAACATCATAAATGAATGTGTCGGGGATAGTGAGCATTTTTGCTTCCGTTTCAAGAACATCGGCAGATTTTGAGCGTATTGCTATATCGTCTATGTACATATGACCGGGATCAGCAATATATCTTGAAGCACCCAGCTCCATTTTTGTAACTTCGGTAACAACACCGCCGTCAATTTGTGAATAAAGCGATATTGGGCCTGCATTTTGTTTTACATTATCAACGTATAAATCATAGCTGCCCTCCGAGGAATGAAGAACAAGTTTTACATTAAACCATTTGCCGGTCGGAAGCGGCGTGTCCGAAACGGTAACCACTCCGTCCGATTGCTGATTTTGGATTATGCCTTTGTCCCTGCTCATAAACATTTGAATAAGTATTGCACTCGTTTGAGCAGAGGTGGTTTTAATATTGCCGGTAATGTACCAGATGTACTGATTTTTCGCATTGTTGTCAAATTTTATATTTGTCTGAATTATTGCGTCGCCGGCAAGCTGCGCATTACCGCTCCACGTAGCATACTGATTTCCGTAAAGCTTGGGATCGCGTGCACGGATGACATTTGTGTCAAGGACATAATCCGTTTCATCATCCGGTGACTTTTGTACAAAAAGTGACGCGCCTGTTTTTGTAATGTCGGGTTCCTCGTTTGAAACGGTCCAGCTGTCGGCACCGGAAACAGAAACACCCTCAAGAGACGGGTAGGAGAAATCCTCGTACATACTGTTCGCTGCCGGCAGAGGAATGTAAAGCTTTAGCGTCTTTTCAAATGAATTACCCTGCGCCGATGTTACTTTTACGGTTACGTCAACAATTTTATCATCTTCTCCTTGCATAATATTAACTGTATTTTTTTCACTGTCGTATGAAACTGCCGCGTCGGAACTTGTTATTTCCAATATATCTCCTGCTTTAAATTCCGGAATATTGGGTGTAAAGCTGTTGCTGACATACTTTTGCCCGGACAGTACATATGCGGTGAGCTTTTTGTTCATTGCATTGAGTCTGTCGGTATCACCCAATACAACCACGTCAAATTCTTTGGTATCTACAGCTTCTCCGTATACGGCGGTAAGCGTAAGCTTAACGCTTGTTGTATTTTGCGGAATCTGTATGCTTGCCTTTCCGCCGGAGACGGAAATAATATCACTGTTGCTGCTTTCCCATGTAAAGTTTGACCCGAAAACTCCGTTTGACGCAAGGTCAAAATCTTCTGTTGTATTTGTCGGAATGTCTGCGTTTTTCAAATCCATTTCTACAATTCCGTTATCATTGAATGCCGAAACGGTGAGGTCGTCTATATAATAGTGACCTGAAGTGTTGTGCCATCTGTTTGAGCCGAAGGTGAGCGTTTTAATACCCGTCAGAATTTCGCCGGAATATTGACTGTAAAGGGCAACGGGCTCACTGTTTACCTTAATGCCGTCCATGTATACATTATAGCTTTGATTTGCACAGTCAATAATAAACTTCATGTCAACCCATTTGTTGAGCGTAATTCCGTTTTCCGAGAGAGTCTGATATCCGCCGGCGTTCTGGTGGCAGAGCTTATCCCCCTGAGCGTAAGTGAATTGAAGCATTGTACGGCTTTTTGTATCACCTGTAGAGGTGTTTTTGTAAAAGCCGTCCGCATAAAATATATACCTGTTTTTATCGGTTGTTATATTCACTTTTTTGTCTATCATTAAGTATTTTTTGCCGTCCGAGCCAAACTCGCCCGTAACGGAGGCATATCTGTTATCGGCAGTGTGTGCCTTTGTGAGAGTTTCAATATCAAGAACCGAATTTGTACTGTCTTTCGGGTCGGACATTACCTTTGCAGTGCTGCCCTCTCCCGACGGGACGGTATCCTCTGCCGAAATTGACCAGCCGTTTCCGACTGCCGAAATACTTTGACCGTTTGTATAATTAAACGGCTCATAAAAAACGGTTTCCACGGCGGTATTTACAGTCACGGTTGCTTCATATGTGCCGATGAGTATGTCACCTGTTTTGGCAGTAAATGTAACCGTTTGATTGTTTGCCGAGGCATTTGCCGAAACAGTTCCGTCCGAGCTGACCCAAACAGCATCGTTATCTGTTGTCCATGTTATCGGCAGCTTATATAATGTGGTTGCCGCGGCAAGCTTTGCTCCGCTTTCTATCGTCTGCGGAACTGTAATATCATTCTTGTCAATTTCCGCAAGTCTTTCCTTGGAAATACCGTTGACCGAAACATCATCAATATAAAGACTGCCGGAGGCAGCTTGTCTGATTATCCCAAAGGAAATCGCCGAAACATTTCCGAGCCTGTCGCCTTTATTGGTGATATAAGACTTAGAAAGAGTAATAGGCTCCGAATTGCGCTTGAAACCGTTGGTGTACACATCAAAGGTCATAGCGGATGAATTTATAAGTATGTCTACATCGTTCCATTCACCGATATTCCAGTTGTCGCCGTTCGTATTAATGTTGAACCATGTCGGAGTGTTGCCCCTGATTTCACAGGCAAGCTTTCCACCCGATTCTATCATAAGCTCAATCGCGGGATTTTTGCTTGATGAAACCGTGCCGTCCTTTGAAGGGTCGCCGTGGACATTTAAAATCCATCTTGCGCTTATTGACGGGTTTATTTTTGCACTTATAAGTATGTAATCATCCGAAACCGGAGTAAAGTCATACTGCGCAAAGGTTGCCAGCGCTTGTGTAGTATACGGTTCCGAAGTGTTGTATTTAAGACACAGATTATTTTCATCATTCGGGTCGGCTTCGAGCGTGCAGGTTTTTCCTTCGTAGCTTTGAGTCAGCTTCCAGCCGTCAAGATTTTCAAGCGATGTTCCTGTCTTCAAATTCGAATAATTCTGAAAGTTTTCAAACACCTCCGCGTCCGTTGCCTTAATTGCGTCAATTTCGGGCTGCGCCGCCGAAACAATTCCGCCGGCAAGACACATAGCGGTCGTTAATGAAATTATGCGTTTAAAATTCATTGGTAATACCTCCTGACTATTCATTTAATCTTCTTTTTCTTGTAATTGTTTCTTTAGGAGAATATCTGAGCGTATAGCTGTTATCTCCGTATTTTTCCGATTTGAGCTTCAGCACGAACCGGTCGGCGTCGACATCGGGCAGAACAAACTGCATAATATGTCCTTTGATATTTTCATTTTCTCCGCTTAAAGGAGTTTCCCAATCCATGACATGACAGCATTCTCCGCCGATTTCGATATATGCGCTGATTGTATCATTGACCTTTTCATAAGAATCGTTCAGAAGCCACAGCTCAGCACTGAAAATCTCGCCTCCTTCGTAAGTGAATTTATTTAATCTTGCACTCGGAATTACCGGGGAGCAAGAATTTTTAATATTGTAATATGCTTTTTTCGGCCTTGACGGATATGTAATTATCGAATTGCTGGTTGTTGTTTTCCACGGCTCGTTAAAGCACCAGTTTATCGCCATTGAGCAATACGGTTTTTGACGGCGAGCCTCTTCAAATATAGCCTTATATCCTTCGCATTGCAGCCATTGGCTTTTTTCGGTATATTCTTTGAACGTGTCGGGTTTTCCGAAATATCTGTAAAAGACATTTAAGTACCAGTCGGGTGTAAAATGAATATCCCATGTCGGACTGTCCGGTGACGGAATAAGCTCATTTTCAGGAACAATTTCGTTAAGTATATCCTCGTCGGAAAACGCTCTTATTCCGAATTCCGAATAGGCAGTATATCTTGAATTGTTAAATACCTCATATACCTCCTTTTCATCCTGTATCAGGTAGAAAAGGTAAGAGCCGTGCGCCATTCCCATAAGCGGCGCGGTGGCAATAAAAGGAGTATCCGGGTCATATTCGTAGCAGATTTTGTTTAAAAGCCTGAGCGCAAGTGACTGGTCGGTCATTCTTGACCAGCCGTTAAACAGCTCGTTGCCGCCGCACCATAATATAACGCTCGGGTGAGTGCGCAGCGTGCATACAATTTCGGTTGCCTCCTGCTTTAAAATTTCGAGATAATGCGGCTCGTTTCTGTAATTATTGCATGCAAGCGGAAACTCCTGCCAAACCATAATTCCGTATTCGTCACATAAATCATAAAATGCCTTTTTGCCTGTTCCCGAACCGCCCCAAACTCTGAAAATGTTCATATTTGCGTCTTTTGCGAGCTTCACAAGCGATTGGTAAGTGTCTTTTGTAACGGTTCCCATAAATATTTCGGGCGAGACAAAATTTGAGCCTTTTGCAAAAATTCTTTTTCCGTTTAAAAGTATTTGAATCGGCGGAACGCTCCTTGTTTTGGGAAAGCCTTTCGGCTCTGTCCATGCATTTTCGTCACTCATAACAAGCTCAATTGTACGGAAGCCTATTTTTCCGCATTTTTCATCGGATTTGTTTTTTACTCTGTAACTGTACAGATTCGGCTCGCCGTGCCCGTTGCACCACCACAAAAGCGGATTTTCAATTGTAATTTTCGTATCCGTTCCTTTATACACCGATGTGCCGTCGGGCGCAAAAATTTCAATTTCGCAGCCGGAATCCGTGTCAAATACCACATTTGTCTTGTTATCGGAAAGCGTATAACTTACATCGCATTTTTTTATGTAATCGGTATCTCTTACCTCTATAAATGCGTCATTCCATATTCCCGAAACCAAAAGTCTCGGATGCCAGTCCCATTCGTAGCATACGGGCGGCTTGCAGCAATTATCCGCCTGAGATCTGTCCTCGGCTGCACCGGGTCTCTTCGGATGCGGATAGATTTTTACTTCAATTGTGTTTTTGCCGTCCGAAAGCTTGTCGGATATATCCAAATCAACCGGTGTGAACATTCCCTCGTGCGAGAGAATAACCTCTCCGTTTAAGATAATATCGTAAATATAGTCGATTCCGCCGCTTACAAAGAACACATTTTCTTTTTTAGGCACTTCAAATTCCGCACGGTAAAACCATGTACTGTCCTCTAATTCCTTGTATCGCGCGGCATTGTCTGCATAGTTTACGTCTCCCCAGTTATGAAATTCGGCATAGTCGTGCTGAATGGTTCCGGGCACACTTGCCGGAAACCATTCGTTTTCATCGTTTTTTTTGCCTTGCCAGTTAAGCCTTTGCTTCATAATTAACAATACCTCCCGGTCTATTCGTTCAATCTTTTTTTCCTTACAATTATTTCTTTCGGTGAATATTTAAGCGTATAGCTGTTTTCCCCGTACTTTTCGGAAACAAGCTTTAAAGTAAATCTGTCTGCGTCAACATCGGGAAGAACAAACTGCAAAATATGTCCTCTTATATTTTCGTTTTCTCCGCTTACAGGAGTTTCCCAATCCATGACATGACGGCATTCTCCGCCGATTTCAATATATGCGCTGATTTTGTCGTTAACCTTTTCATAGGAGTCGTTCAAAAGCCACATCTCAGAGCTGAAAAGCTCACCGCCCTCATAGGAAAATTTGTTTATTCTTGCGCTCGGTACTGTCGGGGCAAGCGAATTTTTAATACTGTAATAAGCTTTTTTCGGTCTTGCCGGATAGGAAAGTATCGAATTGTTTGCCGCGGTTTTCCACGGCTCGTTGTAGCACCAGTTTATTGCCATTGAGCAGTATGGTTTCTGACGGCGCGCTTCCTCAAATATAGCTTTGTAGCCTTCACATTGCAGCCATTGGCTGTAAGCAACTATTTCCTCAAGAGTGTTCATTTCCCCGAAATACCTATTGAGTACGTCCATGCAGAGCCAGGAGGTCTCCCGCCATGCGCCGAAAGCGTGGTGCATTACCCATGAGGAGCTCTTCTCGGACGGGAACAGTTCATCCTCCGGGATAAATGTCTTTAAATAATCCACATCCGCCGCCGAGGGTATTCCGAATTCCGAATACGCGGTGTTGTGCGCGGTATTGAACATTTCATAAACCTCCATATTGTCGGTCTCCGAATAGAAAAGATAGCAGCCGTGTGCCATTCCCATAAGCGGAGAGGTGGCAATAAAGGGTGTGTTCATATCATAGTCGTAGCAAATTTTGTTTAAAAGTCTGAGTGCATGAGACTGGTCGGTCATTTTTGACCAGCCGTTAAAAAGCTCATTGCCGCCGCACCATAATATAACGCTTGGGTGAGTGCGCAGCGTGCATACAATTTCGGTTGCCTCCTGCTTTAAAATTTCGAGATAATGCGGCTCGTTTACATAGTTGTTGCATGCAAGCGGAAATTCCTGCCAAACCATAATTCCGTATTCGTCACATAAATCATAAAATGCCTTTTTGCCTATTCCCGAACCGCCCCAAATTCTGAAAATGTTCATATTTGCGTCTTTTGCAAGTTTCACAAGCGGTTGGTAGGCGTCTTTTGTCATTCTTCCGATGAATATATCGGGCGAGACAAAGTTTGAGCCTTTTGCAAAAATTCTTTTTCCGTTTAAAAGAATTTGGGTCGGAGGAACGCTTCTTGTTTTCGGGAAGCTTTTCGGCTCCATCCATGCATTTTCGTCACTCATAACAAGCTCAATTGTACGGAAGCCTATTTTTCCGCATTTTTCATCGGATTTGTTTTTTACTCTGTAACTGTACAGATTCGGCTCGCCGTGCCCGTTGCACCACCACAAAAGCGGATTTTCAATTGTAATTTTCGTATCCGTTCCTTTATACACCGATGTGCCGTCGGGCGCAAAAATTTCAATTTCGCAGCCGGAATCCGTGTCAAATACCACATTTGTCTTGTTATCGGAAAGCGTATAACTTACATCGCATTTTTTTATGTAATCGGTATCTCTTACCTCTATAAATGCGTCATTCCATATTCCCGAAACCAAAAGTCTCGGATGCCAGTCCCATTCGTAGCATACGGGCGGCTTGCAGCAATTATCCGCCTGAGATCTGTCCTCGGCTGCACCGGGTCTCTTCGGATGCGGATAGATTTTTACTTCAATTGTGTTTTTGCCGTCCGAAAGCTTGTCGGATATATCCAAATCAACCGGTGTGAACATTCCCTCGTGCGAGAGAATAACCTCTCCGTTTAAGACAATATCGTAAATATAGTCGATTCCGCCGCTCACAAAGAACACATTCTCTTTTTTAGGCACTTCAAATTCCGCACGGTAAAACCACGTACTGTCCTCTAATTCTTTGTACCGCGCGGCATTGTCTGCGTAGTTTACGTCTCCCCAGTTATGAAATTCGGCATAGTCATGCTGAATTGCCCCCGGCACACTTGCCGGAAAACATTCGTTTTCATTATCCCTTTTACCTTGCCAGTTAAGTCTTTGTATCATTTTTTTCCCTCCGATTTCCTTAAAAAGGGGGTACATAGTAAGGCAACCTTACTACAGTACCCCTTTTTCAAAATTAAAAGTTTATTGATTTATATATTCGTTGTAATCCTCGGCAGTAAATACCGCTGCACTGTAAAAATATGAGTTCGCTCCGAAATTGAAACGGAAGCTGGAGTAGTTTATACCCTTGTTGTTTGTAAAGTTAGCGTCGGTCAGATGAACAAAGTCTGTTTTCCATGTCTTTGTATCCGTGCGTTTTCCGAGTGATATTCCTTTTGCAACAGGTTTTTCGATTGAATTGTATTGCAGCTGCATCTCGCTTGTACCCTCATCCCAGTAGGTATACTCAATCCACACATCATTGGTAGACGGTGTGATGTAGTTCGGATTTACCTTAAAGTGGAACATGCCGAGTCTGCTGCCGTTGCCGTCGTTTCTGGGCTGACTGGTGCTCTTGCGGCACTCTCTGCCGTCAATGACAGCGCTTTCCGAATATGCGTCATTTTGATTATTGTCACGGTTCATAACAAAAGCAATATTTTTATTTACCGGAACAGTATCGTTGTAGCCTTCTATATAATCTTCGGAGCAGACCGCAATATTGTTTGAAAAATCTTTCGGCTGCGGCGGAATTACATAGTCGCTGTCTCCTGCGACATATTTAACCGATGTAAGCGCCAGCGGTGATGATTTTTCGGTTGAGAGCGTAAAGTCAAACTTTTTGCCGCCGGCTCCCGATATGCCGCCTGCAAGCTTTGCCGCGTCAAGCGGTATTCTGACCGTTTTAAAGGTCTTTGTGTTCTCAAAAGCGACCTTGCCGGTAAGATTTGCGTAGTTGTCGTAATTTAATATAAGCGAATCGTTTCCGTCATCGTAATATGTAACCTCTATATATCCGCCGTTTCTGCCGGTAAGCGAATCCTTTATGTCAAATTCAAACTTTCCGCCGTTGGGGGCATACATGCACGGAGTGTTGTCAACGGACGAATAAGTTATCCCGTATGCAGACTGTGCGTCATTGGGATAAAAGTTCATGTCGTAAGTGTCGGTGGTGTTATCACCGAATTTTACGTTCGGTGCAGCCGGTGAAAAGTCCTCGCCGGGACAAATTGCAACCTTGTAAAGCTTAGTACCCGGATTGGACATCAGACGGAATGACGCGTCGTTAAGCGTGTTTGTAAAGCCTGCGTCGTTAAGCACAATATGCTGGGTTTTCCATGTGTTCGTTCCCATTCCGGGCTCTAGTGTAGTATTTGCGGAGGCTTTCATTCCGGTGTTATATGCAAGTCCGAGTGTTTGAGTCGAATCGTCAAAGAATGTCACTTCCAAAGCGACGCTCTTTGTATCGATTCCGATATAATCGGAGTTTACCGGAAAATAGAAATAACCGATACGGTAGCCGCCGTCTCCTCTCGGCTGCTTTGTGTTTATGTAACAGTCTCTGCCGCCGATATTATATTCCTCGTTATAGTTATCCGAGTAAATATTTGTGGTGTTTATGATAAAAGATATATTATTGTTGGAGTTATCTCTTAAAGTACATTCCTCCATGGTTTTTGCAGTACCCTCGGCAGTTATGCCGGCAGACAAAGCACCCTCGGCATCGCGTGCCGCTATTTCGTATTTGAACGGCTCGCCTCTCTCAAGTCCGGAAAGGGAAAAAGTGGTTTGGTCGGTTGTTGAAACTTCTTCGCCGTTTTGCATAATTACATACTTGGTAACGCCCTTGTCGTCAAGCGATTCGTCCCAGCTTATAATTGCCGAGTTTGTTTTAATATCTGCCGAAAGATTCCCCGGTGCAGTCGGGGCAGTATTTTTAAGCGGAGTATGATTTTGGATATTATCCCAGACATAGTAGGTGTGGGTCTGTCCTGCCGCTACATTGATTCCTTTTTCCAGTTTTATTTTTTGGTTTGCGGGGATTGTTTTTTCGTCAATATCAACCGAAAGCAGCTTCCCGGTTGCCGAGTCGCTGACGCATACCAAAAGGCAGGCGTTTTCGTCTGATTCCGACGGGTTGGAAATCTCAACGGAAGTTGTTACAAATCCCGGTTCGGGGTTTTGTATCGGTGAGACAATGCCGTCTTTGGTCAGAGTGTATTCGGGTTGCGATAATATTAAAGCATTTGCGGCATATGCCGGCGGCAGTGCCGAAAGTAACATACCTGCGGAGAGTATAACCGCCGCTGCTTTTTGGTGCTTGTTCATAGATTGAATCAATCCTTTCGTTTATTTATGCATTCAGTATATCACGGTTTTTTGATTTAGTAAATAGACAAAATTAGAAAATATGAAATATAATTCACAGGTATTTGCAATTTTGTCTATTCACATGGGCATTATTAAAAAAATTGTCAATTTACATAAGGCGATATCCGATGATATAATTTTATTAAAACAGGTAACGGAGGTTTGCTATGAAAAAATTAATTGCAGCAACAGCGCTTTTGTGCATAGTGGGAACGGCTCAGGCAAAAGCGGTGTATTACGAAACAATTACCGACAGCTTCAGTAAAAGAGAAATTGAATATTTTGACCTTGACGGACAAAATACGGTCAGACTGTATTTTACCCAAAACTTTTGGCTGAAAGACAGTGACGCGTTTGTGGTCGGAGGAGAGAACGACAAACGGCTTTATAAATATGATATTAACAGCCATACAACTCAAACGCTCAACGGCGGACAGACGGCAAATACAATTGACTTTGCGGTCACAAACGATAATAAAATGTATTTTCTAAACAATTCGGACAAAAAAATATACTGCGAGGATTTGGAAAACGGCGGTATAGAATATGTAACGGATTATCCGGCAAGCAGTATTTCTATGATTCATTCCACGGCGGACGGAAAATTCTTCACGGTTACCGGCGGAGGTATGCCGGTTTACGATGTGGAAAATCAAACGTGGGACAAGCGTTACAAAAAGAGCTTCCCCGCACCGTATACGATTGCCAATCATGTCATGATAAATCCTGTTTACGAAAACCTTACACTTTTTGCTCATGAGGGTACAACCACCGATATATTTGACAGAATATGGAGACTTGACAGAAATACCGGCGAATTTAAAAATATATTCAGACAGTATAGAAATATAGAAAATATCAACACCGGTGAAACCACAGGGCATGAGAGCTGGACGCCGGACGGCGAGAGCGTTGTCACGGTAAAATATACATACCCGAAAAATGTGGGAAAAAGCGGAATCGTTCGTATGAATAAGGACGGCGGAGAAAGAGAATATTTAAACAGCGACTACAGGCACTGGCATTGCAGCGCCTCCTCGGACGGGCGCTGGATAGTTTCGGACGTAATTTACCAGAGCAGCGGCAAGAACATAATTGCCGATATAGTAATGACCGATTCAAAAACCGGTGACGCTTATGTAATCGCAAGGCAGAAAGCAGGTCCCAACCATCCGTGGCAGCCGCATCCGCAGTTCAGCCCGGACGGAAAAAAGGTTACATTCAGCATGACTGTAAGGCAGTCGGACGGCAACGATATCCTCGGTGTGGGAATGGTCGATGTCAGTGACCTTGTTTCGGACGGACAGGTTAAGGATAAAGTATATGCAAGAACCAATGAGCAGGACAGTTTCAGAGTAACGCCCATAACGATTTACAAAGACGGAGCGGAAAAAAACGTGCTATCGATGGGAGTTAACACAATCAAAACCCAAGCGGAAATTTTCGGACAAAAAAACCTTACGCTTTATGCGGCGGCATATGACCGGGACGGCAAGCTTATTTCAATCGGCAGCGGTGAAACGGATACATCGGGCGAAATGTGCGCAGATGTAAATATAAGCGCCGATTGCAGGCTTTTAAAATGCTTTGTTTGGGATGCAAACGAAAAACCGGCGCTTTTCTCGGATACCGCACCCGAAAAGCTTCGCGTTGCGAAGAAAAACAAAAACGGTGTGGTATTGTCCTGGCAGCCGAGCAACAATCTGACCGATATCGGCTATGAAATTTTCAGAAACGGCGTAAAAATTGCAGAGACCGAGGACTGTATTTACAGAGATATGACGCTTGACGCAAATACTGAGTATTTATATGAAGTAAAGCCGATTCATCAAAAGGGTCTTACGGCGGCAGGCAGCTCATGTGTGGAAATACCGGTTGAGACGGCTTATTCTGATTTAAAGAGCACAACCGTAAATGACGGACTTGAGTTTTTGGACAATGACACAAATATTGCGTCGGACAGCTTTACTTTGCACGAAAATATAGGCGGCAGAGATTGCCGCAGAGCAAAGACGTTCAGAAAAGATGAAGAATATAACGGAACTGTGTGCACAGGACGTGACAGAACGGGAATGTTTTATTTCAAAGCGGACAGGAACATGATTTCCTCGGATGACTTAAATGTCACGGTGGGTGTTTCGTATTACGATAACGGAAACATACCGATTTATCTTCAATATAATGCAGCGGACGGCAGCGTCGGTAAAAATGTTAAAATTGCCGACAGAACCGGCAGCAATACGTGGAAAACGGCGGAAATTTCGGTTGATGACGCAAAATTCTGCGCGCCGCAGGCTCTTACAGGCTGCGATTTCAGAATCGTCGGCGGAGCGGATACATATATAGACAGAGTGTGGGCATATCCCGAAAGAGAGGAGCTTCTTTCGGATAAAGCATATTCCGCTCTTGGCGGAGCAACCGTAAACAGCGGACTTGAATTTTTGGACAACGATACCAATATCGCGTCGGACAGCTTTACCCTTCATGCAAATATCGGCGGCGAAGCTTGCCGAAAAGCTATCCACGCAGCAAAAGGAACCGAGTATAACGGGACCGTGTGCACCGGACGTGACAGAGACGGAATGTTCTATTTTAAATGCGACCGGAGCATAGTTTCTTCGGACGAGAGAAATGTTACAATTAAAATAAGATATTTCGATAATTCCGAAAATCCCATTTATGTAAAGTATAATGCAGCGGACGGCAGCGTCGGAAAAAGCGTTAAGCTGACGGACAGAAAGGGCAGCAATTCGTGGAAAATTGCCGAAATTTCGGTTGATGATGCAAAATTCGTTGCACCGCAGGCACTATCTTACTGCGATTTCAGAGTTGAGGGCGGAGCGGATACATATATAAGTAAAGTATGGGCATACCCGTCCGAGGGTTCGGATATGACATTTGCCTCGGGCGTCAAGGCAAAAACCGCTGCGTCATATGCAAGCGCAGACCTTGGCGAAACCGTTTCGGAGGACGGACTCGGCTTTGTCTTAAATGACAGTAACAAAACCTCCGACAGTTATACCGAAGCGGCTGAAATCGGCGGCGAAGCATGCAGGGTAAATACTTTGCAAAGAGTCGAAACAGACAGCGGCGTCAAAAATAAGGTCGGTATGTTCTATTTTAAGGCAGACAGACGGATAATTAATGAAAATGACAGAAATGTAGTTATCACCGTCAGATATTACGACAGCGGTACGGGCGAAGTCAGCCTTCAGTATAATGCGGCGGACGGCAGTATTGCAAAGAAGATTGTTCTTGCGAAAAAGGCAAATTCAAATACCTGGAAAGAAGCGTCGGCAGAATTGACGGACGCAAAATTTGTCGCACCGCAGGCACTTACTTACAGTGATTTCAGAGTGGTTGCCGACGCCGGAACTTATATAAGCCGCGTATCCGCAGAAAATAAGACCGGCATTTCGGACAGCGGAAAGCAGTATGTTTTGTGGACTCCGGAATCAAACAGCGGTCTTTCGCTCACAAGCGGCAGTTCGGACGGCAGCCTTACGGCAGCCGCACCCATTGGCTTTGACGTAGAAAACGAATATATGCAGGGAGCGGACGCAAATATGGCATGGATTGATATCACTTATGAAGATACCGCCGCAGGAAATATCTGTATTGATTATAATACCTCCGACCCGACTGCAACAGAAGAACAAAAACCTGCAAAACGTGCCGAAGATGTTATTGAATGTACAGGCAGCGGCAAAGTAATAACAAAGAGAATTGCACTTATAGATGTCAGCTTTGAGGGACTCGGCGGCTGTGATTTCAAATTGGTGTCAGATTGCGGAATAAGCATAAAATCGGTACGCGTGATAGGCTATTGACAATTTTATAAATTGTGCATTTTAAAAAATGTCACCCCAAAAAACGGGTTTTCATGATTTTGTCAATTTACTAATTGCACCGAATGTTATACAATAATGTCAGATAGCAAAGGTTTTATTTTCGGTAATTTAAAAATTACCGTATAAAAGCATAAACGGATTTTATAAATCTTTTCAGACATTCCGGGCGGATATGAAAAGAGAACAGATCTTGTTACTGCAAAATAAAACACGCTTAATGTATGGATTTTTATTTAGAAAGGATGAAGAAAATGAAGAAAAAACTTATGTCGCTTATTCTGGCGGCGGCAGTCTGCCAGGGTATGGCAGTTATTCCCGCAGGAGCGGAGGAAGCGGCAATGAGCGTTTCTGCACCAAAGTATTACAAAATAGCAAGTGATAACGAATTTTATGAGGTTGCAGCCCCGACAGACGGTAAATTTACCGAAATAACCGCATCTAACGGACATGTGCCGGTTCACGGTGCGGTAAGCGGAACATTTAAGAGCACAATTTCCGTAAGCGGCGCGGCGGAAAAGGATATTGCGCTGGTCGGTGCGGTATATGACGAAAATAAAACTCTTGTCGGCATTGATATGGATAAGAAGAATAAATCCGACCAATCGGCAGAACTGACCGTTATAAACGAAGTTGCCGACGGTCAGAGCTTTAAGAGCTTTATCTGGGAACAGGATTTATTAAAACCGATTGAAACCGAAGCAGAAGCACCGGAGCTCGCCGCATTTTATTGCGACGATCCGCAAACCGTTACGGTTTCGTGGTATGATAAGGGCGGCGACTATACGCTTTACAAAAACGGAGAAGCGGTTGACACGTCAGATATTACAAAGCTGGCTGAATTCTATAACGCGTGGAGTCCTCAGAATATTTCCGATATGCCGATGTATCTTTACACAGATACCTCCGCAAGCGAGGGAGATACATATGTTGTTAAAAACGGCGGCACAGTCTCCGATATAATGACCGCTCATTTTGAAGACGGTGCGTATATTCAAATGGATAAATATGTAATCGGAAGAAATATGTCGTATTTAAGAAATAATGATAACATTTGGACAAACGATACGATTTCCAAGCATGTAAACCTCTACGGCAGAGAGTGCGATAAGGAGGTTGTGCGTACTGCAGGCGATAGGACGAGAGGAACAATATTCTATTTCAAATTAGACGGGGATTATATCAGCGGAACGGGCAATGCAGTTGATGTAACTGTCGATTATTTGGATATGGGAACGGGCAATCTCAAGGTTCAATACTACAAAACAGGGAAAACCGGCGTGTCGCTGGCAGAACAGGTGGTTGCGGCAAAGACCGACTCCAAGGAGTGGAAAACGGCAACTGTAAGATTGTACGACGCGGAGTTCCTGCAGACATCCAAGCTGACCGGAGGCTGCCAGCTCAGACTTATGGGCGCTGCAATTTCAAAGGTATCATTAGCTCCGTATATAAGCTCTGTTATCGAATCGGTATATTCGTACAAGACATACTCGGACGGACTGATTGTAAAATGGAATCCTCCGATTAACTCAAACGGAGTAACAGGCTATACTTTAAAGAGAGACGGCGTTGTAGTTGCCGAGCATTTGAGCAATAAAGTTTATAAAGATACAGACGTTTTGCCGGATACCGAATATGCATATTCTGTTATTGCAGAATACGGCGATGCATTGGGTGTTGAATCCGAGACAGCTGTGCTTAAGACCGATAAAGTTCTTTCGATAACGCTTCCGACCGATTCCGAGGAGGAAAGCTTCTATGAAGAATATGACGGCGGCAACGGAATCAGCTTCCATTACAACAACTCAAATGTTGCGGACGACAGTATGAATGTTGTCGATACAAGAGGCGGAAAACAGGCTCGGGTAACCGGTGTTGAGGACAGAGCCGCAGGCAAGCTGTATAACTATTTTGCTGACGGTGAGCCTTATGCCGATAAGGGTAAAATCAGATATACAAGCATAAGATATAAGGTTGACAATTCCGTTATTTCGGCGGATGACAGAGACGTTACGGTTGAATTTGATTATTTTGATGATGAAAATGTTAAGGGCAAGGCACTTTATATTCAGTATCTTGCATACAATAACGGAGAAGCGTCAACAGCTCCCACCAAGACTATTTTAAATCTTGCCGGAGACAATGAGTGGAAAACCGTAAAGGTTAATTTGACAAATGCTCAGTTTGACCATAATGCAAAAGTATTTGCAGGCTACGATTTCAGAATGGGTATATCGGGAGACGGCGGCTTTGCAACCACAAATGTAAAGGTATACAGACCCATGCCGGATATGGTCGGCTATGCAAAAGTCAATGCCGACGGAACCGAGCTTGAGACAAAGTATATGACTCTTAAAAATACCGAAACTCCGGGAGAAACCGGATATGATAAAAATATCCTTTTCTCGGGCAAAGACTATGGCGAAGACGCTGCAAAAGAACCGGTTGACGGAAAGCACTTTATCTATAACACAAGATATAACGGTGTAAACCACGGTGGTGTGCCGAGCTGGAGAGAATGGAAGAATGCATTCTACTTTGATGTGGATTCAAGCCTTTTGTCGGGAACCGATTACGACAACGTAAGCCTGGAAATTGAGTATTATGCTCCGAAGGGAAATATTGCGGTATTATATAAAAATGCTGAGAACAAAGATACTTCAAAGTCTGTTCCGGTGACTGCCAACCAATGGACAAAGGTAGTATTTGATATGAGCGATGTTCCGTTTAGCAACGGTATGGGCGGCGGAGATTTCAGAATCAACTTTGACTGCCAGGGATATATCAACAATATAACAATATACAAAAATCTGGGAGAGGACGCGTCTCAGAAAAAGGTTACAAAGGATATTTACTTAATGGGTGATTCTATATGTGCAGGACATCCCGGAGCAGTAGGCTGGGGCAATGTGATCGGAAATTACTTTAACGACAAAACAAACTTCTATAATTTCGCAACTGCCGGAGCAAGTACAAAAACCTACGGAAAATATGAGCAGGTTAAAAATGCGGCAAATGAGGGAGATTATGTCTTTATCCAGTTCGGTCATAATGATTCCATGACCTCAGCTGAGGACGGCAGAGGTGTTGATACAGACACATATAAAGCAAATCTGACAACATGGATTACGGAGCTTAAGGCTAAGAGAGTAATTCCGGTGCTGCTTTCTTCCGCTGCAATCAACAGAGACAAAACCGACGGAAAGATGACAACCGATGCGGTTGCAGCTTACCGCACGGCAATGAAAGAGGTTGCCGATTTGACAGGCACTGCGTTTATAGATGTATATGCCGAAAACAAACAGCTGTTTAACGATTACTGGACGGCTGACGACGGCTTGGGCTTCTATATTTCGGACGGAGTTCATCTGACCGAGGCAGGCGCAAACGAAATGGCAAAGATAATTGCAAGAGGTATAGGAGAAACAAAAGATATAAGCGTTTTGGCAAATTATATCTCGGGAGACATAAGCCCCGCAATTCCGGAATAAAAGCTCTTGCAAAACAAAGAATAATATGATAGAATAGTTACGGAAACTGCCGCCTTGCCGCGGCGGTTTCCGAAAGCATTTTTTATGGAGGCAAAAATATATGAATAAGATTATGGCGTGGCTATTGGCATTGACGAGCTTTACTGCGCAGCCGTCACCCGCCGTAACCGGTCAGCCGGGAAATGCGGATAATATCGGCACGCAGGCAGTGTCGGAGGACACGAACGAAAAAACGGATGCAATCAGCGGATGGGTTACTTTCGGCGATAAAATAGAAAGCGAAAATATTACATTTTTTGACGGCGGTCAGGTTGACAAATCACTGCCGACATATAACGAAAAGGTTGTGCTTGAAGGCGTTGAAGCCAGAAAGGTGTACGGCGCGAATTTTATTTATGCAAGACTGGACGAAAATTTCTATAAAAAAGAGGAAGACTCCCGATTTTTTATTAAACTGACATTTTATGAATTCGGTCCTCAGAAGGGAACTTTCCGAATGGCTTATCCTACCCGTGACGGTTCAAATATGATTACGATAGTAAAGGACGAAAATCCGAGATGGGCAACAAGAAGCTTTTTCGTGGATGACGCTTATTTTAATCATTCGATAGACGATATCGGAGCGGATATTAAAATTATAAACGGCGCGTATAATGCCTTTGCAAGACTTGAGGTCATTAATGCAAAGGGCATTGAAAACGATAATTCGTTTGAAGTCGGTACGGCAGCGAGTGCGTCTGCCGAAACTTTGGCGCAGCTCGGACTTTATCCGGATAATTTCAAGGATATACTCGAAAACAAGCTGACCAGAAAAGGTGTTGCTTTAAGACTTGTAAAGCTTCTCGGCAGACAGAATGAGGAATATAAATCATCGCTTACCGATGCAAATGATGAGGAGCAGAGAGCTCTCGGCTATCTTGAACATAATAAGCTTACCGACTGGAGCGGCAGCGCTTTGGAAGAGGTAACTCAAAAGGAGCTTGCCTTGATTTTTGCTAAGCTCAGCGATGTTCAGACAGACGACAATATTATACAGAATCTGATTGACGCAGAGCTTATAAAACCGGAAAATCTTATCATGCAGCCGACAAAGACTGCTATTGAGGATAATTTTGCCGCAATGGCATATAACTGGCTGGTAAAAAAGAATAAATCGGACAGACTTAATATTGCTGACCTGATTGCAAGAAACGTTGTCACAACGGAAACGGTTAAAAAGTCACCCGATTCCAAAATCCGTGCACTTGCATATTCAAGCCCGGCGGAAATAGAAACAAAGCAGGTTACCGACCCGTATACGGGCAGAAAATATTACTATACCCATAAGGGTGACAACACGGTTCGTGAGTATTATACGGCGAATCAATGGACCTCCGACAACAAACGCTTTGTTGTTGAGGAACAGAATGCCTTGAGTCCTATATTCCTTTATGATACGGAAAAACATACCCTGCAGTATTTGTGCTATGCAAACGCAACCGTCGTGGGGGCAAGCGACAAAATGTATTATGTTGACGCCGAATTCAGAGAAGTTCGGACAATGGATTTGAATACATTTGAAGTAAAAACCGTTGCAAAGCTTCCGTCAAGCGTTTTGAACTGGTGGGGACTCAGTATCACCAATGATGAGAAATACCTTGCGATAAACTGGCAGGAGGGCAGCAGCGAACTTGATTATGCCAAGCCGTTCGGCGGCACAAGATACAGAAAGTGCCCTGTGCTGGATATTGAAAACGGTACATGGAATACAGAATTCCATAAGGAATTTATGTCAAGCGAATCTGCCGGAATGAATTTAAACCATGTTATTATCAATCCTGCATATGACAATCTGGTATTTTTCTGCCATGAGGGTACAACGACAATAATCCCGGACAGAATCTGGCTTCTTGACACGGACAAAACCAGCGCTTTCAATCTTTTCAGACAAAAGCAGGTTACTGAGGAGCTTACCGGCGAAACATCGGGTCATGAAATGTGGTTCGGTGACGGTAACCGGCTCGCGTTTGTAAAATATACCGTCGGAACAAATATCGGCTACAGCGGAATTATGACAATTGACTTAACAGGTAAAATGAAAGAGTATGTCAGCAATGAGTACAGATACTGGCACTGCTCGGCAAGTCCGGCGGACGACAGATTTATAGTTGCCGATACAAATAAGCTTGACGGCAACCTAAATGAAATTGTGCTTGTTGACAGATATACCGGTGAAGCACATCTTTTGTGCAGACCTCAGCTTGGTCTTGCGGTGCATCCGGGTCATGCACACCCGTCTTTCAGTCCGGACGGAAAAAAGATTTCGTTTGTTATGAATGACGGCTCCGGAATCATAGCCACGGCTTGGATGGATGTTTCGGATATAGTCGATAAGCCTGCTGACGGCGGAAGAATTTCCGTTTCGGACACCTGCGAGGTTCCGAGCTATAAAGGCTGCGTAAACTATATCAAAGAAGCGGAAAAAGGCGGACAAAGCTGCTGGAAAGTAAATACAGGCAACAGAATGCTTGTAAATGTCAAGGAGGACAAATATCAGGCAGACAGAGCAGACGCGAAGATAACATTCTCATATTATGACGAAAGTTATATGCCGGTTAAGCTCTCGTATTTCGGTTGGAATTCAAAATCGTCCAGTCTTGACAAAACCGAGCAGATGATATACAGCTTTGACAGAAAGAATTCCAAAAAGTGGATTACAAAAACAATTGAGCTTAAAGATATAAATCTTGACAATATGGAACTGATAGGAACCGATTTTAAGATTGAGGGCGGATATGCCGACCTGTATATAAAGGACGTAAATGTAGAGGTTACAAATGTAATTTCCGATTTTATGGATCAGCTTCCGTGGACTAAGTTTAACAAGAAGTAAGGAAAAAGGGGATGTAAAAAAAGCCCGAAATTCAGAAAAGGCATTTTCTCCATTCCCTCAAAAGGCGGTGTAATTTTTATACACCGCCTTTTGGAGCTTTAGAAATATAAAATTTATTGTGCGTAAAACCGCGTTTTATCCGGCATTTTAATATGCAAGATTAAGCGCATTAATGCTGACTTCATCGAGCTTTTCGCAGCAGCTAATGACCTTTTCCTGCCCTGCGCCGAGCGTGAAAAAGTTGTCGCTGAATATAACGGTGTTATTGAGCGCTTTAAGTTCTATAAAGCTTGTAAGCGTGTCTGTGGCAATATGTATTTCGCTTCCGCTTTCGGTATGCCTTATCTCGGTAGTGATATTCGGCTTTTCGTATTCAAAATACTTGTGAGGGCAAAACATAATTACGCCCTGAGCAATATCTTTTTCGTTTTCCGAAAATCCGAATTCCAAATACAGCCGCCTGTCGTTTCCGTATGTGTTAAGCTCATTAAATTCAAGACAGAATACATCGGTATTACAGAGCGCTTTGGCAACAGTTTCGGCGGAGTCGGAACGAACAATCTCTCCGCCTGCCGTTTTAAGCTTCCACCAAACGCATTTTTTGACATCGGCTGCTGTGTCATTGGTGAGCGAAATCAATGCTTTTGAATCCTTGAATATACCGGACAAAAGTATCGGAGCGTTAAAGCGTTTTGAAGCGTAGTGCAGAGCTTTCCATCTGCCGCAGTAATCTATGCCCGACCATGAGGCAACCTGCCAGCAATCATTCAGCTGCCAGTAGAGTGTTCCCATGCAGCGGAAATCGTTTCTGTTTCGGCGGTTGTGCTCGGTTGCAAAACGAACGGATTCAGCCTGCATAATTTGTGATATATATGTAAGCGATTCAAAATCCTTTGGATACTTAAATTCGCTTGCAATATGGTACAAAAGCTTGCCGTTTGCACTTTTGTCACGCTGGTGCCAATCGGTTATATACGAGAACATGACTCTGTCCTCCGGCGCGGTTACTTCGTTATAGGTTTCAATGCACGGAAGCGACTGGAACCCGAATTCACTTATAAAGCGGTAATGCTTGGTTGTATAATACAGATAGTGTTCGAGCTGAAACCATACATTCCAGAAATGCGCGTCGCCGCAGCCCTCCGCGGTTGAGTTTTTCAGTCCTCCGCCCGATGACGGCGATGACGGCCAGTAAAAGCGGTTCGGGTCATATTCCGATAGCACATCGGGGATAAGCTGTTCGTACAGACGGAGATAGGCCTCTTTTTCTTTGCCGCTTATATGCCACAAATCCTCGCTGAAACACTCGCATTCGTTGTTGCCGCACCAAAGCACGAGAGAGGCATGATTGCGCAGTCTTATTATATTGTCGGCGGCTTCTGCCTTTACATCATCGTAAAATTCGGCGGAATCGGGATATGTCGCGCAAGCGAACATGAAGTCCTGCCAAACCATTAAGCCGAGCTCGTCGCAAATATCATAAAAATAATCGTGCGGATAAATTGCACCGCCCCATACTCTTACCATGTTGTGATTTGCATCGGCGGCAGCCTTAAGGAGACGGCATGTTTTTTCTTCGGAATAATCCGCAAGAATACAGTCCTCATTTACATAATTTGTGCCCTTACAGAATATCGGGATTCCGTTTACCTTGAAGTAAAAGCTTTTGCCCCACCGGTCGGGAGTCTGAACTATTTCAACTGTCCTCAGACCGATACGCGCCCGATACGTGTCGCAGTCACCGCCTGCTTTAAGCGTAAGCGTAAAATCATATAAATACTGCCCGCCGAAGCCGGAAGGATACCATAGTTTGGGATTTTCAACCGTGACAGAATGTTCACACCCGTCATTCGGAAATGTATATTCTTTCCCGTCAAAGGAGAGTACAACAGAGGATTCACTGCAGAATGTGAGCGTGTCCGCTTTGAAATTCAGGCTGACGCTGCCGCATGAATGTGTCTGGGTAATGTACACATTGTTGATACGTGCCTTGTCGGTAAGACGGAGATATACCTCTTTCCAAATGCCGCAGTCGGGCATTTCGGGTGCCCAGTCCCAGCCCATCATGGAATGAGCCTTGCGCACATACTGAAATCCGGGCATGCAAATGCCGGGTGCACGGTAAGGCTTTTCCGCATTTTTTTCGGCAATATATCGGCTTACGGAGCGGAAGATAAGCTCCAGCTTGTTTTCGCCCGGGAAAAGAAGATTTTTGACATCAAAAATATAAGTGCGATGCATATCATGTGTGCGTGAGAGCAAAGCACCGTTAATATAAATTTCACAGAGAGTATCAAGTCCGTCAAAGCAAAGCTCGACCGCATTGAAGGACAAATCCTCCTCTGTTACGAAAATGTTTTTGGAATATTTGTAATCATATTCCGAAGCTTCCTTAAAAAGACGGCTGTTATCCCGATAATAAGGATTCTCGGGAAGCTTGCCGGCTGCAATTAATGCTTTATATACACTTCCGGGAACGCATGCCGAAATACCGCTTTCCCAATCGGTGCGGGACAGCAGCCATTCGCCGGATAAACTTATTTTCTTCATAATAGTTTACACATCCTTGGCTGTAAATTTTATGAAGCAAAAACTGAAACTGAAATAATTATATCATAAAAAAAACTAAAATGCAAGAGATTAGTAAAAACATTTTATTAATGATTGACAATGCTTAAAAAGTGATATATAATTTTATTAAAATTCCCTTGCCAAAAGAAAGGGACAGAAGAAAAAACGGAGGTTAAAACGTTGATTGAGTTTAGAAATGTCAGCAAAAGCTATGGCAAAAAGAGAGTTCTTGAAAATTTGAGCTTTACAATCGAAAAGGGCGAAACTGTCGGACTTTTGGGACTTAACGGAGCAGGAAAAAGCACAACAATGAATCTTATGACGGGGTATATTTCTCCGGATAAGGGCGAAATTCTGATTGACGGAACCGATATTTGCAGGGAGCATAAAAAAGCGGCGGCAAAAATCGGATATTTACCCGAAATTCCGCCGCTTTATTCGGATATGACGGTGACCGAGTTTATTAACTTCGTGTTTGACATAAAAGGAGCGCGCCAAAAAAACATCGGAACTCTGCTTGAAAGAACAGGACTTTCTGATGTGTCGGGCAGAATGATAAAAAGGCTTTCCAAGGGATATAAGCAAAGGGTCGGACTTGCTGCGGCACTTGCCGCAGATCCGGAAATACTTGTGCTGGACGAGCCCACTGTCGGTCTTGACCCGAGGCAAATAGCCGAAATCAGGGAGCTTATAAAGGAAGTCGGAAAGGACAGAACAGTTTTAATCAGCTCACATATTCTAAGTGAAATTCAGCTGCTTTGCGGCAGGGTAATCGTATTAAAGGACGGCAAAAAAGCGGCGGACGGCAAGCCTTGCGGCATTTCCGAAAAGAATATTATTCAGCTTGAGACCTATAAACCGTCGGAGGAAATAATCCGCCGAATCGACGGTGTGCAAAGGGTGGACGCAAGCGGAACAAAATACGAAATAACGGCTTCATCGGACATCAGGCGTGAGCTTTTTTATGAGCTTGCAAAGGCAGACTGCCCGATTATGAGCCTTGAATATAAAAAAGAAAGTCTTGAAGATATGTTTTTAAACATAGTAAACGGAGAGGAGAGCGGCATATGAAGTATATTTTCAAAAGAGAGCTGTGGGCATATTTTACTCTGCCGACGGGATATATATTTTTGGGAATATCATTTTTTGTTACCGGAATGATGTTTGTGATTTACAATCTTATATACGGAATCGGCGACTTTTTGGGATTTTTTCAGAATATTCAGCTTATTTTTCTGCTGCTTGTTCCCATTCTTACAATGCGCCTGTTTTCGGAGGATAAAAAAAGCGGAACAGAGCAGCTCTTATACACATCGCCGCTTTCTGCCGGCGAAGTAACGTGCGGAAAATTTCTGGCCGCCGTGACGGTGTTTTTTCTGACCGTTCTTTACATGTCAATTTTTGCGGTGGTGCTGGCTCGGTATACAAAGATTCAGCCGGGTATGACCGCAGCGGTTTACATAGGTTTTTTTCTGCAGGGGACGGCACTGATATCGGCAGGCACGTTTATATCCGCTTTGTCAGAAAATCAGATGACTGCGGCGATAGTATCTTTTTTCGTTATGCTTTTGTTTTATCTTTCCGATTGGATTGCATCGGCGGTACGGATCGGCAAACTTCTTGCCGTAATTTCGCCGATAAGCCGGTATGCAAGCTTTTCCATGGGTATATTGGATATTCCGGCACTGGTGTATTATCTGACATTTACCGCACTGTGCCTTATTTTTACCGAAACGGCAGTGCAGCTTAAGCGCAGTTAGGAGGATAGCTATGAACAAAAAAACAATGCTTGTGTCATATGCTGCAATTGCCGCAGCAATTGCAGTTATAATAAATCTGTTTGTGTCGGCACTGGCGGACAGAGCAAATTTAAGGCTTGATTTAACGCAAAGCGGACTTTATTCCGTCTCGGAGGAAGCAAAGAAAATAATTACCTCCGCAGGCAAAGATATAAATGTTTACTGCTTTGTCGAAGATGAGAGCAAACCCGGCGTTATAGCCGAATATACAAAGAGATTCTGTGCCGTTTCAGACAGGCTCATCTACAAGTCTGTAAACCCGAAAAAGCATCCCGAGCTGACAAATAAGTATCCGGGCGGAGAAATTGCGGCGAATACGGTTGTTTTTGACAGCGGTACAAGCTATCGTATAATAAAATATGAAGATATGATGTCTGTTAATTATCTGACGGGACAAAATAATCTTTTGACCGCTGAGGAGAAATTTTCCGCGGCAGTCAGGGCTTTGTCGGAGGATATATCGGCAAAAGCCGCTTTTCTGACCGGACACGGAGAAACATTTGACGAAAAGCTTTTAAAACGGATATCGGATGAGGGAATAAACTGCTCTGAAATTGATCTGCGCAGCGGAAACATATCTGATTGCGACGCAGTATTTATTATATCGCCGAAAAGCGACTATACCGCAGCCGAGACAGATATGCTGGCGGAGTTTCTGAAAAATGACGGCATGCTGACAGTGTGCCTTGACGCAAGCTCGCCTCAGTGCGATAATCTGGAGCGGCTGCTTTCGGAATGGGGAGTGCGCACAGAGCGGAATATGATATATTCCGCGGACAGCAAGAGCATTATGGGCAACCAGCCTTACGGCATAATCGGCAGGCTTAACAGCCATCCCGTAACCGATAATCTTATAAAAAGCAATATCCGCCCGGTATTTTTTGCAACGAGAGGTATAACGGTTTTGTGGGAAGCGAAAAACGGTATAACGACAACGGTCCTTGCAAATTCGGACGAAAGCGCTGAAGCGGTTTCTTTGGATACAAACGAAACGAATGCAGACGGTGAAATTCCGATTCTTACACTTTCACGCGGAGAGCGCGGAAAGCTGATTGCCATAGGCTCAAGTATGTTTTTCAGTGATGAACTGAAAGCATATAACGGAGAACTGATAAGAAATATACTTACCTGGGGCACAGAGGGAGGACTTTCGGTAAATATAGCGCCGAAAACAGTGTCATCGGCAAATATCAATGTGCCTAAAAGCGATATTATTTTGTATACATTTATTTTCGGAGCGATAATTCCGCTGCTGATTGCGGCAGCAGGAATAACTGTCGCGGTAAGGAGGCGCAGAAAATGAGAAAAAAATTGCTTGCGGCTTTGGCATTGCTTTTTGTGCTTGCGGCTGCGTATGTTCTTATTTTGAAGCTGCCGCAAAAATCCGCCGAAAATGAAATAGTGGAATCAGCGCCTTTGTTCCATGATTTTGAAGCTGTGCAAATCGAGCTTGAAAACGAATTCGGCAGGTATAAGCTTGAATTAAAAGACGGCAGCTGGGTACTGGGGGAAGATGAGGCAGACGGCAATTATATTTCTTCGGTTTTGTCCATGCAGGGGATTATATTGCCGGAGGATATTGATAAGGCCGCCTGCGGATTGGAAAACGCACGCGCAAAAGCGGTGCTGACCGATAAAGACGGAAAAAGCAAAACCTTTTTGGTAGGCGCGGAGGTATCAGACGCGTCCGGGGTATATGTCATGACGGACAAGGTATATATTGCGGATAAAGAAATCGCACAAAGGCTGACTTTAAGCGGAAATAACCTTTTGAAAGCAAAATCGTTCATTATCGGCAGAGATTTAAAGACGGCTGAGATAAACGGCATGCGTTTTGAAAAAACAGACGATATTTGGTATATGACAAAGCCGTATCATACGGAAGCAAAAAGCGCCGAGTTAAAACGCCTGCTTTTGGATATTCCCGAGATTGCGATTGAGCAATTTACGGATAAATCTTCTGCCGAGTGCGGACTTGATTCTGCTAAGCTTTATATAACAACCGAGGATGAAGCAGGAAACATACATACAATTTATTTCGGTAACAGAGACGGCGGATTGATTTATGCAATGCAGCAAGGCAAGACAGCTCTTGTTACTCCGCCGGAAATACTGGATAGGACTCCCGTTTCTATGATAAGTTCGCTTTGCTATATCAAAAATATTGCCGATGTATCGGAAATCGAAGTTAATAATATAAGATTTGTTATTTCGGACGAAGCATATACCAAGGACGGCAAACCGATTTCTAAGGATAAGTTTATCGAATTTTATAAAAAACTGATGGGTATGACTCTGATTGACGAAGCAAAAGCACCGGAAAAAGATAAACGTATTTTGAACATATCGGTTTCATTTAAAGACGGAACGCATGATTCGGTAGAGGTGTTTGAGTATAAGGACAGATATGCATCCGTGTTTGTGAACGGAGAATGCAGCTTTTATATATCAAAGGATAGTGCCGAAGATATACTGAAATCGGCAGAGGAACTGTAAAATAATAAAAAACAAATGACAGCCCGGTTTGCCTCCCGATTTGCCCTCCTCTGCCTCCCTTGCCTAAAGGGAGGGGGACCACCGAAGGTGGTGGAGGGATTCTCAGAGCCGAGGTGTGACCGAGCCGCAGCGAGAGAGGGACCGCATAAGCGGCGGAGAGATTCAAAAAAATGGTATAAAAAAAGGAGGTTATACCTCCTTTTTTTATACCTGTGCACTGTAGTTCGG
>CAKSFY010000006.1 GCA_934454035.1 uncultured Clostridia bacterium | reverse complement strand
ATTTTATGAAAAATCAATTTTTTTGATTTTTCTGCATACAAATGTTCAGACTAAAACAATTATATTTTCTGTAATATGTCCTTTTCTCTTCTTTTCTTGCGTTCCGGACTTTTTTTACATCCCCTTTTTAATTATTTATTTAAAAATCTCATTAATACCGATGCTGCCTCCGCACGTGTTGCGGTATCGGTCGGGTTGATTGTCTTTTCTGTCTTTCCTGTAAATATTCCGTTCTTTACCGCCCACGAAATTGCCTCACGTGCATACTCCGAAATGCTTTTTGCGTCGTCAAACAAAAGCTCTTCATCAGCCGCAGACACCTCATTACCTTTATACTTTGCGTAACGATACATTATTGCAGCCATTTGCTCTCTTGTTATTTCTGTATCCGGAGCAAACTCCGTTTCGGATATTCCGCTTACAATACCGTTTGTATTCGCCCATGCTACGGCTTTTGCGTACCATGAACCGCTTTCAACGTCCGCAAATAATGCGCCGTCCGCCTGCGGCTCATTTTCCGCTCTGTAAAGAATCGTAACAAACATTGCACGGGTCAGCTTATTATTAGGAGCAAATTCCGTTTCGGATATACCTTTCAAAAGCTTTTTATCGCTCATATACTTAACTGCTTCAAAGAACCAGTCATTTTCCTTGACATCAGCAAAGGGATTTACCCACTTTGTATCGGCAGGAGGAGTAACGGTCTGATTATTGTTGCTATTGTCTTTATTGCCGGACGAGCTTCCGCCTCCCGACAGGCTTCCTCCTCCGGATGCCTGCTTATAATCAACAGTATATACAAAGCTTACTTTATCGCCTTCATTTAAAACGCAGTCGGTTATGCCTACAGCCGGCAGTTCACCGTTGACATAATAGAGCCATCCGCTTGATTGTCCCTTGCCGAATTCAACAAGCGTTTCACCATTATATGTCATTGATTTGACATATCCGGTTTCAAGTCCGTCCGTTTCGATACCTTTTTCATCTGCAATCTGCTTTAAAAGGTGATAAACCGTTGAGCCCTCTTTTACTTCTGTTTCCTCGCTAACCCAAGTCGAATCCGGAGTTTTGATTTCGGCATTTACTTTGATTGCGTCCGTTCCTGCCGGTTCTTCAGGAGTTTCTATGCTGCCCTTGCCTGTTGCCTTTACCGGATTTTTACGCGGTTTTTCATTTGCCTTGATATTAAATGCGTAAATATTATAAGCTTTCTTATTATTTTTTTCAAAAGCTTCAAGTGCGACAAGTCCTCTGAATCCCTGCTCTGTTGCCAAAGCCGAAATTTTTTCGCCTTGCTCTCCCGAAGCATATGCACTTAAGAATCCGTTTCCTGCGCTGTTTACATAAAGCATAGGCGCATCCGCAAGTGAGCAGCCGTTTCTTATGAATCTTTCATCACTTGCCGGGTCGATTCCGATTGCAAGCAAACCGGTTATAACCATTGCGTCCGAGTTTATATTTCCGTATGACGCATTTTCACCAAGCTCAGCCGAAAGACCCGAAACAGCCTTTTCCGTGAAACTTTGTGCTTTTTCCTTTACTCCGTAGGTATCGGTATCTGAGGATGTAAATTGCGAAAGTGCTGCTATTGCCCAGCCTGTGGAATCAACATCGACAAATGTGTTAAGCCCGTATCTGTAGCTGAAAAGTCCGTTTTCTTTCTGATTTGCCAAAAGAATATCAACAAGCTTTACAATCTGCGAGCTGCTGAAATTGACATTTCCCTGCATATTTGCAAGCAGTGCCCATACTGCGGTTGTATAATCCGAACCGAAGTTTTCATTCCTTAATTTTTCGGCATTGTTTATCGGAGTATTTGAGTTTACGGGATAAAGTTCGGCAGTATCTATTCCGAGCGTTCCCATTATAAGCTCTGCCTTTGCCCTGTCCGAAGCCAGAGTATAGTATTTATCCAATCCGTCAATTGCGACATTAACATAATTTTGCTTTGCTTCCTCGGATATTTTTGCATCCGTAAGTCCCAAATCACTGTATGCAGCCATATCAAACACTGCCCACTCGTTAGTGGTTGTTTTTGCCGCATATATTGCCGCAAGCTTATTCATAAGCTTTTGTCTTGCCGAATTATCCGGGCTGATAACAACATTTATATTCTTTCTGAGACGTCCTTCATCATCTTCAAGAATTAAAGTGACTCCGACTGTCAGTGCCTTGTCGGAAGCAGCCTTTAAAAGCTTTACCTTTCCGTCCGAAAGACCTGCAAAATATTCATTTCCGTCAACATTTGCCCTTATTGCGGCATCTGCTGTCTCACTGTCTTTTAAAAGGCTGAATATGCTGCCGGTTTCCGTGCCCGACGGAACATTCAAAACGTCCTTGTACTTTAACGCTTCACGATTTAAAGCGTCCGAAATTTGCGGAATCTCAGTATTTGACGGATATGGGAATCCGCCGTCTCTTTGCCATGCATTTCCGTCACCGTTTAAAAGCGCGGCAAACTCGTCCGTTTTCATTTCATCGGTTGTTTTATAAAAAACGTCCTTATTTCCGTCTGCGGCGGCATAGCAATTTGTGACATTGCTCATGCTTTCTTTTCCGTAAATCGGATAAGCCTTAAGTTTTCCGGTAATATTGCCGGCATTATAGCAGGATTTAATATACGGACTGCAGTTGTCTCCCTGCGCCGAGCCCGGCTCTCCGCAAATACCTGCGGCAATATTTGCACCGATTATATCGGCAAGGTTTACACAATTTTCAAATTGTGAGCAGTTTTTGCTATAGCCTGCAATACCGGCTGCTCTTCCCTGCGAGAATTGATTTTTATCCTCGCCGCTCATAACTATCGCGCCGTTGTTAATACAATTTTTAAATACTACCGAATTATCAATCCACCGGTATCCTATTGCGTCATCCTTGCGGCAATAGCCGACAAGACCGCCGACCGACATGCCTGCCTTTGCGGAAATATAGACTGCATTTGCACAGTTTTCTATCAGCGTGTTTCCTGCTGCAGTACCTGCAATGCCGCCGACAGAGCCGGAGCTTTGTGTGCTGAATATCTCTCCGCCGATTGTCAGATTTTTAACGGTTGCGTTATTTAAGCAGCCGAAAAGTCCGTAATACGCATAGACGGTATCGTCCGAAACGCTCAGACCCTTTATTTTGTGTCCTTTTCCGTCAAAGCTGCCCGAAAAAGCATTTACCGATGTTTTGCCTATCGGCGTCCAGGGCATAAATCCGAGGTCTATATCATTTTCCAAAACATAATATGCCGCTGCATTTCTGCCGCCGTTTATGTTTTCTGCGGCAAGTGCAAGATCGCTGCCCGACTTGATTATGTACGGATTTTCCTCAGTTCCCTCACCGTCCAAGGTTTCCGAAATTGTTCCGTCCCAGCTGCTGCCGGATTTGAGTTTTACCGTAACTTCTTTTGTTTCCGGAACTGAAACTGTTCCTGCTTGCGCCTTATACCCTTCTGCCGATACCGAATAATCGTACACACCCTCGGGCAGGCTGTAGTTTCCGTTTTCACCCTGCATTACTTTGCCGTCATTTGAAAGAGTTAAAGCAATTTCTGCTGCTGCCGATGTCGGATAGATATTGAATTTGAGTCCGTATTTTTCACACTCGTCAAGAGTTATATCAATAACGGCGTCATCGGAAACCGTCAGCTTGTCTTTTTTTGTTACATATCCGAATTCCGATACTTCATAACTGTATTCGCCGGCTGCAAGAGAATAACTTCCCGACTCAGATGTGATTTCGTCTTCACCGCTGAAAAGTCTGAACTTTGCAGTCTGAGGATTGATATTGAAAGAAATGCTGTACTTTTTCTCCTCCGGTTCTCTTTGTCCGCTCACATACCATTTCGGAAGCGGACAGCCGTCCTTAAGCTCAAACGCATCGCCCATATCAAGCGCTGACAAATCTTCAATATTTTCAACCTTTCCGATACAATTCACCTTTGAAGAAAAGCAATCAATATTTTTATTTTTTGCCTTATCAAAATAACAATTGTCAACCGTTACCTCCGGATAAGCATATCTGCCGCTGTAGGCATAGCCGAAAACATTTGCAAAGCTTCCGGATAACACACCCGAATAATAGCAGTTGGTAAACTTTATGCTTTTACCGGCATTTGAACCGTTGATTATTCCTATGAAACCGCCGGTATAGCCTGAGCTTGATGCCGCAGACACATTTGAAACGCATGTGGAATCTGATATATCTAAATCAGCATTCATCATATATCCTATAAAACCGCCGGCATAATTATAGTTTGTTTTAGACGCACCGAACTTAATCTCCGCCGTGCTGAAGCTGTTTTTAATTTTAGCGTCGGCATTTATAATATTTCCAATAAATGCGCCCTCATAGGTTGTTTTCTGCGACTCAACATTGACATAGCCGCCGACAACTCCGCAATTTTTAATTTCAATGCTTTTGCCCGAGGGAATCAAACCGGCAAGCACTGCAACACCTGTTTGGTTGCCTTTTTCAAGTGTAACGGCAGGATTTTCAAAAACAACATTTGAGGCAGTTCCCGAAAACTGTGCAAAAAGTCCGGCTCCCGAGGACATATAGCCCTCCGATGTCTCGGCACTAATTGTAAGATTTGATATTTTGTATCCGTCTCCGTTAAATTCGCCGTCAAAAGAAGCAATCGGCTGCATTTGGATTCCCGACATATCAATGTCGGATGAAAGCTTAATGCTTCCCGTGATTTCCTTTCCTGCCAGTGCCGCCAACTCCTGCGGTGTTGAAATGACATAATTCTCACTGTCCGCAAATACCGGTGCGGTAAAAACCGACATGCTTAACGCCGCCGCCAATATCCACGACATTCCCTTGTTAAAATTTTTCATACTGATTTTATCCTTTCTCTAAATTATGAAAAAAATACAAAATCCGGCTATCCCTCCTTATGTGCCGCATAAAAAAAACTGCGGCTACAGCCACAGCAGAGTTTTCCTGTGTTTTTTCATATTTTTACACAGCAAAAAAACCTTTTTGCCGCATCAAAAATATTGCTTTTTAAAAGGGAAAAAGCAATACCAAAGCAGGTCTTCCGGCTGATACCCTCGGGCGCTTAAATGCCTTGCCTTCTCAGTTTCCCAATGACCGGCTTTCGCCGACAGACATAAAAACAATCGGGTATATACGGCGGCTGTTACCGCCGGGGATTCACACCCCGTTCCCTTTTCACCCCCTATGCCCGAGCGGCATAGGTGACACTTTGTATGAATATTCTTTTTTACTATATCAGTATAACACATTTTTCCTTTTAAAGCAATACAATCTTAATATTTTTTCTTGAAAAAAAGACGGGTTTATGTTATACTATACCTGTAAAATACATTTTTTGTACCGGTGCATTGCGCCGGGATGGAGATTTATATGGCAAAACAAACCAAGATAATTATTATGCAAAGCTTTATGAGGCTGCTGAATCGGCTTCCGTTCGACAAAATAAGCGTAAAGGATATTGTTGAGGACTCCGGCATAAACAGAAACACATTTTATTATAATTTTAAAGATATATATGATTTGGTTGATGAAATTTTACAAAACGAAGTAAAAAAAATTGCCGAACAGCATAAAAACCCGTATGCATCATGGCGCGAGGGACTTTTGTCCGGGGCGGATTTTGCCCTGAAAAACAAAAAAGCAATCTATCATCTTTACAACTCTGTCAAAAAACCTCAGCTTGAAAAATATTTCGAGCATGTAATATATGATATAGTTCTTGAATTTACGAAAGAAAAAGCGTCCGGGACAAATGCCGATGAGAATGATATCAGCTTTATAGCATATTTTTACTGCTGCGCACTGCGCGGAATAATAAACAAATGGCTTGACGGCGGCATGCAGGAAAGCTTTGATGATATTATTGACAAAACAGGATTTTTATTTGACAGCAATCTGAAACAGGCAATAAAATTAATTTCCGAAAAAGCTAAAAATTAATACAAATTAGCAAATCTGACTGTTGAAAAAATTTTTATTTCATTATATAATAGAATGATAATATGCAGAAAGAAGGTTACAGAATGAAAGACGAGAAAAGCACGGACAATTCCTTTTTTGTAAAGCTGGCTTCCGTTATAGTTGACAGAAGAAATATCGTTTTTGTTATTTATATTGCAGCTTTTATTTTCTCATTTATTTCACAAAACTGGGTTCAGGTATGCAATGATATTACCGAATATCTGCCGTCCAATACCGAAACAAGACAAGGTCTTACCATAATGGAGGATGAATTTATTACATACTCAACCTCCAAAGTAATGGTAATAAATATAACATATGACGAGGCACAGAATATAGAAACAAAGCTTGAATCGCTCGATTGCGTGAGCATGCTTGACTTTGACGACAGCGAGGACCATTATAAAGACGGCTGCGCACTGTACAACATTACTTTAAAAAGCGAGGACGGCTCGGACGAAACAAAGGCAGCATATGCCGAAATACGAAATCTCCTTGCCGATTACGACACATATATTTCGGAGAGTGACTCGGACGATTCCGCTGCTTTGGATGCCGAAATGAACACAGTCTTTTTAATAGCAGCGGTAATTATAGTATCGGTTCTGCTTTTCACATCGCAGACATACATGGAGGTTCCCATTCTTTTGGCAACTTTCATAACCGCTTCAATTTTGAACAAAGGCACAAACTACATGCTCGGCGAAATTTCTTTTGTTTCAAATTCGGTTACAACCATATTACAGCTTGCCCTGTCAATTGACTATGCAATCATTATGATACACCACTACTCTGAGGAACGCGGCTATCACGACCAAAGGGAAGCGGTAATTTACGCACTGGCAAAATCCATTCCCGAGATTTCCGCAAGCTCGTTAACGACAATATCCGGTCTTGCGGCACTTATGTTCATGCAATTTAGAATCGGCTTCGACATGGGCATATGCCTGATAAAATCAATCGGCTTCAGCCTGCTGAGCGTATTTACCATGATGCCCTGCCTTTTGATGCTTTTCGGAAAATATATTGACAAAACACATCACAAAAATCTTGTGCCGACTATATCGGTACTCGGAAATATAGTATATAAACTAAGATTTATAATTCCTCCGATTTTTGTCGGAATCATAGTTGCAGGATATTTTGTTTCCTCAAATTGTCCTTACGTATATGATGTATCATCTGCCGAAACGGACAGAAAAAATGAAACTCAAATCGCTCAGCAAATGATTGACGACACTTTCGGGGCGGAAAATCTTGCAGCGCTGGTTTTCCCGACCGGAAATTACGAAAAGGAAAAACAGCTTGTAAAAGAGCTTGAACAGCATGACGAGGTAAAGTCGATAACCGGACTTTCAAGCGTTGAAGCAAAGGACGGATATGTGCTTACCGACCGTCTTACTCCCCGTCAATTTGCCGAGCTTACCGATATTGATATTGATCTTTGCAAGGTATTGTATGCCGCATATGCCGCGGACAATGAAGAATACAGCCGCCTTATCGGAAATATGGAAAGTTTCGGTGTTCCGCTCATAGATATGTTCAGCTTTGTCTATGATTTGAAGCAGGACGGATATGTGCAATTTGATGATGAACTTGCAAATGATCTTGACGATTTGTATGTTCAGCTTGACAATGCGAGAAAGCAGCTTTCCGGAGACAAATATTCCAGAATGCTTGTATACTTAAATCTCCCAACCGAAGGCGAAGAAACCTTTAACTTTATTGAAACTGTCCATGATATAGCAAAAAAATATTACGGTGAGTACTACTTTGTCGGCAATTCAACCAGCAGCTATGACTTGTCAAAATCATTTGCAACAGATAATATAATAGTAAGCGTACTGTCAATAGTTTTCGTTATACTCGTCTTATTCTTTACTTTCAAGAGCGCGGGACTTCCGGTGCTTTTGATTGCGGTAATTCAAGGCAGTGTATGGATTAACTTCTCTTTGCCTACAATATTTAATAACCCGATGTATTTTTTGAGCTATCTTATAGTCAGCTCAATTCAGATGGGTGCAAATATCGACTACGCTATCGTAATTTCGAGCAGATATATGGAGTTAAAAGGCAAAATGCCGATAAAAAAAGCTATGAAAAAAAGTCTGAACTTTGCTTTTCCGACCGTTTTGACCTCCGGAAGCATACTTGCCTCGGCAGGTTTCCTGATAGGCAAGCTGTCGACCCAGCCGGCAATTGTTTCAATCGGTAAAACGCTTTGCTCCGGTACGCTTTTATCTATGTTTTTGGTTATGTGCGTACTGCCGGAAATATTGCTTTTGGGCGATACCATTATAGAAAAAACCAAGTTCACAATCAACAAGCCGGAAATTATCAGAAAAGAAACCGGACGGTTTTTGGTTAACGGACGTGTCAGAGGTTATATAAACGGCTTTGTCGACGCGGACATTCACGGAATCGTGCGCGGAGATATGTCGGCTAATGTAAATGTAAACAACATATCTCGTGAGCCTGATGAAGAAGGAGGTAACGACAATGAAGATGACGACTAAAAAAATCAGTCTGTTGCTTTGCTTTATTCTTATATTTTCGGCAGCGGCGCCTCTTTTATCGGTAACCGCGGCAAATACTGTCGGGATTAAAACTCTTGAAGATTATATTGAGCTTACAAAAAACTGCAAAAATGACAGCTGGTCAAAGGGGAAAACGGTTGAGCTTTTAAACGATTTGGATTTATCCAATTCCAACTTTACTCCGATTCCGTCCTTCAGCGGAACATTTAACGGAAACGGATATACAATTTCGGGTGTAAATCTTGTAAACAAAGGATCGCATCAGGGACTTTTCCGATATATACAAGAAGGCGGCGTTGTTGAAAATCTTAATGTCAATGGAGTTATTACTCCGTCCGGCACGGCAAAATCAATCGGAGGTATCGCAGGAGAGTTGAGCGGCTCGGTTATAAACTGTTCTTTTGACGGCAATATTTCGGGGAAAGCCTCGGTCGGCGGCATTGCGGGATATGTAAACGAAAGCGGTATAATAAAATCGTCACGCTCCTACGGAAATATAGTCGGAAGCACTTACACCGGCGGTATTACGGGGCAAAACCTCGGCAGAATAGAACTTTGCGAAAACAATTCCGCAGTCAATACCACAAATACCGAAGAGGAAAAAAGTATTCAGGATTTGACAAATATCAATCTTGAAGAAATCACCAACAAAACAGAGCTTGTTGACACAAACACAGACACCGGCGGCATTGCAGGATATACAAAGGGAAAAATCATATCATGCAAAAATCTTGCCGATATAGGCTATAAATCAATCGGCTACAACACCGGCGGCATTGCAGGGCGTAATGCCGGATATATAGCCGACTGTGAAAACAGCGGTGAAATCCGCGGCAGAAAGGATATAGGCGGAATTTGCGGTCAGGCAGAACCTTATGTGACGCTTGAATATTCCGAAAGTGTGATTGATGATATCAAAAGCACTCTAAAAGATATAAAAGGTACTGTCAACGGCAGTATTGATTCGGAAGATAACAGCTTTTACGACAGCTTGAACAATATCAACTCTGTACTGGGCGATATTACCGACCGCGTCGGATATTTATCGGATGATGTGACCGATTACGCAAATGATGTCACCTCAAAAACAAATGATATGACCGACCGCATGCATAAAGCATTGACTAAATCACCAGATGTCTTTGACGGACTTTCAACCGGAATAAATCAAATGTCTGACGGTTTGGAGGACTTCAAGGCCGCAGGGGATTACATCAGCCAATCAATTGATGATTTGTGCGATGACCTGAATGGGTCAATTACAACAGATGATAAGGATAAAGACAAAACCAATCAGAATCTTTCGGATGCTCTTGCCTATTTAAGACTTTCCTCAAAGCAGCTTTCAAGAGCGCTTTATGAACTGGAAGTGGCAATTGATTCCATGCAGACCGGGGCAAAACAGCTTGACGAAGCAGTTAAAGCACTTAATAAAGCTCTTGATGAACGCAAAAAAATAAATGACAGTTTTCTTGAAATTGCCGACAGTCTGGACACTGTAATCGACGCAGTCATAGCGGCGAACGGTTCCTTGGAGGAAATTGCAAAAATACTTTCGGATTTAAAAAATCAAGGATATTTAAAAAATATCACCTCCGAAACTATTGCCAATTTAAAAGCGCTCGCCGCAAATTACAAGGATATCAAGCAGGCGCTTACCATGATTCGCGACGCGCTTACCGTTTTGGGCGACCAAACCGATATTAAAGCAATAAAGCGTGCTTTGGATAATTTTTCAAAAGCATTTTCAAATCTTTCCAAGGCATTTGAAAAAATGCAGAATGTAATCGGTAAATTCGGAATATCGCTTGATTTTGATGCAAGCAGTGAAACAATAAAAAAAGCGATACAAGCATTTAAGGACGGCTGCAGCGATTTGCAGGACGGCGCTGCTTCCCTTTCCGACTCTGTCGGCATGCTTAATGAAATAGTAAAAGATTTATCGGCAGGCGGTGCATTGGAGCTTCCGTCCGTCAGCGATTCGTTCAACGACAACATGGACGGTCTGCTGAATTCCATCCGCAGTATGCAGAAGGAGTTTACCTCACTTAATGATATTTTTAAGGATGAAAAGAATAAGCTCTCGGATAATATAAATGATATTACCGATCAGCTCACTCTTTTATCCGATATTATGACCGACGCATATGATGACAGTCTTGATATATCAAAGGATGATGTGTACGAAGACATTTCCGAATACGACCGCAGCGGTGATACGCGCGGAAAAGTTGAAACCTCGAAAAACACCGGTGCAGTATCGGGAGATATAAATGTCGGCGGAGTTGTAGGTTCTATGGCTATAGAATATGACTTTGACCCGGAGGATGATGTCTCAAAAAGCGGAAAGCGCTCGACAAAATTCACTTATAAAACAAAATGCGTGGTAAGACACTGTACAAATGAAGCCGAGGTCACTTCAAAAAAGGACTACAGCGGCGGAATAGTCGGCAGAATGGATTTGGGAAGCGTTCTCCTCTCTGATAACTATGGAAAAGTATCCGCCACAGACGGTAACTACATCGGCGGCATCGCCGGAAAATCCGACACAATTATAAGAAGCTCCGCCGCAAAATGCGAGTTGTCGGGAAATGATTACATCGGCGGCATCGCAGGCGAAGCGTCAAAAATCATAAATTGCCAAACTCTTGTTTATGTCTCTGAAAACGGAGAATATACGGGAGCGATTGCCGGAAAAGCCGAAACAGGCAAGCTTTTGAAAAATTACTGCGTAAATGACGACCTCGGCGGTATTGACGACATTAACTATGACGGCATTGCCGAAAAAACAGATGTCGGCACTTTTGCAAGATTTGTTGACAGTAATTTTAACAAACCGGTTTCCTTTAATTTAAAATTTGTCGCCGATGATAAAGAAGTTGCAAATCTTACCTATAATTATAAGGATTCCATTCCGGACGACGAAATACCCCGCGTTCCCGAAAAGAAAGGGTATTACGGAAAATGGAGCGATTACGATTTTAAAGAAGTCACTCATGACGCGGTAATAGAAGCGGAATATAACCGAAACATGGATATTCTTTCCTCGGATGCAAAAAGAGAAAACGGAAAATCTATAATTCTGGTATGCGGCGCATTCGACGATTCGGCAAGAGTGAGCGCGTCAAAGCTCACGGGCGAAAATGCAATCGACGGCTATGAAGTCAATATCAGCAATGTCTACACAGACAGCTATACCGTCAGATATCTGCCGCTTTCAGACAAAAAAACAAGTATATATATTGATACCGGCAGCGGATATAAAAAAGTTCCGTCAAAAGCCTACGGAAGCTATATGGAATTTAATACAAGCACACCGACATTTAATCTTTTGGAAAAAGAGAAAAACACTTTAGTTATTTATGTGTCGGCAGGAATTATGATATTGATTGTGTGCGCAGGAGCATTCATTATTATAAAAAAGAAGAAAAAAATAGCGTAAAAAAATAATCGGGCAATGCCCGATTATTTTTTTACATCTTATCCAAATGATTCTGCTGGAAGTCCTTGCAAGCGTCCGAAATGAGTTTATCAACATCGGCATTTTCGTTTGTTATAACCTCCTGAATGCAGCCGTCAAGTACCGCATAAAGCTGCTGCGCGCAAGCCGCAGGCTCTAACTTTACTTCTACATCGGTTGCTTCAAAATAATTCTTGTAATCGTTGTAATCAACATTTGCAAATTCTTTTCTGATTGTTCTTCTTTTCTCCAGTGTCTCCGGATTTGTCCAAACATCAAAGGAATCTCTCTCAAGAATTACACCGTTGTTTGTGATTGTATTTTGGCAGTCCTCTCTGAATTTTTCCTCCTGTTCAGCTGACATCTCGGGAGCAAAACCTGTGAATTCAAGCCATTTAAAGCCTGCTTCAATCTGCTCCGGAGTTGAGCTTTTAGAAAACATCCAAAGGTTTCCGCCCATTTGAGTGAATCTTCCGGCATCACCCTTGGGCATTTTGGTTGCATACAATTTAGAATTATCCAGTCCGTAAGTATATCCGGTAAAGGGTACGTCTCTTATCATCATTGCAGCCTGACCGGTGCCGAAATACTTGTACATATCGTCCTGGTTGATAACGGTATCGTCCAAAAGCGCGTTATATTTCCACTTTAAATCCTTTACAAACTGCAATGCGTCTTTTGTCTCCTTTGTATCAAAGGTTGCTTCCCATGTACCGTCGTCTCTTTGCTTTTCAAATTCAGTACCGAATGCCCACGCGATATTTAAGAACTGCCAGCCGCCGCAATTATTTGTTGTCGGGAACGCAAAACCTGCCTTGCCCGTTTTTTCCTTGATAATCTGTGCAAATTCCGCAAGCTCCTGCCATGAATCCGGCTCTTTTATACTTCCGTCGGCATTTGTAAGACCTGCCTGCTTGAAAATATCCTTATTGATATATAAAGCCTGCATATATGCATCGGTCGGAATTCCGTAGAGCTTTCCGTCCTCACCGGTCACGAACTTGATAAGCTCGGGGTTAAGTCCCGTATCAAAACCGTGCTTTTTCATAGCGTCTGTTATATCTGCCGCATAGCCTTGTTTTATTATCTGCTGAATCTCGGTAAACCAAGGCTTATACATATTCGGCAGCTGACCTGCCGACGCTTTCATGGTGAAAGTCTTTGTGTCATATTTGTATGTATCACCGACAATATTAATATCGGGATTTGCCGCCATAAATTCGTCCCTTGATTTATTTGCCGTTTCAAGTGACTCCGGCGTTGTCTCATCCGGCCACAGACCTACCTTTACGGTAATTTTTCCGTCATTCTTTGTTCCGCAGCCGCTTGCCGATGCAAGAAGTATGCCTGCAAGCATCAGTGAAATACCTTTTTTTAAATTCATATAAAAACCTCCGTTTTGTAATTGGATACGAATCCCTATCATTTACTTATCCTTTTATCCCACATAAATTATTTCATCGGTCAAATTAAGCTGAATTTTTCCGTCCGTCGGCGAAACTGTCTTTTTTCTGCCGACTAAATCCGTAACTGTCACTGCTTTGTCCGTTTCAATCTCCGCTATAGCAGGAGTCAGAGCGTACATTGCATGAACTGTCTTTTCGCCGTCGGAAAATACATAATCGTAATACCCTTTATCCTTTGTGACTGATTTGAATTCAAGACCGTTTAGCGCTCTTGTCATAACTCCGAATGTGACATAAGCAGGCTTTGGAGTATATCTGCCCATACTGTTGCCCACCGCACGCATAATTCCGAAATGATATTCATGAGTTGCACCTCTGTCGGCATAGTCAACAACACCGTCGTCCAAAAGGTCATACCAGTATACCTTTTCCGCCCCGTGCGAGATATATTCAAGATATATTCTCGGAAGATATTTGCCCTGAGTTGACTCGGTTACTCCGTTTTCGCGAACAGTAGTGGAATATCCTGTCTCGGTCACCCAAATCGGAATATGCTTATCCGGAGAATATTTATCCAGTTCTGCGCGGTAGGCGGTTACATGTTCCGCCGTTCCGTTTTCCGGCAAATCGCTCGGATATGACTTATCAAAATGAACAGGATAAAAATGTACCGACATCACATCCATATAATCACATACACCCAAATCATACAGTGCCTTGTTAAAATCCTCACTTCCGGCGTTTACAAAAAGTTTTCTGTCCGGATATTTCGGGTCCTTGATTGTTTCGTAAACCGCCTTGATAAGCTTATAAAAATACTCGGGGGTGCATCCTGCCGGAGATTCGTTTCTGCCGCCTTGAGCGAACCATTCGTTGTAAACATCGACATTTTTGATGAAGCTGTTTTTGTATGTCTCGTAAGCCGCTTTGATATAATTTGCATAGCCCTGACGTCCTTCGTTGGTATACGGAGTCATATTGTCATCATAATATTTATTGGTAAAACCTGCCTGATATAAATAATCCATACCCTTTTCAGCCATAAAGGCTTTAACTCCGGCAAAGGAAAAATTGTAGCTGCCTTTAGTCTGCTCAACATCCGGCCACTCCTTGCCGTCACGTATGCTCATTGCACCTATTGCATAGGCATTTTTTATAAGGCCGGTTCTCCAACCGAATTCGTTATTTCTGTGCATATGCATATTTACGCCAAAATATGACTTATCCGATGATGCGAACTCACAGTCCTCTAATATTGATAATGAAGTTTTTGCCAATTGTACTCTTGAGCCCAGGTCCGTATCATAAACGGTAAGCTCATAATAGCCGTTGTCAAGACCGTCAAGCTCTACCGAAGCAGAGCCTGACGGCTGATTTTTTCTTTTTTGGACGACATTTCCCCAATAGTCTTTTACTTCGTAGGAGAAAAAGTCACCGTCCGCCTTTACATTTATTACAATTGGCTCGCTGCGAAAAAATTGTTGCCCGCAGCCGCGCTTGACAGCGTTGCCTCAGTTGCTGCCGTACCGCTTGTTGAGCCGAAAGTCTTTGCGCTCTTTAAAAGCGGAGTCATACCGTCGTCAAAAATCATAACCTTTGCTTTATAACCTGCGTCAACATTTGAAAGTGCTTCAAAGCCCGGTTTAACCGTTACCGATTTTCCGTTTTCAACCGAAATATCCGCAGCATCAACACCGACAAGCTTACCGAAGCCGTCATACAAAGCAATATATGCCTTTGCATTAACCGCTGCTCCCGTGTTATTTTCAACGGTTACGATTGCTTTAAGGCTTGCCGCACCTGCAAGCTCGGTAACATCTGCCGATTCATCATAGTTTTTAAAGCTTATGTCTGTTTTCAAATTCCATTTAAATCCGCCCTCTTCGAGCAATGCAATTTCATCGGCAGTGTAAAGATGAGCAATTTCGTCCAGACTGTAATTATTCTTCATCATATCAAAAACATTGTCGCCGATATTTTCTATATCCATCTTAACATTTTTAAAGAAATCTCTCGACAGATAGAATACCGGTCTTATACCTGCCGTAGACGGCAGCTCCCAGTGATTAAAGAGTACGCCGCCCCATTCTTTGTCTGTTCCCGACACAAACGAGAAAGACTTTCCGTCTTGGGTAAAGTTAGCCGGAGTTCTTACAAAATAAGTTGAACTGTCATTTACCGCGTAGCCCATATTTTCATTCCGTTTAATTTCGCTGATTGACGGAACGGTTATGCCTGCCGTAAAGGTGTACGGAGCGTCAATCGGAGTTGTTGCGGCAGGTGCTCCCTCTGTAAGCCAGATATGGTCAAAATCAATGTACTTTGTAATGTCATCGGGGAGTGTGTCGCCGCTTTCAACATCGCCTTTGGCAAAGCTGTTGCTGAGCCAGTACTGCATGCTCAAATCATTTTTGGGATCAAACTTGTTTGAACGATTTTCCACAAGTCCGTATACTTCCTCTGCCGCAACGAAGAAGGTCGATTTATCATTGTCATATTGCTTAATAAGTGAAAATTCTTTTCCGTCTACCGTAAATTTGTCTTTTTTGCCGGTATTTTTTATGCTTCCGAATTCACTGCCTGCATCGATATAATCTTTGATAAGAATTGTCGGGATTGACAACGCATTGGAGGTGTGCAAATCTGCCTTGCCGTCAGTATCCGTAAATGTTACGTCTGCCGTGATGGTTTTACCTGCGTCCGCTTCGGTTACAATATAGGTCTTGCCCTCGCCGACCTTAACGCCGTCTGCTTTCCAGTCGGCTGTCCAGTCTGCGAGCGGAGCAGTATTTTCTTCGCCGTATTCAAATGATACTTTAAGAGTATCGCCGTATGCAGCAGTGTCCGCACCGCTCCTTGCCGCAATTGCAAGATTGTTTATATATATGTAGTTTTCCGGTGCTTTGTAACCCAGATACTTAACCATATCCTGCATAGAATAAAGTGACAAAAGTGTTTTCTCGTCTATCTTTTTAATCTCATTAATAACCGCACTGCCTGCCGTGGAAAGATCAATTGCAGCGTCGGCAAAGAAGCTGCCGTCCAAATAGAATACGGGTCTTATGCCGATTGTTGACGGAACAGCCCACCAGCCTACCTTGCCCATACCTTCTACAGACTGTCCGGCATCCAAAATAAGATAGCATTCTGAATTATCATTGAGCGTGGTTCTGAACATATACGAGCTGTCATCGACATTAAATCCTGCTTTATCGGTATATATTTTCATTTCATTCCATGACGGAATGTTAACACCTGCTTTATAAGAATATGTGTCAAAGTTGTTGTCATTTCCCTCTGTTTTCCACAAATGGTTAAAATCAATGTGCTCTTTTATTTTATCCGGGAATTTTTCTATTCCGCCTTCGTTACCGTAGTTGATTAAATCACCGTTCAGCCATGAAGTAAATACTGAATTTTCGTCAAGCTTTAATTCGCCTCTTGCTCTTGATCCATAAAGCTCATCCGAAATGATAAAATATTTAGAAGCTTCATTATTCAATACATCTGCAAGTACATATTTTTTACCGCCGTAGGTGAATTTATAATCCGGATTTGAATCCTTTTTACAACTCCAGAGCTGAGGATCTGTATACACAATTCTGCTCTCTACCAGCCGTTCCGGTACTTCATAACTTTCCGAATCCATTGAAACGGTTTTTCCGTTTGTATCAGTTGCAATTATAGTATAATAAAGTGACTTTGCAGTGTCTGCTTCTGTTATAACATATTCGTCACCTGTTCCCAGAATAGCGTCAGAGCCGACTGTTTTCCAGTTAATTGTATAGCTTGCAAGCGGTGTTGTATCGGCATAATTAAAGCTTGCTTTAACAGTTTCGCCGTACTTAAGCTCCTCGCCGCTTAAAGTGTTAATCTTCATATCTCTGATGTCCATAACATCATCACCGGCTTCCATGCCGAGATATGCAATCAAATCCTGCGTGGAATAAATCTTTTTAAGCGCGTCCCAGCCGACTGCTTTTACAGTTTCTTTAACTTCCGCGCCGGCAGTGGACAAGTCTATTGCCGCTTCCTTGAAAAATTCACCGTCTAAGTAAAATACAGGTCTGATACTGCAAGATGACGGAGCATTCCAGTTGCCTAAGCATACTTCTGTTGCCGCTCCTGTTCCCGGCACAACCAAATAATGAATATCGTTATTGCTGAGAACGGTTCTGAGCATATACAGAGAACCCATGTTATAGCCCGCTTTTGCTCCGTACATTTTAAGCTCACTTGCAGAAAGAACAGAAACTCCTGCCTTATATGCATACGGGTCAAATATTCCTTCGCTTCCCTCTGTTGCCCAGTAGTGATTAAAGTCAATATGCTTTTGGATAACCGAACTTAACGCAGCGACTCCGTCCTCGTTTCCGTATTTAAGAAAATCGCCGTTAAGCCATGTATGCAGGGTTGATTCCTCATCAAGCTTATTTTTATCACGCATTCTGATTCCGTACAAATCATCGGCAATAATAAAATACTTTGATTTTTCATTATTGAATGTATCTGCAAGAGTAAATGTTTGTCCGTCATATGTAAACTTTGACGCTGCTGCAGGTGCACTTACCAAACCGCTGACCCATGTATTCTGCGGCACAACATCATAATAAAGTCTTTTCGGAATTGCAACCGCGTCTGTTGTTACGGTGCTCTCATCCTCAAAGGCTACAACCGCAGAGATTGATTTGCCTGCGTCAGCCTCGGTAACGATATATGTATCGCTGCCGTCCGACTCAACCTCGGTATCGCCGATTATCCATTTGTCAACCGCGTACTGCTGAGACGCTCCTGTTACGGAAACCGCCAGAGTTTCTCCGTATGCGGGGGCCTCGCCGCTGAGTGTTTCGATTGAAGCTGTTTCGCCTGCTGCCATTGCCGTCATAGGGACGAGCGTTGTGGCAAAGCAAGCCAATGCCAGATTCAATGATAATAATTTTTTCATAAAATCACCATTTCCTTTCTATTATAAAATAGTATAAAATTTATAATATATTATCATGCGCCGCTCCTTTTAAAATTTTGCCGCTGCCGGCATGATATTATATACATTAAATTATTTAAAGCTGACTGCTTTTGTAATTACATTCATATTCAGCGCGTCATTCCAAATCATAACCTTTACGTTATAATCATCGGTAACTCCCGATAGATTATTTAAAGACAGAGTCTTTGTTTCGCCTGTTTTGATAGGCTCTGCTGTCATACCGATGCTCATTCCGCTTGCATCATACAAAATCATGATTGCAACACCGCTTTTTTCAATTTTGTTATATGAATTAAAAGTCACATCAGCCGAAATTGAACCGACTCCCTCCAAGCTTTGAGCCCCGAAGATAACATCCGCTTCATAGCTGCGATGGAATCCGTGTGCTCTCAAATCCTCTTCGGAATAAAGCGCGGACAAATCTTCTATTGTATAGCTCTTTTTCATTGCGTCCAAGACAACACTGCCTGCCGAATTTAAATCGATTTTTACATTTTTGAAAAAATCTTCATTCAAGTAAAATTCCGGGCGGACGTTTATAGTAGAGGGAATGTCCCAGTGATTAGCTATAAATCCCGAGCCTGTATCCTGTCCGATTGTAAAAACGAAAATTTTACCGTCCTCAAAATGGTTTGCACAGGTTCTGGTCCAATATCTGCCGCAATCTTCCTCCCAGCCGATTATACTTTTATATTTTTCAATTTCGCTGATTGACGGAAGCACAATTCCGCCCTTAAAGGAATATGCCTCAAGCGGCACCGACAGATTCGGAGCAGGCTCTGCAAGCCAAACATGGTCAAAATCAATATATTTTACCAATTCCTGCGGCAGTGCCTGACCGTTGTTTCCGCTCTGCACAAAGGAATTGTCCAGCCATTTTTGAATACTTGCGTCATCATTTGTATTCATTTTATTTGACGACAAAATTTTCAAGCCGTAGGTTGTGTTTGCAATTACAAAGAATTTAGACTTTGAATTGTTGAGTGTATCAACAAGCGTAAAGCTTTGCCCGTCAACCGTGAATTTATATTTACTGTCCGCCTCTTTATTCATGCTTACAGTGTAGTTGGGAGCCTTTGCTTCATTTGAAATACTCTCAACCGATACCGCGTCCGACTGAGTTTCACCGCTGCCGCCCTCTGTATCCGAGGCAAAAATTTTGCAGAAAACTTCATGCCCGGCGTCCGCATCGTTTACAATATATTCCCTGTCCTCACCGACAAGTTTATTTTCGGTGCTTTCTTTTCTGTACCATTCAACGCGCCAATCAGCCATTTCATTGGTATTCTGTGCACTGTAGTCAAAGCTTGCCGCAAGCGTTTCACCGTTTTTTATACTCTCTCCGCTTTTTGAATAAATCTTCGCATTTTCCAGAAGCAAAAAGCCTGCCGGAGGATTTTTTCCGAGATATTTAATTATATCGGAAACGGAGTAAATATTCATAAGCTCTTCGGTCGAATACTTTGCAATTTCTTTCTTGACAGCCGCTCCGGCTCTTTCAAGGTCAACCGCATTCTTTTTAAAGAAACCCTCTTTTAAATAGAATACCGGCCGCATTTCGTTTTCCTTATCAACGCTTACCGTTGACGGAGTAAACTCGTTCATTCCGGCTTTGCTCGGCTCTATCGCAAAAAGCTGCGTTTTTCCGCGGAAGAAAAATACCGGGGTTCTTGTGTAATAAGTATCTGCTGCCTTTGTACCCATGTTCGGATATTTGATAAATTCCGAAACTGACGGGAGTGTAACACCTCCCTTAAAAGTGTAGCATACAGGCTCTGCGGAAGTATATTCCGGCTCGGTGAGCCATATATGTTCGAAGTTTATTCCTGCCTTTATTCCGGCAGGAAGCTTGCCTGCAAATTCATTATCCAGCCAATACTGAATATTTGTGCTGTCCTCTCCGTCAAATTTGACAATTTTATTGTCACTCACGGCTTTTTTGCCATACAAATCATTTGCGATAATCAAATACTTTGATTCGTCATTGTTGAAAATACTTCCTATAGTAAAGCTTTTTCCGTCATATAAAAAGGTGTAGTCCGGGTTTGCGTCTGCATTTCCGCTGTAAGCGGTGTTGCGCTCCTTTTGGCTTACCCAGCTTGCTATATTAACAGTGTTCGATTCCTCAAGCACATTGCCTTCCGCTGATTTTGCCACTGCCTTAAGTCCGTACCCTGCGTCCGCTTCGGTTACAATATATGTTTCACCCGTGCCGACAACAGTGTCACTCGATTCCGATACCCTGTGCCATTCCGATGCTGCGCCATCCGGGCAATCAAAGGTAAGGGTTTCACCGTAAGCAGGAGTTTCTCCGCTTACGGTTCTGATTTCACTTTCGGCAAAAACTGTCGGAATCATTGACGCAAAAATTGCTGCCGATAAAATGAATGATGTTGTTTTTTTCATGATGTCCGTCTCCTTTCTCATTAATCTATTCTTATGGAATTTGATATTGTTTCAAGCGGATTGCTTATTCCCACATAAGTAAGCTTCACATAATCGCCGCTTTCGTGGGAAACTGCATCGAGTGTTATATTTTCGGAAATCTCAGCGTCCCTGGAAAGGCTGACTTTTTTCGATACAATCTTTTTGCAGGAGGAGTTTTGCCTGTAAACCGCAGCCACCAACATTCCGTCAATATTATCTCTTGCGGACATATTCACCGTTATATCCAGTTTTTCTCCCGAATATACCGCTCCGCTTTTTCCCGAGAAAACTGCGTTTGAAAGCTTAACCTCCGAGGTATAGTCAAGATAGTCGTAAACATCCGATGTTGAATATATCTTTTTCAACTCGCCGATTGAATAATTTTCTTTAAATACCGTTTTTACATTTTTCCCTGCGTTTCTAAGATCAATCGCCACATCTGCAAAGAAGTCGGAATCCAGCCAGAATGCAGGTCTTACCATTATCCCTGCGTCTGCGGGAGTCCATCCGAGAGTATTTCCCGAGCCGTTGGCTCTCTGCGCCTCCAATGAATTCGGTGCAGAAGTCCTGAGCCACCAGTTGCCTCCGCCGACAGCCGTTGTCAAATTGCCCAATCCGTCTGAATAACCGATTTTGCTTCCGTACTTTGTAACCTCGGCAGCCGATAAGAGTGCTATGCCGCATTTTGTCTTGTACTCATTTGACCATGTTCCTCCCTCGGTCAGCCATTCATGATTAAAATCTATATGGTTGAGCACCCCTTGCGGAAGCTTATATTCCCTTTTTGTAAAACCGTCCTGAATACCGTACTCCACGAAATCATGATTCAGGAAATATGCAATATTTGCAGGGCTTGACGGGTCAAACAAGTTACTGTTTGACGAATCAAACGCACGGTTTGCAAACATTCCTTTCGCAAAAACGAAATATTTTGATTGCTTGTCGTCCGCAATATCCAAAAGAACAAATTCCTGTCCGTCCACACTGAACACATTTTCTCTCGGCGTGTTTTCGGGAAGATGGCTCGTTGATATAAACGGTGCTGCATTTGCAGAGGATGCAAATGCCATTACCGAGGCGCTGAGCAGCGCAATTATTTTCTTATTCATCTGCTTCACCTCCTGCAATTATAAAGCTCTTGAATTTGTCGGGGTTTTTACCGGTTACAATTCCCTCACCCCATGAAAGTGCGCTTACTCTGACGCCCTTGTCCTCGTCATTTACCGCTATCGACATTGAAATATTGCCTTGTGTTTTCGGGTCGATTCCGAGGCTTTTCCATGGCATTGAGAATTCATAATAGGTGTGCTGTCCGACCGTATTGATTGCCAGCTTGTGCCCCGGCAGATTGCTTCTGTCCTCCGGCTCATTTATTGCAAACCACTGCCACATTGTCGGTCCGCTCGGCGAATCTGCCACACCAAGTTCAAAATATTTTGAAGTATTGTCGTAATTATCATTTTCCGGTGCATAAATGGTAAACTGCAGGCAGTCGTTTCGCCAAATCTGCTCGCCATCGCTGGTTGCTTCATGCATATTATCTAAAATATCAGCCGATAAATATAAATTATCGTCATCATAAGTCAGATAAGCATAACCGGACAAATCATTCTCACCGCCGTACCGGCTTCCGTCGGTTGCAATAGCAACAACAACACCGTCGGTCAAATCGATTGCGTAGTCACCAGGCATATCTTCATCGATTTTGCCATCAACCTCGACGGTTTTTCTTCTCAGCAGATTATACTCTATAGTTTCATCAGCATCGATTTTGCCCGTTGACTCGCCGTCAAGCGTCAGCTGCAGCTGCGTATTATATTTTTTGCCGCTTTCAACCGTTCCCACATATACCGGGATAATTTCCTCAGACTCTGCGGCTATCTTTTTATTAACATCCAATACTCCGTTTTTATCGGCAAAGAACCAATTGATTGAATTAACAGTCATATCCTCCTTGCCTTTATTTTTAAGACGGATATTAAAGCCTCCGTTTTCCATTCCCTTTCCGCTTTCAACCGTCGGATAAATGGATACCGTGTATTTGTCCTTAATATCAATCGGTCTTGAAAGTCTTGCAAATGCTCCGTTTTCATCCGATGCGTCTATAACCGCAACGCGTCTTTCGGATACTCTTGACGGATTTATAACAACGCTTGTATCTGATGTCTTTCTGCCGTCGGCAGTGAATGTGGCTCCGCTTTCGGGGAGTTTAACATTTATTGCATAAGAACTGCCTGCCGCTGCCCATTCCGGTTCTTTTACCGAAACATCATCGGTTACTTCAAATCCGGAAATATTTCCGTTAAGATACAATGCTTCCATTGAAATTGTAAAATACAGTTTTCCGTTTTTGGGAGTATATGTCTTTGTCTTGCCCATCATATCGGTCACACGAACAGGTCCATCTGCATAAACGACAATATTTCTTTCCTCAGTGTCATTAATATCTCTTTGTGCACCGCCGGGTTCAAACTCATATTCGTCCTCATTCTTTATTTTCACAAATACATATGTGTCCTCACCTGCTCCGCTGTACTTATAGGCACGTACGTCGCCGCTTCTTTTCTGCTCTGCGAACATTTTATTTTTAAGCATTCTCGTCATTGTGCCGTAAGCGACGTATGCAGGCTTGGGAGTATAATTTCCGTATTTGCTTCCGAATGCATGAAGTATTCCGAACCGGTCCTCATGCTCGGTATCGTTATTTCCGTCATCTATCAGGTCATACCAATAAATCTGCGATACACCCTGGTTAAGCGCTATCATGTGAAGAATCGGAACACAGTATGCCTGAATATATTCCGGACGTCCATACATATTTGTCGAGGTTGAGCAACCTGTCTCGGTCAGCATATATTCTTTATCAGCCATGCCGGGCAGCTCTTTGAATTTTCCTACCAGATTCTGATTAGTGAAAAGTCCGGTATAGCTATGGAATGACGCATAGTCAAAATAATTTGCTCCGCCGAGCGCAATTACTTCCTTATCCCAGTCATTGCAGCTTGCAAGCACCGCGCCGAGATGTGCCTCCGGATGCTTCGCCTTGATTGTTTCGTAAGTCTTTTTCAGAAGAGGTACATAAGTTGACGGAAGAGAATCCGCGTCTCCGTCTCCTCTGTCACCGAACTGAGGTCCGTACCACTCATTGAACATATCTATATAGGTGTCCTCGCCGCACATTTCGTATACTGCGTTTGAATAGTTTGCATAGCCTGTTCTACCCTCATCGGTATACGGGGTTGCACCGTTATCATAATATTGGTTCGAATAATTGGTCGGTGTAAGCAAGCCCATTCCGTACTCCTTGCCGCATTTGAGCAAATCACGGTAGGTAGAATCACTGTACACGCCCTTCTGCGGCTCTGTTGCAGGCCACTCCGTGCCGTCACGAATCATCTTTACGCCGATTTTAGCGGCTTCCGAGTATAAGTCATACTTCCAGCCGGCAAAGCTTCTGTCACAATGCATATTCATGCCGAAGCGCTTATCCTCCACATCGGAATAATCTGTATTTTCCAAAATGCAGAAGGTCGTCTGAGCAATAAGACCTGTAAGCCCCTTTTTGTTGCCTGCGTAGAATTCCGCAAGATAGTAACCGTTATCAAAATCCGAAAAGTCAAGCTTTATCTGTTTATCTGTTACTCTTAAGTATTCGTGCTTTACTTCCTCATTCCAGAAATCCTTTACGAGCATTTCCACAACAGGATACTCCGTGTGCAGAATGAAGCCTGCTTTTTCATCGCTTGAGAATATATTTCCTCTGTTAATCTGCTCTATGTAGGATTCCGAATTATCGTTCCAGTCCTGCGGCTCGGCAACCGAATTTAAAAATCTTGCCACGCCCTCTGCAACCTTGCCTCTTGTTATCGGCTTATCGGGATATAAAAATCCTTTTTCTCCTTCTACAAATCCCATCGTAACAGCTTTATTTACCGCCGTTTTTGCCCAATCGGCAATATTTTGGGAATCGGTTAAACCGTCGGCAAAATTTCCGTAGGTTATTTTTATACCTAATTTATTTTCATATGCTTTTGTTAAAATCACCGCCGCCTGCTGAGTTGTAATAAACTCGTTCGGGCAAAAGCTGCCGTCTCCTATGCCCGAAAGTATTCCCTCTGCCGCAGCACTGTTTACCGCTTTTTTGTAATATGCATCCACGGGGACGTCCGAAAAAGCATTATCCCCGACCTCCGGCAAATTAAGTGCCTTATCCATAATAACTGCAAAATCCGCTCTTTTAATGTTTTCGTTCGGGTAAAAATGTACTCCGTCCGTACCGGAAATTATCCCTAAATTATAAAGATAATCCGCAGCGCCCGACATACCCTCGTCCACGTCGGAAAAAGCAAATGAGGGAACCGAGCTTGCCAAAAGAGATGATGCAAGTAATGCCGCAATTTTTCTTTTCATAAATTTTCCTTTCCGCCAAAATCGGCTTATTTAAAATTTTTATCTGTAAATTACCACTGTATATACCCATCCGCCGTCCGCGTAGAGTATAACCTTTGAAGCACCCGAGCCGCCGTTTTTGTAGTCGCAGATCTCAGCCATAGAGGATTCCGATATTCTGCCCGTTTTTGAATCGCACACATAAACGGTTGCTCTGTTTAAGCTATAGCTGTAGAGCGAATCTATAATTTTGTTCTGATCGTCAACCGGAGTTACTCCGTCTTTTAAAAGTCTGAGGGCATTTCCCGATTTCTGATATGCCAGTCCGTACGTCACATTTGCATTATGAATATCGCCGTACCAGTTATCCTTTGATACCCATTTGCTTTCCGCATTTGAATAAAGTATCTCCGCATTTACAACTTCTTTTAAGACATTTATATCAAGCATTACAAAGTCGCCCGGTTTAAGCTTGTATACAGTACCGTCTGTGCTGCCTGCCGCAATTACGTTGTCAAGCTTATATTCCGTCGTGGTCACATAAGTTGTTTCCAAGCCTTCGTCGGTACTCAAAACAATCTGAATAATCGGCTGATCGTCTGCGTCAATTGTGTTATTTATATCCTTTACCACACCGTATACCGATTTGTCTCTGTCCTCAGCCGTATCACTGTAGAAAAGCAGCAAGTCGGCGGTTATTGCATTTTCGTCTGCGCAATATGCGTTCATTGCGTAAGAATATCCGTTTGTGAAACCCTTGCCCAGTTTAAACACCTTTTCGTTTCCGACAAAGGTTTTTTCAACCGTCATAAGAGTTGTACTGCTGTCAAACAAAACTCTGTGCGAAAAATCGTTATCCAGCTTAAAGGTAAGCTTTTCCTTTTCAACTCCTGTTGCCGAATAGCCTTTATAGATATATCTTAAACTGTTTTCGCTTTCATTTGCGCCTTTATAGGTTGTATCGATTTCCGATACCTCGCCTGCCGCATTGGTTTTGTATCTTATGAGCTGATATGTGTTTACATCATCGTTTCCGCGTTCAAGATACGCAATAAATTCAGGTGCATATTTTATTCTCTGACCGTCAATCTTTACCTTCTTTGCAGTATTGAGACGGACAAACTGTCCCGAGGCGGTATAAATTTTTAAATTAAAAATTACATCATCCGCATAATCCTCATCCTGTACCGCTTTACACAAAAATCCGTATGTAAAATCGCTGCCAAGCTTAGACTCAGCATAAGCTATTTTGCCGAAGCTGTCCAGATAAAGCTGAATCTCTGTATTCAGAACCGGATCGGAAATATCAGAATCTGCATAATCATTTGCAAGAGTATACTGCGTACCGTCCACAGAATATTCAATTCTACCGTTTTCACGGCTTTTGCCCTCATATGTTCCGGATATTTTTTCTTTTGAAATTATTACCTTAACCCTTGTTCCGTCACCGTTTTCATAAACCGTCAGAACATTATTCATTTGAATATCGGAAAATTCGGCAGCTTTTCCCTCGCCGTCCGAAATCACAACATCCGTCTCATCCGTGTCAAGCTTAAGGTTTCTTGTTCTGTCTATTTTGTCATATATTATTCTGTCCACTGCATTTATACCGCTGACATAAAATGTCTCATATGCGTCAATCATAACCGCCACGGATATATCACCCGAGCTGAGCTTGTTAACGGTCACCGTTCCGCTGGCATTTTCAAAAGCCGATTTTCTGTCTCCGGATTTTACTGCCGTTCCGTTTTTGCTGACTTCATCGGAAGCAGTTATTTTAATACTCTTAACTCTGCCGTCCTCGTCATATTCCAGACTATCGCCGTTGTAGCCGGAAATATCATCGCAATCAATTATTGTTGTATTGTTTTTACTCGGAATAACCGCAATAGCGGCAATATCATTGCTGTTTTTGGATTTTTCGCTGCCGTAGTACGCTTCGCACCAAAAACCGAGCAAATCGTCATAATTTCCGTTTACATTAAGCGCCTTACCGCCGATTACAAGCTCTCCCGGTGTTGCGCCGTTTGAAGTAAGGTAGCTCTTGTCAACCGATGTTACGAGTCCGTCTGTTTTTTCCAGACCAAGCCACTCGGAAAGCGGAGTTTTACCGCTGCCCGAAAACGTCAGCTTTCCGGTTGATACCGATTCGATATCAACCGACATAATTTCGGTATCGAGCATATTATATATAATTTCCGCCGCCTGTCCGTACGAAATTGTACTGCTGTTTCCCAAGCCTTTAATCAGCTTCATCGAAGCCGCGGTATTAACATATCCGGTCGGGAAACCTCCGTTTGCCTCGGCATATTTTTCATATCCGAGTGCGGTCACTGCCGAAACGGCAGCCTGTTCCCAAGTGATTTTTTCCTCCATGCGGAAGCTTCCGTCCGCATAACCTTTGAAAACTCCGCGCTCCGTAGCATAATTGATTTTATCCGCCAGATAATGCTCTTGTTCAACATCCTTGTAACTTCCGGACACTTTTCCGCCTTCATAACCCATGATTCCGGCAAGCAGTGCCGCAAATTCTCCTCTTGTCACATCACCGTCAGCCTCTCCGTAATCCGAATCGGTAATGCCGAGCTGCTTTAAAATATCGAGTTCCTTTTCATAATCGGCACTTGCCGAAACAGGTATTGCTGCCGCAGAAAAGGCAATCGCCGCTGAAATTATAACCGAGATAATTTTTTTCACTTTGTTGTCCTCCTCATTTTATTTATTTATTTATAAGCTTTAAAAAACCGTAAAGAATTTTTGCCGCCTCCGCTCTTGTCGCGGTGCGTTTGGGTTGGAACGAGCCGTCCTCCATTCCGCTTATAAGACCTGCCTGCTTCATTTCGTAAACAGCCTCTTTTGCATATTCCGAGATTTCGGCATCATCGGCAAAGTTATCGCCATTGCCCGAACCGAGAGTCAAGCCTTTAATCTCGGCAGCCTTTTTGAACAGAACCGCCAAATCCTGTCTCGTTAAGTTTTCACCTACTCCGAAGCTGCCGTCTCCTCTGCCGCTTGTCAGATTATTTGCCTGCGCCGAAGCTATATATGAATATGACCAGCTGCCCTTTTCGGCATCGCTGAAATCCGTCTGTGCTTCAGGATTATAAAGTCCCAGTCCGCACACAAGCATCTTGATAAACTCTTCACGCTTTACACTGTCGCCCGGGCAGAAGCTGCCGTCTCCCTTGCCGCTGATAATACCTTTTTGCGCCAGTGCTTCTATTGCCTCTTTTGCCCATGCCGCATTTGCAAGGTCGTTAAACCGTTCCTGTTCTGTCGGAGTGATTGCTCCCGTGTTATCGCTAATCGGAAGGTTCACCGAATTATTTTTATTTCCGCCCGAGGAAGAACCTCCTCCCGAGCTGCCTCCTCCGTTTCCTCCGGAGGATTTTTTCCCCTCCGATACAAGCTTGTTGAAATCGTCTTTCAGGCTTTCGCACGATGAATATGTTTTTCCGGCAATTTTTCTGAGCACCGCCGCTTTATCCGATAGCGAGTTATACGCGGTGAAATCAATTTTTAAATACCCGTTGTTTGCGCTTAATATATCATAAACTCCGTCGTAGCCGTCAATCTTTAAAACAGCGGTCAAAATCGTATTTTCCGTCATAGCGGTTCTGACATCTTCATCGTCTGCAAAGCCGCCTTTTGACATTGCTGCAAGGATAATCTTTTTAACCTCGTCTCCCTGTTTTTTGTATGTAGCATTGCTTTCCAAAGCTTCCAGTCCGAAAATATCTTCAAAATCCGCAAGCGTTTTGCTTATTTCTATGTCTCCGCCCGATACACGGTTGACTGCCTGCGTTGCAAGCGCTTTTCTGAATGCCGCCCTAAAGCTTTCCAGATTCTCATATTCAGAGCCGCGGTTTTTCAGCACTTCGTCTGCCAAGGCAAGCTTTTGAGCATCTGTGAGCAGAGGATAATATTCTCTGTCCAATCCGAGATAATTTTTTCCGTCCTCTATTGCCTGTGCCATTTCAGCAGCTGTCTTTGCGGAATTAACTGCGTCAAATGCATTTTCAAAATCTGCGGCATTAATATATATCAGCAGATTTTCCTCCGATTTACCGTCTCCGACAGTTACTCTCGTAATATAATTCGACGAGCTGAAATCGCCGTCTATTCCGAAAGCAAACGAAAATTTTCCGTCATTGCCTGCCTCCGTCTGATCGACGTGCCATATAACCTCCGAATACCTTTCAGGGGTGAGCCCGTCTAAATCGCTCTCGGTTTTTCCGGGCTTCAAAATTTCAATTGCAACATCGCTGCCTGCCTTTGCAGTTCCTGAAATTACGGCCTTTTTGTTCTCCGGATTGTAATCGACATTGTATACTGCCGCATCGGCACTGCCCATCATTGCGGCAATAATAATCAATGACATAATTTGTTTTCGTTTCATAGCAATCTTTCCTTTCCCGGGTCATCTTTTACGGCAACTCCTGTACGTATTAAATTAATACCTTCTCTTTTAGCCGAAAAAAAGACCTAATTTATAACATATTTGCCAAAATTATATTAATCGGCGAACTATTTATGTATAATCCGCACACTCTATATATATAATAACTCCACACCGGTAATAAATCAACTAACAATATTCGTCAATTTTAGGGGACAATATTAAGATTTTTTAACACCGAAAACAATCCCCTCGGAAAGAGGTGGAAAATTTGCCCTGAACACATGAAAAACATGGGATTTTTGCACATTTTTAATATCCCCACCCACCCCTTCTGAAAACAGTATTTTCTGAAAAATAAATGCAGAAATTATTTATATAAAATTAAATTGACAAAATCCCTCCGGCGTTATATAATAAAATCACAAAAGGGGTGATAAATTTGTATAAAAACACAGACGATTCCGACAGTATTGAAATGTACCACAATATTGCATCGAAAATAGTAATTAACGTTCAGAATAACGAACCCGGAACACCGACGCATACGCACAGCTTTCTTGAGCTTTGCATGGTTATGTCCGGCGAAATATATAATACAATTAACGGCCAGACAGTGCTTATGAAAAAAAATGACTTTTTTCTTGTTGATTTCGGCACCTCACACAAGCTTACAAAGCCTCAGGGCAGCTCCTGCGGTCTTATAAATGTTTTGTTTCAGCCGTCCGCGGTCGACAATACTCTGCATGACAATGCAACCATTGCCGAGGTTCTTGCCAGTAAAAATATAGGACTTGTCGGAAAGGTTCGCGGAGGAAAACCTGCAAATACTGTCTATCACGATGATTCGGGAATTATAGAGCAGCTTTTGCTCGACATGAAAAAAGAATTCGGATATATGCTTTTCGGTTATGAAAAAAAGCTTAGGTGCGATTTGATATCCATACTCATTCATATAGCAAGATATCTCACTCCCGAAGATATGGAATCGGAAATTTCATCCACATCGGATAAAATCATTTCTTATATCGAGCAGCACTACAACGAGGACCTGACGCTTGAAAAAATGGGCGAGATATTTCATATACACCCGACATATCTGTGTTCAAAATTCAAAAAAGAAACCGGCTATTCTTTTGTTCAGTATCATCAAAAAACGCGCATTACCAACGCGTGTCATCTGCTGGCACTGACGAATATGCGTATTTCCGAAATATCACATGCGGTCGGCTATGACGATGTAAAATATTTTGAGAAAATTTTCAGGAAGCATACTCTGACAAGCCCAAGAGAATTCAGAAAATCGGAAAAGATTGTTTTGACAAAAAACAGATGGCAGGGAAATAAACATATGCTCAATATAAACGGCTGAAAAGCAAAAAATGCCCCCGATCGTCAGATTTTGTTCTGACTTTCGGGGGCGTTTTTTATTGCGTGCATTTTTGCATGTCTCTTTTAACTTTTGTATACCGCACATTCTGCTTTTCCGTCAAAACCGTCACGCGCGGCAAACTTTATTTCTCTCTTTTCGCCCGGGAGCATATCAAAGAAATTATCCTCCAAAATGAAATCTCCGTCAAACGAAACTCCGATTGCAACATTTGAAATACATTGAACGCTGATTGAGTCCCTGCCGATACTCCACTTAAGCTCTGCAGGAGCAAGCTTTACATCAGCCAGCCAACCGCCGTAATATCTTGCGCGGCTTACATGCCTGCCGCCCTTGTACACATCTGCAAAAATAATAGTTTGGTTGCCGATATCCGAAGAAAGCGTAAAGCTAAGCTCTGTATTTTCATTTTTCTTCAAATCGGCACTGCCGCGGTAAAGCTCCGATACTTCACCGGTTGCGGTATCAACCGTCAAAATCCTTGCCTCAGCTTCTCCCTCATATAAGCTGTCGTTCAAAACCGAGAAGCAGAGTTTATCATCTTTTTTCTGTATTGCCGCCGTAATCGGTGAGCAGGTATGCTTCATCGCATAAAAACCTGATTTTGGTGTCTGATAATAATCAATCATTGAAAATCCGAGAGCCGGCCAGCAATCATTATACATCCAGAATAGTATGCCCGAGGTGTAGTTTTTCCTAAGCCTTGCATTTTCAATCAGCAAGCGAATCCACTCATATTCGATATATTCGTATCGGTAAAGTTCGCAGCTTCCGCCGACCATAACGTCCGCATTCCTCTTTAATCTTCCGTGGATTGACGGCCAATGCATAACCTCCGTAAAATGAGGATTGTTTTTGATATGATATTCAAGTACCTGACTTTCACAGCCTGCCATATCCTCCTCTGTCAGGAATTTTCTGAGTGAGGATTTCGGCGGATACCCTCCGACCGGATTTTCGGAAATAAATCTTCCCGTCTCTTTAAAAGAATCGGGAGAAAGATTTTCCGCCCCGGGCCACCAACCGAAGCCGTGATTTTCGCCCACGGTATAGTCATCATTTGTTCTGCCGCCGTATGGATTTGATATTCTGAATACCCGTCCCGGGTCAAGCCTGTCCAAAATGGGAAGGAATATGTCATTCATTACCGCAATATTTGTTGTTTTGGGGTCATCCCATGCAAAGCCTGAAATATTTTCATTGTCTCCGCTCCAATAAACTATGCATGCATGGTGGCGTAATCTTAAGATATTTGCCTCAACTTCCTTTTTCACACTTTCGCAAAATTCCGGCAGTTCAAACGGGAAGTCGCCGCATGCGAACATGAAATCCTGAGTAATAAGTATTCCGTACTCATCGCACGCGTCGTAAAATTCGTCCGGCTCATACACACCGCCGCCCCACACTCTCAGCATATTTATGTTTGCATCTGCTGCTGCCTTAACAAGCTCCGCCGCTTTTGTTTTATACTCTTTGCTCCTGTCCGGGAACGGCGACGGCGGTACCCAGTTGCCGCCTTTTGCAAAAATTCTCTCTCCGTTTACCAAAACTGTCAGACTTTCGCCGATATGTCCCTCTTCTCCGCCGGTTAGCTTTTTACTGTATTTATCTTCAATGCTTCCCGGCTCGTCCTGAAGTATTTCAAGTGCAACCGTTCTGATTCCTATTCTTTTTTTATGGCTGTCAATTTCTTTTCCGTCTTTATCAAAAAGCGTAAACGAAACTGTGTAAAGCGGCTGCTCTCCATAGCCGTGCGGCCACCAAAGCTCCGGATTTCTGATTCCTGCCTGCATAAAGATTTCCGAAAGAAATACTCTGCCCTCCTCCGTCCACACGGTTTTTCCGTCGGGTGCATTAATATCAATTTTGAATCGGCAATCATTTTCAAGTGCCTTTTTGGTTTTTAGCCTTAGAGATATTCCTGCCGACCTGCCGCTTATATAAGCAACCTCGGCATGAGTATTTTCAATTTCGGCGGTTTCGGGAATAACAAGGGTTACATCGCCGCATATCCCGGCAGAAACGAACCTGTCCACCCAATCCCAGAAAAATGTGCACTGCACTCTGCGCACATAAAGCCTGTCAAACATGCCGAATGCGGAGGTTCTGGCTTTCGGATTTATCACATATTCCTTATACGGATGAATAACGACCTTAAGTTCGTTTTCTCCTTTTTTAAGTCCTTCGCTTACGCAGAACGGCAGAAACATATTGCTCGTTTTATAAACCAATCTGCCGTTTAAAATTATGTCGGCATATGTATCCACTCCGTCAAAGCTCAGATACGCATCCGTTAAATCCGCATCGGGGACAGTAAATTTTTTGGTGTACACCCATGTTTTATCCTCCGTCCAATGACAATTTTTATTGTTATCGCGATAGAATAAATCGGGTAATATTCCTGATTTTTCAAGCTCCGGCATAACATAACCGGGAACGGAAGCCTCAATTTCAATTGCTGTTCCGTCCTTATTTTCGCCCGAAAGAGTCCATATTCCGTTTAATATTTTTTTCATTTTTCTGTCCTGCCTTTCGTCAGATAATTAATCAATCGGAATTTTACCACAAAAATTAACAATAGTCAATAGTTTTTTATTTTTCCGAAAATTTTTCGAAAAAAAATAAAAAAAATAAAGCGGCAATGTTTTTCATAAACATTACCGCTTTTTATACCGTCAAATATTTCCTGAAAAAATTTCTATGGCTTTTTTTGCATTATCCGCCATCGCCTTTGCAGCGTCGGCTGCTGCGTCATGAAATTGTGCATACTGCTTGCCGGATATAGCCTCTCCGCCTGCTTTTGACATGTATGTATAATAATTTATTTTCCTTATTCCGAGTTTAATGACCTTTTTGTAATCCTCCGCGCTCACACCCGAGCCGCCGTGCATAACAAGCGGAATATCGGTCAGTTTATTAATCTTGTCAAGCCTTTCAAAATCAAGCTTAGGCTGTTTCAGATAAATTCCGTGAGCCGTTCCGAACGCACACGCAAGTGCATCGATACCGGTTTCCTCCGCAATTTTTTTTGCTGCTTTCGGGTCGGTGTAGATGCTCTCATCCGTTTCTCCCTTTTCTCCTGATTCCCTTGCGCCCATTGAGCCGATTTCCGCTTCAACACTTGCTCCATATCTTTTGGCAGCCTCCACCGCAATTGAAGTATTTGCAAAACTCACTTTATCATCAAGCTCCGAGCCGTCATACATAACCGAGGTAAAGCCCAATTTCAGTCCTTTGCTTATATAATCCAAATCTGTGCCGTGGTCAAGGTGAACGCAGACAGGCACACTTGCTTTATCTGCTATAAACAACATAACGGTCACAATTTCACTCATTCTGCAAAGTCCCATTTCCTCATGAATCTGAGCATGCATAATTATAACCGTTATAACCGGACAGTTCAGTTCCTCCGCCGCGCCGATAACCGCCTGAATGCTTTCAAAATTCGGTGTGTTAAACGACCCGACTGCGCACTTTTCCGCCTCTGCAATTTTTAATATATTTTTTAGTGTTACAAGCATTTGTTACTTCTCCTTTTTATTCTGCGATAGTTCTTACCGCATTGTAAATTTTTTTATACTTTTCATAATTTTTCTTATATATTTCACTTCTGCCGCTGTCCGGTTTTACGGTTTTTCTCTCTTTTACAAAATACTTTTTTGCCTGATATAAATTCTCATATGCTCCTGCAGCAACCGCCGCAAGCATACAGGTTCCGCAAGCTCCCGCTTCCTTTGCCGCAAGAGCCGTTATATTTCTGCCCAGTATATCCGCCTTAATCCCGAGCCACTTATCCGACGCTGCGCCGCCTCCCGTTGCAAAAAGTTCGCCGATATTGATTCCGAGCTGCCCCAAAGTTTCGATATTGTACATAATCTCATAGGTAACGCCCTCCATAAGTGCTTTATAAAAATCATAACACGTATTTTCAAGCGTCAGTCCCAGGACTGCTGCCTTTGATTTTATATCCATATAAGGATTTGCCGCTCCGGCAAAATGCGGCATAACCAGAATATCCGTAGGTGAATCCGAAATTTTTCTGTCCAGCACGGCATATGCGTCTTTTCCCTTTTCTTCGGCAAAATTATCCCTGAACCATTTCAAAACAGCTCCGCCGGTAAAGGAAAGTGCATAGCATACATATGTACCGTCAAAAACATACGGAACAACCGAATAGCCCTTTTCGTACATAGTTTTATTATCGGGAATTTGGTCAAATACAGGGGTGACACATTCAACCGTTCCCGTTCCGTCTACCGCCTGACCGACCTCAAAGACCCCTGCACCCACTGCCGAAGCGACCTGGTCGTGTGCTCCGTTTACAATCACAATATCTTTATACCGACCTGCTGCGTTTCCTGTTTTCACAGGCTCAGACATCAGCTTTACATCTATTGCAAATGCGTCGAATATCTCCTTTGCCCAGCATTTTTTTCTTATGTCAAAAGCCATGGTTCTCGCTGCAAGAGAATAATCAATAACCGCATTCCCCGTGAGTGAATATATTATATAATCCTCCATCAGGAGTATTCTTTTCACTTTTTTATAGATATCCGGCTTATTCCTTTTTATCCACATAAGTTTAGGGAAGCTGTACATTGCGTTCGGTTTTGTACCGGTTATTTCTATAAGCTTATCCTCGCCGAACTTTCGGCAAAGCTCATCGGTTTCCTCCGCTCCTCTCGGATCGGTATAAAGCATTGACGGCAGTAATACGTTATCGTTTTCATCAAGCATAACAAAGGTTTCTCCGAACGATGTCACGCCCAATACCTCCGGTTTTGCGACGGTTGATATTTCCTCTATGCAATCAAAAACCGCGCTTAAAATACCGGCGGCATCAATTTCATGCTCGCCGTTTACTCTCGACGCATTATATTCTCTGTAGGTATCGGCTGCAAATTCCCCTTTTTCATTATACACTGTTATCTTGCAGCCGGTAGTTCCTATATCCAATCCTCCGATATACATTTTCATCTCCATTCCGCCGCACCTCTGCAGCACAAATTATAACGCGTTTATTTTTGCGTTATTTCCTGTTCTTCAAGCATGTTAACCTCGGTTAATACTCCGCCGTTTAATTTTAACGTCTTAATCTCGTTTGCTCCCAGCAAAATATTGTATTCATTTCCGTACAATGCTAAAGCCGCATCTTGTTTTTTTCTGCTGAAGCCTGTTGCACGCACGATAATTCCGTCGTTATTCTCCGCATACTTTACAACCGAGATGACGGCATTATCTGCCTTTATCGAAGCAAAACAGCCGGTTTGCGCAAGACTTCCGTCATGATTGGATTCACAAACAACAATCGGGCGGTTATTAAAGCGCATCGCCTCCTCAGCCGGCGAATACCTCTTGTTCTTCAGTATTACTCTCATGCTTCCTGCTGTTATACCCTGCTCTGTTATCATATAATCCTTTTCTTTCAGCTCCCCGATTCTAAAATCTGCGTAAATCGGACTGCGCAGAACCGTAAAACCAAGGTTACTGTTTTTAAAATTATATGCGAAAACACTTCCGGTAAGAAAAAGTATACTTTCGGTTTCCAGCCATTCGCCCATTGGTCTGTCTTTTGGTGATTTTGTTCTTGTCATATGACTGTACGGCGTTGAAACCGAAACCTCGTCATCGTCCGTATCGCAATCGAATTTGAATACCGTATGCTTTTCGTTCCAGTTAACCGTATATTCAACATCAAAATAATCCTCGTTATGATAAAATTTATAATATAAATAAAGCAAAGAATCATTGTATTTTAGTGTAATCTTTAGTTTATCATATAAATCTCCGCATTCAACAAACTCAGATTTTACTGCCGAAAAACCGCCCGAAAGCTTTCCGTACGAATCTATATTAAAGCACCATGCATCTCCGCTGTCTTCATAGCAATTCGGTACAAAAAGGTTTGCTGCCGCTGTCCGCTTTTTTATTTTATTATAGATTTTGACAATACTTCCGTCCTTTTGTGAAATTGTATAAATATATCTTTTTGTTTCAACCTTATCAGAATCCGAAATTGACTTTTCTTCCAAACTGCAATGATTTTTTATAACCTTATAGCATTTATACCCCAATGACGGCAGCTTTGCCTTAAATATAAATCTTGATCTGAACCTCGGAATTGCCGAATGCTCCTCAATTATTTGAGTATCAATTCTGTTGCCGTTTTCGTCCTCCAGAACAATACCGCCGTCATACCATTCAAATTCGTGCGCCCATTGCACCTCTGCCTCGATATACCCGTCGTACTCACAGCAATTTAAATTCCACAAAACCAAATTCCATTCATTATCGGGATTTTTTCCCGGCATCTGCATCTTTGCCGTCATTCTCTGTAAATTATAATGCATTATTTCATTTGCGGTCTGAACTGCTCTGCCGTACAGATTACGCGCGTCCGTATATGCTTCCTTTATCGAAGCGCCGCCCAATATATCATGAAATTGATTGAACAGAACATCATGCCAGCATTCCGCAAGTTTATCCATACAGGGATTTTTTGCAATAAAGCAGCTTTTTTCCGCATTGAGCAGAGCATACTCGGCAATTCTGTTCATTTGCTTTACCGCAGTATTATTTGCATATACTCCAAAATCTCCGGTTAAAAATTCGTCCTTTATTTCCGAAGAAACGCTTTGCTGCTTTTCAAAATATCCGCTTACGGTGCTGAAATCCGCAATGCTGGATTTTATTATTTCCTCTATCGATTTTTTGGTCGGTGCTCCGCCGTGATCCGTAACGCCATATACCATGAGTATGTCGCAGCCGGATATATCTGCCTTTTCTATATTTTCCGCAGTATTTTTTGCCCAGCCCTCACCGGCTATTCCTCCTATTCTGAAAGCCGTAATCTCACTTCCGTCACTGCTTTTCCATTTAAAAAGCGGCGATTCCAAATGATAATGGTGTTCTTCGGGTCTGCATAGGCAATAATATTTTATGCCGGATTTTAAAAGTATCTGCGGCAGCATATCCGGGTGTCCGAAACTGTCGGTATTAAAAGCACACTGTGCATATTTTCCGAAATTTTCTGCCAGATACCTCTGTCCGTACAAGCCCTGCCGTACGTAGCTTTCTCCCATTGCGGTAAAGCAATCCGGCTGATTGAACCAGCCTTCGCATAAATCCCATCTGCCCTCGGCAATTCTTGATTTTATTTCTTCAAACATTTCCGGGTCTGTTTTTTTTATCCATTCAAAAACCGGCGGCGATGAAAACGAATAACAAAAATCCGGATATTCCTTCATTCTGTCAAGAGCCGAACGAAATGTTGCTCTGATTGATGCCATCGCTTCATCCCATTTCCATTCCCATACCGGATCGAAATGCGTATTTCCGACCATATAAATTTTTGACATATGCATCACCACTTTTATTTTTATTATCTTGATTTTATCTATTATTGCAAAATAATTCTGATATAATCATGATATAAACACATTCTTTAAAACGGAGGAATTATCATGAAAAGATCGGAATTAAATCAAATAATGAGAGAAGCAATTGAATTTATTGAGGCGATGAACTTTAAACTACCGCCGTTTGTTCGCTTCTCGCCTGATGAATGGGAGAACCTGGGACACGAGTATGACGAAATCAGAGATAATATGCTCGGCTGGGATATAACGGATTTCGGAAGCGGAGATTATAACAAAATCGGGCTTTTGATGATTACTCTCAGAAACGGCAATTTTAACAATCCCAAATATGTCAAGCCGTATGCGGAAAAACTGCTTATCGTGCAGGAAAACCAAATAACCCCGTTCCATTTTCACTGGAGCAAAATGGAGGATATTATAAACCGCGGCGGCGGAAACCTTATAATTCAGGTATACAACTCAACAGAAAACGAAGAAATGGATAAAGAAAATCCCGTTACAATAATGTCCGACGGCAGGGTATACCGGGTTAAAGCAGGCGGATTAATCAAACTTATGCCGGGAGAAAGTATCTCGATTCAAACCGGAATGTATCATAAATTCTGGGGCGAGGAGGGCAGCGGCACAACACTTGTCGGAGAAGTATCCAAGGTAAACGATGACAGAGTTGATAACCGTTTTTATGAGCCGACGGGAAGATTCCCGGAAATTGATGAGGACGAAAAACCGCTTTATCTTTTGGGAAATGAATATCCGGCATCAAAAGAATAATGAGATGAATCAATTCGGTATCATGCCGTTATAATATACTTTGTAAAATAAATGAAAATCTTAAGTAATAAGAAACACCGCTTGTAATCTAATATTTCAGAGTTTTACAATCAGTAGTTAAATGAAAAGGAGAACAATAAAATGATTTTTAACGATAAAGATGTAATTGTATTTGCCGGTGATTCGGTAACAGATATGGATAAGACACGCCCTTACGGAGAGGCCGATGCCCTCGGGCAAGGCTTGGGCGCAGGATATGTTCATTTTATATATGATATGCTTGCCGCAACATATCCCGAGCTTGATTTAAGAATTATAAATTCGGGAATAGGCGGAGATACAAGCAGGGCGCTGCTAAAAAGATGGCAGGAAGATGTGCTTGATTTTAAACCCGATTGGGTAAGTATTTGTATCGGCATAAACGATGTCGTTACTAAATTTTTATATCCGCAAAAACCCGATTCACAGATTCCTTGCGAAGAATATGCAAAAAACCTTGCAGCAATGGCAGAATCGGCAAAAAAGACCGCAAAGGGCGTAATCTTTATCTCGCCTTATGTTGCCGAACCCTGCCGAACGGATATGCTGAGAGCCGAAATGGATAAATACAGACAAATATGCAGGGAAACCGCCGAAAAATACTCATGCCAATATATCGACATTCAGGAAATGTTTGATGTATATTTCAAAACAAGACACCAATTCTGCATTGCCTGGGACAGAATTCACCCCAACAGAATCGGTGCTTATATGATTGCAAGAGAATTTTTGAAAACATGTAATTTTGATTATCTGCACATGGGAGGAATTAAATGATGAATGATTCGGCAAACATGGTTTTGCGATATTATATCGGATTTGAAAAAACGCAGGAACGCTTCGATATGCTTACAGACTTTCTGAAGCGAACGGGAATTAAAAGAGTGATTCTATTTTCCGCGCCTTTTGCCGAAGGGCACTCATTTTTTCCGAAAGATTATTATCAAAAGCACGCACAAATGCTACGCCCATATATTGACAAACTCAAGAACGACGGAGTTGAAACAGGGATTAACATGATGTACACCATAGGTCATTGCTTTTATGCAGATGAACAGGAATCCGGATTTCGCCGCGCCGTTACAATAAACGGTGAAAAGTCCAGGGGCTGTGCTTGTCCGCAGGATGAGCATATTGATGCATACATAAGGGAAATCTATCAGTACTATGCCGCACTAAAACCATCCGTGATTTTTGCAGATGACGATGTCCGCGCCATTTCACTCGGTCAGCTGATATGCTTCTGCCCAAAGCACCTCCGCATGATTTCGGAAAAAGCCGGGAAGGACCTCACTCCGGAGGAATTAAAAAAACATATTACGGAATCCGGTTATGAAGAAGATCCTATACGCAAAGCGTATTTTGAACAAATAAAAGAAGATATCAACCGACTGTTCTGCATCATCGCCGATGCGGTTCATGAGGTTTCGCCCGAAACGGAAATCGGAATTATGACAACCTCATACCCAAGCGTAACTGCAGACCGTGATTTAAAGGAATTTTTCAGTGAAATGCTGCCCCAAAAAAAGATTACGCGCATTCGGACCGGAATGGATTTTTACCGTGAAGGAGAAATTGCCGCAATACCGCAAAACTTCTCGCAACCGGCAATCCAACGCAATTTTATTGATAATCCGTCGGTTGAAATCCAGCCGGAGGTTGAAAATGACACCTACGGTCTTTATCAGAAGTCAAACAGCATTACAAGGTTGCAGCTGATTTGGTGTCTTACAAACGGTTTTCGGAATATGCAGCTGAATCTGTTTGACTATCTCGACTGCCCTGCTGCAAATTACGATGAGATTACAGAAATGCTTATCTCAGATACCGGCTACCGAAATGCAATTACACATCTAATCCCGGAAAATCACCGTACTGACGGCATTTCGGTCTTTGCACATCCACGTGCGCTGACTAAGCGTAAAAACGGCTTTCTGTTTTCTCCGCGCTGGTATTCATGGCTGCAATTGATGGGACTTCCTCTTTGCAGTGACAGCAAAAATACAGATTTTATCTTTCTGACCGGAGATGATGTGATTCTTTGCAGCGACAGTGAAATTGACTGTCTTTTAAAAAAAGGCGCCGTATTGGATTTAAGAGCAGCAAAAGCCTTGGTATACCGCGGCTTCGGAGAACGAATCGGTATTAAAAAAATCGAGCCCATGACAGATATTTTTGCCGGCGAACGATTTACGGACCACCGTTTTAACGGAGAATACATAGGGTGTCACAACTCGCACTATTTCACATCCTCGCTGATTCCCGATGATTGCGTTGCAAAAATCATTTATGCCGATTCCGCAGAACCGGTTTCAAATATCATCAATCACAAAAAAGAGGTGATTGCACCGGGTGCGGCAAGCTTCGAAAACGAATACGGCGAACGGTTTTTTATTCTTCCGACTGCCGATGACAATGCATTCATTTTCTTTACAAGCATGAATCACAAACGGCGCAGACAACTGATCAGCGCATTTGAATGGATTGCGAAAAAACCGCTCCCGGCTTATGCGGATAACGAAAGAATGTGCTTAAACATCAACCGCTTTGACAATAAGAACATAATTACCCTGTTTAATCTTTCCTGCGACGATGTGAAACGACCCGTTCTTTGCTATAAACCTATCGGAAGCTTAAAATACCTGTCAAAAAGCGGCAGACTTCTTCCTCTTTCGCACACATTTTTGCAGAATCGGTTAATTTTAGAGAAAAAGCTGAAAGCATTTGATACACTGACAATTGTCGATGAAAGGGTGAAATAAATGAAAACAATTAACATCAGAGGAAATCTGAATAATTTTCGTAACGGAATCCGAAAAAAAGTTTGAAAATAGGCTTTGCCGGCGGCTCTATCACAACCGCCTCCAATCCCGAAAACTGGCCCGCACACCTCAGAGGCCGGCTGCTCGGTGAATTTCCCGAGGTGAAATTTCGGTTTAATAACGCCGCAATCGGAGCAACCGGAAGCTTGTGCGGTCTCGCACTGGCGCAAAAGGAATTTATTGACCCAAAATATGACATTGTTTTTGTTGAATATGCAGTAAACGATAATGCACTTGACAGTGAAGAGCGTATGCGCACGCGCGAGGGACTGATCCGAAAGCTTCTCTCTGCCGGAATCGATGTTGTGCTTGTGTACACGTACTTTTCCGCAATGTACGATCATGAACACCCAAACAGACTGCCTCAGTCAATTGCAGAATTGGAACAGCTGGCAGAACATTATCAGCTCAGCTCTGTTTATATGGCGCAGACTGCCTATCATATGGTAGAACAGGGACAAATCCCCTGGAATATGTGGCTTCCCGACGGAACGCATCCGCAGGCATTCGGAAGCTATCTTTATGCCTCGTCAGTGATTCAGCTGCTTAAAGATGAGCTTTTGTGTGAGGATTCTCCGATTAAAAAAACACTTCCCTCACCTCTCAATCCGAATAACTGGCAAAATGCCGCTGAAATTCCTCTTGATGAGATTCAGCTTAATGGTGCATGGAGTATAGAAAAGGAGCGTGCTCTTTCCTGGTTTGATGAAAAGCTTTATTCCTGTGCCCTCAATGCATCCGTTTCCTTTACATTCTCCGGACGTGGAATCGCAATTATTTTCAATTACGGAAAAACCAGCGGTCTGATCGAATATCGAATTGACGGCGGCGAATGGAAGGAATTATCATTTGAACGCGAGTGGTGGGTTCCCGAGGAAAATTTTGTAAACGCGGTCAAATTTGCTGACGATTTACCTGTCGGAGACCACCTTTTTGAGCTCCGTGTTTCTTACGTAACCAAAAAGGATTTTACATCCTGCGTTTGCAGCGTTTTAAAAATTATAATAATATGAAACAAAAAAAGGCGGTGTAAAAAAAGTACACCGCCTTTTTAGGGGATAGGAAAAAATGCTTCGGAATTAACAAACTGAGCCAA
>CAKSFY010000005.1 GCA_934454035.1 uncultured Clostridia bacterium | reverse complement strand
CGACATATATTCCACCGCCAAGATTTGCCCGACATCCTGTGATAAAGCTGCTTTTAATTGTTTTCTCCGTATCACTGCCTGCGCCTCCATTAAAATATATTCCGCCGCCGTAAAATTCCTCTGCCCGGCAATTTGTAATATATCCGCCGTTCAGCTCAAATTTTCCGCCTGCAAGTACGTAGACACCGCCGCCGAATCCGTTTGAAATACAGTCGGAAATCATACCGCCGGACATTTTAAATGTGCTGTCTCTATTTACATACACACCGCCGCCTTTACAATTAGCCGAATCGGTGCCTGAGGTACTGCAATCCGTAATGGTACCGCCGAACATATTAAAAGTACCACTATCAATATTAACACCGCCGCCATTACCTGATATATTTCCGCCTGTAATTGTACCTGTCTTATCTTCACTTGAATCTTTTAACTCAAAGGTTTTTTTCCCTGTTATTTTTATAACACTTCCGCTGCCTGTCATCTTTAAATTAAAGCCGTTAAGCTCCAGCGTAATATCCTTTGATATTTCCAATGTGTTTTCAATTGTTGCATTATTTATCAGCTTGACAGTACTCCCTGCTGCCGATTCATTTATGGCAGTCTGAAGCTCATCATAGTACCTGTCGCCGACTTGAATCGAAATAAGTGTACCGCATCGAATACATTCACGGCCATCGTCGAATTGGTGTCCCAGAGCTTCGGCTACCTTGATTTTTTGCTCTTGTCCGCATTTTTCGCACTGCTCAGTTCTATATCCCGGCTCGGTACATGACGCTTCCGTCACCGATACTTCCTTCCAGTTATGCGCGCAGATGCTGTATATAAACTCCATCTCCGAAAGCTGCATAAAATTGCTGCCCTTAAGCGAATTAATCTGCAATTTATAATATTGATACGCATTAGTATTGTCATCTATATAATAAGTATAGCTCTTGTGATTTTCGTCCTCCAGCTTATCATCGTTTGGAATCGTATGAATCGGGGTCCAATTTGTATTGCTTCCGTTGTAATCATTACTGCCCGAAAGAACCCAGCTTCCCGGATTCCGTCCTTTATATCCGGCATTATCATTGCCTGTTGTAAATATATATCCGGTCACAATAACAGCTTGTGATGCTTTTATAACTATATACGGACTTGTATTTGATATCCCCCATTTGGTGTCTATATTTCCGTCAATAAGCTTTGCATAGCCTTCGTCTGTATCCTTATCGCCTGTTCCTTCAACAGCTGTGAATGTCACGGCTGTATCTGCTGTAACATACGACGGAACAAATGCCATGCATATTGTAAATATCAGAAAAGCCGCCAAATAATTTTTTATTTTCATTTTAATATCCTCCCTGATTTTTTAATTTACTGTTTTATCCAAATACAATTTTATGCTCATTTTCAGCATTTTAAGCTGTTCCTGCAAATAAAATTCATCCTCAAAAAGTGCAAAATGCACACATGCCCTTATCAGCACAAAAATCATCGGCCTTAAAACATCTGCCGGAATGCCGATTTTATCTGCCAGCAATGTTGCATACTCGGAATAGCGCTTGTTCACACCCTCAAAAAAAGCTTTGCCATCTTCCCTATACTTTGGATGTGTATAGACCTGATACATAAGCCGATATTTCTTGCCGTGATTTTTTGCTGTCCAATACGGAACCTCATTGATAAACCTTTCTACATCATTCAAGCTTTGAGGCGCTTTCTCCATGAAATCATCTTCAACCTTGCTCATGCAATACCCGGTGGATTGAATGATAATATCATCAACATCTTTAAAATATGTATAAAGATTTGCCGGATTTGTTTCGCAGTACCTTCCCAAATCCCTGATTCCTACACCGCTCAAGCCATTATCCGCATAACATTCAAAACACCTTTTCATCAGCTCAATTTTTTTTGCTTCATGATTTTTTTCATTGAATACAGCCAAACTCACCCCTCCTCCCCTTATATAATCAATCGTTTGATTAATTATATATTATTTTCCGAGAAAAGTCAATACATAATAAAAATATTATTTACAAATTGCGGAAAATATTATATAATATATTTATGCAACCAGAAAAGGAGTTAGTTAAATGGACAAGGATATCATTTCGGTTATTGTCCCTTGCTTTAATGAGCAGGAATCGACAGATATTTTTTACACCGAATTTACAAAAATCATGGATACGCTGCCGGGTGCGGATTACGAGCTTATTTTCGTTGATGACGGTTCAAGCGATAATACGCTGATTAATATAAAAAAACTCGCCGCTGTTTCAAAAAAGGTTAAATTTATTTCATTCTCCAAAAATTTCGGAAAAGAAGCCGCTATCTACGCAGGACTGAAAGCTGCCTCCGGTGACTACGTATGCACAATGGATGTAGATTTACAGGACCCGATTGAGCTTCTCTGCGATATGTACAAAGAAATAAAAAAAGGTGAATATGATATTGTTGCCGCGTACCGTTCGGACAGAAAGGGCGAGGGAGTTATCCGCTCGGCACTTTCAGAGCTTTTTTACAAAATAATTAATAAAATTTCCAACACCGAATTTAAAAGCGGAGCAAGGGATTTCCGTCTGATGACAAGACAGGTTGCCGATTCTGTTTTGCAGGTTTCGGAATACAACCGTTTTTCAAAAGGAATTATGAGCTGGGTCGGATACAAAACAAAATGGCTCTCATTTGAAAATGTTGAGCGTGCGGCAGGCAGCACAAAGTGGAATTTTTTCAAGCTTTTCAAATACTCTCTTGACGCAATAATTGCTTTTTCCACAATGCCGCTTGCAATTGCGTCTGTTTTGGGACTTATTTTCTGCCTTACCGCTTTTATTATGATAGTTGTAATAATTATAAAAACGCTTGTATGGGGCGATCCGGTTGCCGGATACCCGTCAATGATGTGCTTCATGTTCCTTTTAAGCGGAGTACAATTATTCTCAATAGGCATTATTGGGCAATATCTTTCCAAAACATATATGGAAGTTAAAAAGAGACCTATTTTTATTGCAAAGGAGAGTAATATCGATGAGATATAAGGGTATATTTTGGGCATTCTTTGCGATTTTTACAGTCTGCTTTGTTTGTCTTATCTTTAACGGCAATGTTTGGTATGATGAAGCATATTCACTTGCCATGATAAAACACAGTTTTGCCGATATAGCCTTAATAACCGCAAAAGATGTGCACCCTCCGCTTTATTATTACGGGCTTAAATGTTTTATGAAAATTTTCGGAGGCAGCCTTGCGGCAGCAAAGATTTTCTCGATTATTCCAATCTGCCTTACCATGATTTTAGGATTTTACAAGCTTTCTGATTTTTACGGTGAAAAAGCAGGATTTTTATTTTCGGTGTTCTTTGCCGCAATGCCTGTTTTCACTGTTTACTCCGTCCAGGTGAGAATGTACTCATGGTGTATTTTTCTCGTTTTTGCCTGCGGAATTTACGCATACTCGGCAGTTAAAGACGATAAGCTAAAAGACTGGCTTTTGTTTGTGCTGTTTTTTGTACTGTCGGCATACACGCACTATTTTGCGCTTGTTTCGGTCGGGATAATTTACTGCTTTGTGCTGATTGCAGCCGTAAAAAGAAAAAAGTTTATAAAAACCGTTTTATTCGGGGCAGCGGCGCTTGTTCTTTATATTCCGTGGCTTGCTTCATTTATTATGCAGCTTGCCGACAAGGTCGAAAACGATTATTGGATTTCGCCCATAACTCTTGAAACTGTAGGCACATATTTTAAAAGCTGGTTCAAGTGCGGCGACTATACAAAATCATACTTGATTGGCAGCGCCGCGGTTTATATACTTTCCGCCGCAGGGCTTATCACCTGCAAAAAAATAAAGCGGCTGCCGCTTTTATCCGGAGTATTGGTTTTTGTTCTGACCTGTGCAGTCGGAATCGCTGCTTCGCTTTTGGTTCGTCCCGTTTTTTTGGACAGATATGCAAATCATGCGCTTGTCTTTCTGTGCGCAGCTGCCGCAGTCGGTATTGCTTCGATTAATAAAAAAAGCATAAGCATAATTGTAATATTCTTTTATCTTACCGGTTTTGCGGCAAACTATAAAACCGATTATGATTTTGAATATAATGAAACCGACAGCGAAATAGGTGGATATATAAACAGCGAGAACTTTGACGCACTTTTCTGCTTCACAAACTCACCGCTTTACGGAGTTCTTTCGTACTATTCGGATTTGCCGATATATCGTCCGAAAATATCACAAGGCTCACCGTTTGATAATGTGCTTGCATTATCCGATTTCGACGCTTCAAAATGCAGCAGAGCCGCTTTATTTGTTTCGGATAATGCCGATATGCCGCCCGAAATAAGCAATTTATTTACAAATATAGAATACGACCGTGATGTCGTGTCGTACTGGCAAAAAAGCAATGTGTATATTTTGAGCAAATAAAAAAGCATATACAAAAAACTCACCCCGATTAACTTATGTCGGCGGTGAGTTTTTTTAATTTGCAATAATAAAAAAGGTTGAAAAAATGCAGAACACACAAATCACATCAAGTTTCATACATTTAAATAATCAGCATTTAAGGAATTGTAAAAAAAGGGCATAGAATAAACAAAACTCACACGACGGTGTACGTTTGGTACTCCGAGCGATGATCTTAAAACGCAATAACAAAAAAGGCTGAAAAAAAATGCAGAACACACAAATCACATCAAGTTTCATACATTTAAATAGTCAGCATTTAAGGAATTGTAAAAAAGGGTATAGAATAAACAAAACTCACACGACGGTGTACGTTGGTACTCCGAGTGGTGAGTTTTGTTTATAGCAACTACCTTAATTAATTGTGCTTTTTATCGGTCTATGCCCTTTTTTACATTTCCGACTAGTTGTTTTTGCCGCAGCAGTTCTTATACTTCAATCCGCTTCCGCACGGACAGGGATCATTTCTGCCGGGGGTCTTTTTTGCTCGCGCGGGCTGATTGCCGAGAGAGCCGTCACTGCCGGTATCAATAGGTTTGGCTACTTGCTCGCGCTTGATTTCAACTCTTGGCTTGGCTGTAAGGATATATCTTACGGTGTCTCGCTTGATGGCATCGAGCATGCCTTCGTATAGCTCACTGCCGACATTTCTGTACTCAACTACCGGGTCATGCTGTCCGTAAGCTCTGAGTCCGATTTCACGCTTTACATGCTCCATTTCATCAAGATGATCCATCCAAAGAGTATCAACAACTCTCAGCATGATAACTCTTTCAAGCTCACGCATGTTCTCGCCGAATATTTCCTCCTGCTCATCATAGCGGCGCTCGGCAATATCCATTAGGCGTTCTTTCAAATCTTCTCTTGTTATTGTATCAAGCTCACTGTCCTCGACAACGAATTCGCCGAGAGCATTAATATTATTGTTTGCAAATGCATTAAGCGATTTCAAATCCCAATGCTCCGGAATATCGGAAATACCGACAAAATCATCCAACGCACTGTCTATAACCGCTTCCATCATGGATTTGATTGTTCCGCTTATGTCCTGACCGTCAAGAACGGCTTGTCTTTGCTTGTAGATAATCTTGCGCTGCTCGTTCATTACTTCGTCATACTGCAAAACGTGCTTACGTGAATCGAAGTTTCTTCCCTCAAGATTCTTCTGAGCATTTTCTATTGCTTTTGTGAGAATTTTCGCTTCAATAGGTTCATCTTCGGCAAGTCCGAGATTGTGAACCATATTTTTAACTCTGTCCGAGCCGAAAATTCTCATAAGGTCATCTTCGAGTGAAAGATAGAATTTTGACGCACCCGGGTCACCCTGACGTCCGGCACGGCCGCGGAGCTGGTTATCGATACGGCGTGATTCGTGGCGCTCCGTTCCTATAATAAATAATCCGCCTGCCGCCAATACTTCTTCATGTTCGCCCTTAAGCTGCTCTTTGAATTTATCGTGATATTCTTTATAAATTCTTCTTGCTTCTATGATTTCCTCATCATCTGTGTCCGCAAAACCTGTTGCCTCGGCTATAAGCTCATCAGACATTCCCATTTTCACAAGCTCGTGTTTTGCCATATACTCGGCATTTCCGCCGAGAATAATATCAGTTCCTCGGCCTGCCATATTTGTAGCTATTGTTACGGCGCCCTTTTTACCTGCCTGAGCAACGATTTCGGCTTCCTTTGCATGGAATTTTGCATTCAAGACTTCATGCTTTATGCCCTCGCGCTTAAGCATTGCGGAGAGTATCTCCGACTTATCGATATTAACTGTTCCGACAAGCACCGGCTGACCCTTTTCGTGACATTCTTTTATTTTTCTGATAACTGCCATATATTTTCCGTTTTCGGTTTTGTAAACCGAATCCGGCTCGTCGATTCTTGCAATCGGTTTATTGGTCGGCACTTCGACAACATCCAAATGGTAAATTTCCTGGAATTCCGCTTCCTCCGTAAGAGCAGTACCTGTCATACCCGAAAGCTTTTCGTAAAGGCGGAAAAAGTTTTGGAAGGTAATGGTTGCAAGCGTCTTGCTTTCACGTTCAACCGATACTCCCTCTTTTGCCTCGATTGCCTGATGCAGGCCGTCCGAGTATCTTCTTCCCGGCATAATACGTCCGGTAAATTCATCAACAATAAGGACTTCGCCGTCTTTAACTATATACTGCTTGTCTCTGTGCATAACTCCGTTTGCCTGCAATGCCTGATTAATATGATGCTGAATTTTCATATTTTCCGGATCTGACAGATTCTCGATTCCGAAAGCGCGCTCGGCTTTTGCAATACCTCTGTCGGTTAAAGCCGCAGACTTTGCCTTTTCGTCAACTATATAATCACAGTCAACGTCCTCGTCCAACTGCTTATCGTCATGCTCGGTAACAACCATTTTTGTAAGGCTCTTTACAAACTGGTCGGCAGTTTTGTAAAGGTCTGTGGCAGTATCTCCCATGCCCGATATAATAAGCGGAGTTCTCGCCTCATCGATAAGGATTGAGTCAACCTCATCCACTACCGCGTAATTGTGTCCTCTTTGAACCATTTGCTCTTTATAAATAACCATATTGTCTCTCAGATAGTCAAATCCGAGTTCGTTATTTGTACCGTAGGTTATATCGGCAGCATACGCTTTGCGTCTTTGGTCATTGTCCAAATCATGAATAATGAGCCCGACGGATAGTCCCAGAAATCTGTACACCTTACCCATCCACTCACTGTCACGCTTAGCAAGATAATCGTTAACCGTAACGATATGTACGCCCTTGCCTGTAAGCGCGTTAAGATAAGCCGGAAGCGTAGAAACCAATGTTTTACCTTCACCTGTTTTCATTTCGGCAATTCGTCCCTGATGAAGAATTATTCCGCCTATTACCTGAACTTTAAAATGCTTCATGCCAAGCACTCTCCAGCTCGCCTCTCTCATTACCGCAAAAGCTTCGGGCAAAAGCTCGTCCAAAGTTGTACCGTCCGCAATACGTTTTTTAAACTCCTCAGTTTTTGCTTTAAGCTCTGTATCCGAGAGTTTAGCCATATCGTCCTCAAGTGCCATAACACTGTCGGCAATCGGCATAATTCTTTTTAATTCACGGTCTGAGTATGAGCCGAAAATTTTATCAAATATTCCCATAATTTAATCAACCATAGCCTTTCTGCCCGCAAATATTAAAATACGCGAAATCTTGCCGCAGGCATGCAAGGCGTATATTATTCAAATTACATATCGGCGCATAAATAACACCATTATAACTATTATAACACACTTTTTTATAAATTACCACTGTTTTTGGATAAAAAGTAGTAAATTTTTCTTTTTTTTATTAAATTTCTTTTTATCTGTTTACTTTTTGTGAAAAATATAATATAATATTTACAATAATATGCCCTCAGCTGGCCAAAGCTGACGAGGCTGCATAAAAAAATGCCGATTTGCCGGATATGTGAGCATGACGGAATGATACAGAAGCGGAGAAAAAACATTGCATATTAACGCTTAAAGCTAATTCTTCAGACTTTTGCAATCGGCTTATATACAGTAATAAAAAGGAGCTACAAAAATGACACTCATGGAAAAATTAAAAAATCCTCCCAAAGAATATCGTCCGATACCTTTTTGGTCATGGAACGAAAAGCTTGATACAAGCGAAACAAAAAGGCAAATAGAACTCATGGACGAAGCAGGCATGGGCGGCTATTTCATGCACGCGCGCGGCGGACTTGAAACCGAATATATGGGCAAGGAATGGTTTGACAATACCACCGTCGGAGTCGAAGAAGGAAAAAAACGCGGCATGGGCGGCTGGGCTTATGACGAAAACGGCTGGCCGAGCGGTTTCGGTGCAGGAGCGGTTAACGGTCTCGGCGAGGAATATCAGCAAAAATATTTAAGGATTGAAAAAGGCGAAGGTCACACTCCGCGTACAATTACAAATACAAACGGTTATCATCTTTATTATGATGTAAATGAATTTTACACCGATAATCTTGACAAAAAGGTTGTACAAAAGTTTATAGAGGTCGCATACAAGCCGTACTGCGAAAAATATAAAGGCGAAATGCCGGGAATATTCACTGACGAGCCGCAGCTCTCAAGAGCAGGAATTCCATGGAGTCTTGTGCTCCCCGAAGAATTCGAGAAAGAATACGGATATGATTTGCTTGCGCATCTTCCGGAGCTTTTTTACCCTATTGACGATTATAAAACAACACGTTTCCGTTTTTGGAAACTGATAGAAAAGCTTTTTGTAAACAGTTTTACAAAGCAAATTTACGAATATCTTGACCAATTCGGAATGAAACTGACGGGGCACATGGTTTTGGAGGATGAGCTTTATTCGCAGCTTTCTTCAAACAGTGCGGTAATGCCGAACTATGAATATTTTCATATTCCCGGAATGGACTGGCTCACAAGAAATCAAATAAGACCCCAGCCGGTTTTGCAGCTTGCAAGCGTTGCTCACCAAATGGGCAAAAAACAAATACTGACGGAGTCCTTTGCTCTTTGCGGACACAATGTCAGCTTTGAGGAGCTGAGGTGGCTTTTGGAATCGCAGTTTGTCAGAGGCGTTAATCTTTTGTGTCCGCATCTTGAGGGCTACTCACTGCGCGGCATACGCAAGAGAGATTATCCGCCGGCTATGTACTATCAGCAGCCGTGGTGGAAAGAGTACAGCAGTTTTATTGACGAACTCACAAGAATAGGTGTTCTGCTGACCGACGGAAAACCGGAATTTGACACTTTGCTTATCCATCCCCAGTCAACCGTATGGACTCTTGCAAATGATAAAAATATGGAACGGGATAAAAACGAGGATATTATCGCTTTGAACCGCGAATTTGATAACGCTATAGGTAAACTTGAAAGAAAACATATACTTTTCCATCTCGGCGACGAGTACATTATGGAAAAGCACGCAAGAGTTAACGGAAACAGACTGGTTATCGGAACTCAGAGCTACAGCAGAATTATTCTGTTAAGAGATGAAATTCTTTTCGATTCTACCAAAAAGCTGCTTGAGGAATTTACGCAAAACGGCGGAACGATTATATCGGTTGACGAAATACCCGAAAACAAAGTTTGTGACAATCCGCTTCTTACATATACAAGCCGTAAATTTGACGGTTTTGATATGCATTATTTCGTGAACGAAACACGGGAAGCACAAAAAGTGAAAATATACAAAGGCGGAAAATATCTTGATATATCTACCGGAGATATAAAACCGTTTTGCGGCGAATGTGTAATTGCTCCGATGAGCAGTATCGTAATAATCGATGACGGCAGCGAAGCAATTCCGTCAAAAACAGCTGCCAAAAAAACACTGAGCATTTGCGGAGACTGGAAAACAGAGGAAAACACGCTCAATTCTTTGGCTCTTGATACCTGTGATTATTGGTTTGACGGCGAACTGATTGAGAAAAACGCATATGTGCTTGATATCGGTAACAGGGCAAACAAGCTTGAAAAACAGGTTCATATCAAACAAAGATACACCTTCAGCGCTGCATATATTCCCGAAAAGCTCTATCTGGTATGCGAAACCCCGGATAAATTCGACATATATGTAAACGGAAAAGCAATAGACAAAAAAGACGAAGGATATTTCCGCGATTTTGCTTTCAGAAAGATTGACATTGCCGAATATGTCAAAACCGGCGAGAACGAAATAATTTTTGAATGTGATTTTGTTCAATCACAAGAAGTGTATCAGGCTATTAAAAACAGCCGCATATTTGAAAGCGAAAAGAATAAGCTTCGCTATGACATGGAAATTGAAGGAATATTCATTGTCGGAGATTTTGCGCTTAAGACCGATTCGGATTTTGAACCGCTCGAAAATCATGCGTACAGATACGGCGGCAGCTTCACCATATGCGAAAAGCCGTCCGCAATTTCTCTCAAAAACATAGAGCAGCAAGGCTATCCGTTTTTCTCGGGAAGCATGACTGTTTCAAAGACAGTAACACTTGATGACACGGATTACAAACTGTGCTTTATAAAGACCGGAATCAATGCAATTCATGTAAAGGTCAACGGAGTAAATGCAGGCAGTCTGATATGGAATCCGTATGAGCTTGATATTTCCGAGTACTTAAAGCAGGGAGAAAATAAAATAGAGCTTACAATAGTTAATAACCTCCGGAATCTGCTAGGTCCCCATCATCTTGACGAGGGCGAATGCTTCTCGGTAGGTCCGGCACAGTTCTACAAAAATGACGGACCTTTCTTTAATCAGGATGTAAAATGGAATGACAGATATTGCTTTGTTGAAACATCGATAGAGCTTTAATAATTAGAATTCATAATAAAAAGGAGATGTAAAAAAAGTCCGGAACGCAAAAAGGCATGTATTGCTTGAAAAGTATATATTATAAAATAATCTATTTTTATGATTTTTGAAAAAAATCTCAAAATTTTCGATTTTTATTATATTGCAATGCCTTTTTGCTACGCCCTCACCAAACCCGACGGTGTTTGGTGAGGGCGTTCCGAAGCATTTTTTCTATCCACTAAAAAGGCGGTGCACTTTTTACACACCGCCTTTTTACTCTTTAGCACATAATTATTTTGCAAACATATATGCGCCCATGAACAATATTTCTCCGCTCTGCTTATCACGGATTACAAATGTAAACGGCTTATCAAACTTTACTGCTGTCGGTTCGGGCGGAAGCGATGTTGCCCCCATTCCTATCGAAGTAACGGCAGCAGCTTCTGTACCGTCCTCATCTACATCAATATACGTTTTGTGCAGCACATCTGTTATCTGCATATTGCCGCCGTCAAACATATTCTCAAATTGTGCCTGTTCGGTAAATGCACGGTCTATTCCCATATTAACCAAGCTTTCATCAAGCGCCGTGCTGTATTCAATTTTAAACTTCGGCATTGAAAGCGAAACATATTCTCTTGAAAGCTCTGTATTGTTGAGAACCGCTTCTGCATCAAATTCCTTGTCCGAGCTTATAAGATACATACTTACATCCATGTCATGCTTTTTGGAATCAACATAATTTCCGTTCGCGTCCTTTACATCCTCGTGGCACAAATAAGGCAATTCAACAATTGTAACGCCGTCTTTTGTACTTGCATTCATCCAATCGGTTCGGTTCATAAAATCAATGTTGGTTTGCTTTCCGTCTTTATCGGTGAAAGTATCCTTTTTGGTTTCATTTTTATCAAATTTATTGGTCCATGCCGCTTTAAAATAAACTGCATTTACAAGCATAGCCTCAAAATCGGTATCTTTTTCATCAATAATAGTCGGGATTTTACCGCTTGTATTTTTATCAACCCATGCATTTATCAGCTTCGCGGCATCCTTATCGGTAACGGTTCCCGATTCTGCCGAATAAAAATCGGTCATTTTATCGGAAAATTCCTTTGAGAATTTTTGGTTTGTTCTATCTGTATTAAGCCAAATCGAATTTGCAACATTCAGCTTAAGCACATCCGATTCGGAGGAAATCAGTTTTTTTGCACTTTCGTTATAATTATCCAGATTATCAATTCCCAATACCTTCAAAATCTGATCCTTTGTTTCGCCGTCAGCTCCGTTAGCTGCCATAGCCAAAGCCATTTTTACCGATGCCGGTGAAAACATATAGTTTTCATCTTTTGGCATTTCCCTGTTAAGCTTATCGGCAAAGCTATCGGTAATTTCCACTCTGCCTATGAGTCTGTGAAGTCTCATCAAAACAGCTGCCGATTGCTCAACGGTGATATTTGATTTCGGTGCAAAGCCTGTATCGGTTCCGCTCATAACCTTCAAAGCCTCAAGTGTATAAACCGATGATTTTGCCCAGTCCGAAATTTTATCGTCATCACCGTATGCCTTATCCTGTCTGCTGCCGGAGGCTTCCACTCCTGCAAGACTTGCCGCCCTGCAAATGATAGCTGCCGCTTCTTCACGGGTTATCAAATCTTTGGGAGCAAACTCCGTGTCGCTCTTTCCGCTGATAACACCAGACGCTGCAAGAGCCGTAATTTTTTTGTTATCTGTGTCAGCAAACGTTTTCCCTGCGGATTTTGAATTAAACAAGTTGTTTGCGTCAAGCATGTTATATGCCAATTCGCTGAATTCTTCACGGGTTATGTCATTTACACAGGATAAGTCCGTCCCGTCAAACATGCCTATTGTTTCCGCGTCCTTAATATCCTCTTTTGCCCAATCGCTTGCCGAAGATGACATATCCTCCTCTGTTTTTTCGCCGAGCAAAACAACATTTTCGGTATAAGCTTTCGCCGGCAGGCTCATTGTTACGGTTTCGTACCAAGCAAGCATTTTTGTGCCATTTTTAATATCGTCAATTTTTACGATATTTTTGGTCTTATACGGTTTAACGGCAGCATCCTTTGAAACTGTCAGTTCCAAATTTCTGTCGTTATCGGTAACAACAACGTTGCCGTCCGAATCCTTTTCGGCTTTGTCGGCATTTACAGTTACGACACTGCCTCCTTTTTCAACATTCGTTGCTATAAGAGAAGCGCTCGTCTGCGGCGGAATACTTTTCGTCATTGCCTGAGAATATTCGCACAGAAGTTTGTCACCTTTTTGTATGCCGCCTATATCTGTTGCAGTTTTTGTTTCACTGTCGATTATGACAGTATCGTCGCTCAAATTAAGCTGCAATTGTCTTCCCGCATCAGTTGATACGACTATGTAATCCTCACCGAGTTCCGAAACTGATACAAGACTTGTTTCGTCAACCTCTTTTGCATATACCGAGTAAATCGGCATTGTCACCGGAGCTGCTGCAGTCAGTACAGCCGCTGCCAATAAAGCTGAAATCGTTTTCTTTAACATATTCATCTTCCTTTCAAAGTGTTTTCATAAGTATAGACGAATTGTTTCTGAAAAAGTTCCGTAAAAAATAAAAAATATGCGAAAAAAATTTTTTTCGCATATTTTTTAAATTATCCGTTAATACATTTTGTATCGGAATCCTTATTTCTTAAATTGCTGCGCTTTTTAACTATTCTGCAATAAATACCAGCATATCCGCATCGCCGGAAACTACCGTCACGGTATCACCTGCCTTGAGTGCTTTATAAGAAAGTGCACTTTCTTCGTTATATATAAGTGCTTCGCCGACGGTATATGTTCCGTCATTTAATACTTCTATCAAATCTTCATCAATATAAGTAATCGGCTTAAACCCTTCAACCTCGTCCTCGGGATACTTTGCTGTCGCATTTCTGATAATTACAAGAGTATCCTTATATGATGCGATATTCACAAGATCACCCTCGTCCAGATATGTGTAAGGAAGCGGTTTTACGGAGCTGTCATAAACCAGCGCACTGCCTGCATTATATACCTCGCCGTCGCTCAAAGTGATAATATCATCATCACACTTCGCAACAGTTCTTTTTTCTTCATCGGCAGAATCATCAAACGAGTCCAAAACCGTAAGCTTTTTATCATCATTTACATAAAGATAATACCCGACATTTCTTTGAGAAACAGTTTTATCACCTATTTTATGCGTATACACAAATTCAACAGAAGCATTACCCTTGCCGATGCCCGTCACTGTGAATTTGTAATTACCGTTTTGAAGTTTTTCCTCTTTTACATCAATTTTATCGGCATCCGCATCGGAAACTTCCCACTGATAGCCTACAGTTGCGTCAAATTCAAACTCCAGCTTATCTTCTTCCGCCTGCGACATATCTACCGAGAACAGGTCTTCATTTTCTTTATAAGGAACTTCAACCATCGGTAAACCTGCTGCATACGGAGCTATTTGGTATTGATTAAAATACATATTGAGCGTTGTATCCGTAAGATACCACTGAACATTCGGAGCTTCCTTTTCAATATTGGCTTTTGCTTCGTCATCAAGCTCGATAGCATTATCTTTCATCCAATCTTCAAAAGCTTCCGTAACCGACAAATCGACTTCATTTTGTTCAACACCCATTATATCCTTAAGTGCATACTCTTTGGCGGTTGTCATATCATATGTCTTTGATTCATGCACTTCATTCGGATGAGCGCCTAATGTATTTCTGTAATCAATTGTTGTTATTGACAGTAAATTCTTTCGGTTTGTGTTTACTTCAAACGACAGGCAAAAATCCATAGGCATATATTCATCTGTGCCCTTTTCCTTTAATATTTCATTTGCACCCTCTGCATATTCTTTTTCTGCTTCGGCAGCAAAGCTCTCCGCCTTTTCCTTATAGAACTTGTTTATTTCCGAAGCAAACCCGTTATCATCATTGATAATCGGATAAACTGCACTTATGTACATTAAATCAATTCCGTCGTCATTTTTTATTGTTTTTTCAATATGTCCCGATGTAATATCATACTGACCGTATTTTTTATAAATGCATACCGTATTGATGTCGCCCAGCCACTCCACTTCGCAGTCCAGACTTTCAGAAACCGCGCGAAGCGGCACAAAGGTTCTGTCATTTACCACCTTCGGCGCAACATCAAGATTAATCTCCCCACCGTCTGCAAATATTGAGTTTTTGCCTATTGTAAGCTGAATATTTTCCGTCCCTCTTTGAGCCGATACAATCTGTTCATCACCGATTTTACGGTACGAAACTGCACAGTCAAGAGCTTCAAATATTGTCCGGAACGGAACGAGAGTTCTTCCGTCTTCAATAAACGGTGCTGTCTCAAACTTCATTTCTTCTCCGTTTAAATTAACAGTCACGCCCTTTTCAGCCGCAAATCCGACAATCCCGATTTGCGATGCACACATTGCCGCAAGTATGCCGCACATAATTTTTCTGCTCGATTTCTTCATTACACAATCATCCTTTCAACGCTCTTTTAAAATATGTTCCGTCAAATATAGTTTACACCTGTAAACCGTATTTGTCAACAGTTTTTTTTAAGATTTTTTATTATATTTATTATTAAAATATTTAACTGAAAAACAACCGCAAAGCAGCCGGACCGTGAGTCCGGATATGTCTATCTGTACACAACCATATCATTAAGACTGCTCCATTTCCACATGCCGACCATTTTATCGCCCGGAGCAAGCTCAGAATAGTTTATTTTTCTGACTTTATTTTTCTCACAAAGATAATAATTTCTGTTCGGATTTACCGTAACGGGCATAGATCCGTCGGAGTAAATAACCATCATATCATCATAAAGACTTTTTATCGGGCAATATATAACCGCCATAGCACAGTTCGGGATATATATATTGCCCCATCCGTAATTTGATTTGTGATAAAAGCCCTGTTCGGGAATATTCTTATGCAAATACGCAATTCCCGAAACATATCCGTTTTTTCCGAGGGTATAATATATAATATCACCTACAGATATATCCGAAAGCTTTAACTCACCGTTTCCGAACCGCCACGCTATATCCGCGTTTGCTTTTATATCTGTATCATCAGCATATATAACGCTTTCTTCTCCCTTTGTTATAAGCTTTATTTTTGTCAGAGTTTCACCGTCTGCCCCTGCCTCCTTAGACACATCCGATACTATACTGCCCGATTTGGCATACCAATCGGTATATTTTTTAAATACGACCGCCCCTGCTTCAAATCTATTGTTGACATCATATATCATAACATAATAATCACTGTCGCCGTTCAAATCGGACATAGAAAGCTTTTTAAACTTTTCCGGTTCGTTTTTATTTTCCTCAACCGAAAAAAGCAGCGTATTTTTTGTTACTCTGTATCGGGATACAAAACAGTTTTGCAGATATTTTGCTTCCTTAAAATCCGCACTGCCGGACGACATATCGGCATAATATAAATCAAAGCCGCCTGTTGTATCGGGAATATCACGCCCTATTTTCGACCTTGCAAATGTAATGCGATTTATTTTGCCAAGCTTGTTTTCCTTATACTTAATAAGCTCATGTCTGCCGGAAATTAATCCGTAAAGAACTGAAAAACTGTTATTGCCGCTTTTATTTTTTTGATAAACGGTCTCGCCGTCTTCATTTATAACCTTAACCTTATCGGCAAGCTCCTTTTTGAGAATATTTCCGTCGGACGTATACAGTTTCAAATACATAGGTTCGTCCTCGCCTTCGTCATAATACGCCTTATTCAAAAACGCATACTCGTTTTCGGACACCCTGACAATATATGCCGTCCTGTCGTAAATATCAAAATAAACTCTTACCATATCACCGTCGGAAAACGTATTGAAATTATAAAGTCCCGAATTTCCGATACTGTACTTATCATTCCCGACATATATGCTAAAGCCGCTGCGTCTGTAAAATCCCTCTGCCGGCTCTTTCTTTGAGCAGGCTATGTAAATATCGTTCTCGTTCGTGTCAGTAACGCAGAGAACATTATACGGGCTTATTTCGGCAAGGGACAGTTTGTTGCCGTCCCCGTCAAAAATATAATAGTTTTTATCCTCCAGTTCAATCGCCGTCCCGTAAGAAAAATCGCGGCAGAATATCATTTCCCTTTCGGTGCTGACATAATCGACAACATACAGATTATAATTCCAAATCATAACAACATCAACATTTCCGTCGGAATTATTGTCTATTAAATTCACCTCTCCGTCTCCCGGGGTGAACAGCGACCATTCCTGCCCCCATGCGGTCCCCAGTCTTTTTCCGTTATAAATTACTACGGCGTTTTTCGGGATTTCCTTTGACTTAAGTTCCTCCCTTTCCTTATCGAGCCACACAAGCTTTTTGCTTGTGGTTGCACCGTCAATTACCTCCGAAGTCTTTTTAATTTCTTCATTTTTTATCTTTTCAATTGCAAGCAGCTCGCCTTTTGTATCATCATTTTCGGCAAGTCTGATATATGCCTCCGCATTTCTGCCGAGATATTCTTTTGTGTTCAAATCACATTTAGCAGTAATTTTCCCGATAAGAATTTCGTTCCCGGCAAGAGCTGTTTCGGGTGCTTCTCCGACATATGCCGTAGAATCTGCTTCAACAACCGCCGTCACCTTTTCAACGTCAAATATATCCTTTAAAATTGTTCCTTCTTTTTCATAAACCGGCTTATCACCCTCAAAATGCGTTATTTTAATTCTTTCGGCGGTCAGAGTGTTATATAAAAGCTTTACAAATATATCCTTTGATATATACTTTTCCGACAAAGCCGCTCCCTTTGAAACTTCGGAGTAATACTTTTGTTCCTTCGGGTAGCCCAGCACTCCCGTCAATTCTGCCAAAACCACATCCGTTAAAGCCGACTCCTCCGGCTTTCCATATCCGAAACCTGAGGTTCCCGACATCCGGCTGACTGCCGACTCCAATTCCGCATTTGTTATATATCCGTCCTTATCTTCCTTTAACAGTCCCAATGACACAAGCAGCGCTTCACGGCTTTCATACCTTTTCTCAGTTTTCGCAAGTGCAGCCGGGCAAAGCATGGAAAAAACCATCAGCAGTGCTACTATTTTCTTTATCATTTTTATTTTTCCTCCATAAGCTTAATAAGTACAACACAAGCTTCCGCTCTCGTTACCTCTTTATTCGGATTAAAATTCCCGTCACCGTCTGCTGACATAAGTCCCAGTTCATTTGCGGCATTGATATAGTCAACAAGCCATGGGCTGAATTCACCGCTATCAGCAAATTCAGCATGTGCACCGCTTATTTTTCCCGAAACAAGAGCCGCCATAGCCGCAAGCTCGCCGCGTTTTAACGGCGCTGCTGCATTTGCATTTCCTCCGTCCGTCATTTGCGGCGGAAGATATCTGTAATCTGACACGGTTTGTATTTTCTTTGCATACCACATATCTGCGGATATATCCATAAATATACCTCTGTATTCCGATTCGGCAAGCCCCAGTGCCGAAACAAGCATGCTTGAAAATTCCGCCCTTGTTATATTGTCATCCGGGCGATATTCCGAGATGATATTTTTCCGAATCAGCATATTCATATATTTATATGCCCAATGTGAGTTATCTGAATTATCCGTTTCGCTGCCGCCGACGCACAGTGAATTTTTCCCGAAATCCGAGAAAGTGACATTTTCGGTTTCCGGTTCATTAAATATACTGTCCGTTTCAACCGCTGCCGTATAAGTATCGCCGCCCGGGCCCTTAAAATCGCAGTCAATAAAGGAAATATCGGGCGAGTTTACCAAAATCGCTCCGTATCCGCAGCCAAGCGCAGAATTTTCGCTTTTGGCATAATGCTTAAGGCGGATATCAAGTCCCGATAATGTGATTCCGCTGCAATTTTCAAAGGACAGCACCCTCTCATATCCGATAATAATCGGTTTTTCGGCATCCTCATATTTTGAAATAACCATATCGGCATGAATATCCTTAAGCGCAACGGAGTCCTCAAATGTTCCTTTTATATAAATCCTGTCTTTATCGGCAAAACTGCAGTAATTAAGTCTGTTAAGACTGCGCCATGCCGTCTGCCTGCTTTTTCCGTCATTTAAATCGTTTCCGCTTTCCGAATCGATATAATAGTCCGTTTCACCCTCCGATATAAGACGCGGAAGCTTTTTTTCTGCCGTACGGATTTCTGCATTAACTGCATAAACGGTTGTTCCGTCTGCAAAAATTCCGCACACACCATCTTTAAAGGTATCGCTTGCTGCCGAGACAATTTCCTTTCCGTCAATCAAAAGTGTAATATTTTTTTCGTCGCACAATGCCGATAAAGTATATATCTTGCCTGAACGGGCTTTAAATTCGCCTCTTTGCTTTTTTTCACCGCCGGAAATAAAAGCACCGTTCTTATCAATCCCCAGCCGATACCCGTTTCCGTCAGAGTCTGCTCTTGCAATAATACCAACGCTGCCGTTTTGTATATTTTCCGCAGCAATTTCCGCCGAAAATTCAAAATTACGCACAGTCGGCTGCGGCAGCAGCGCAACTGCATTTTTACCGCTTCCGACAAGTTTTTTTCCGCTTCCCAGAGAGGAAATTTGCTCTGCGCAAATATTATCAAATTCAAAGGCGGAATTCCAGCTGCCGATTCCGACTCTTCCGCTTAAATTTTGCATATCGTCCCGTTTAAGAATAAGTTTACCGTTCAGGTAAAGGCAAACCCTGTTTTTTTCGGTGGTCAGTGTTACGGTATACTTCTCATCTTTTTTTATACCGCCGTCTCCCAAAAATTCGCCGTCCGTGCATATAAGCTTTGACTGATACGAATTTATCTCCGCCGAAGCGCCGTCACTGCCGCTTTCGGAGGCAAAATAAATCATAAGAGTATTATCCTCCGACAGCGGAACCGCTTCAAAGGATAGAATAAAGCCGTTATATTTTTTCGGCAGCATACTCCTTGTAAGTGCCGAAAATCCGGTTTGAGACTGAATATATTTTCCGTCCGAAACATTCCAAATCCCCGAAACAGGCAGAAAATCCGACTCATTTTCATCAAAAGTATATTTTTTTATTTCGTTATCACCTTTGCCGCCCAGCTCCCAGCTGCCCGATAAAGGAGTATACTCCGCTCCCTCGTCAAAGACAAATCTGCAATAGTTTTGGGCATGAGCCGTTGAAGCGGCAAATATAAGCGCAAGAATGATAATTATTTTTTTCATAACATTTCCTCTCCGATAATAATAAATAAAAGCCTGCAATGACTTTATCACGGCTTGTGACAGTTCATACAGGCTTTTGCAGACAGTTTCGTCTATACATATGAAAGAATTATCTCACATTTGCCGGAAATTTTATATTCCGCATTTTGTGCAGGCACAAAAATGCTGTCACCCTTTTCGGCTTCAATGGTTGTGTCTCCGACAGTAAGTTTGCCGCTGCCGCTCAGGAAAATAAGCGAACGAAAGCTTCCGTCCTCGGCACAAATTGTCTTTTCTCCGTCAACGTCTATCTTGTCAACGGTGAAATACTTGCACGAAAACAACTCCTTTACTCCGTCAGAAAGCTGTTTTAAATCCTTTTGAGCCGGCGTCGGTTCAAGATTTGAAACCTCTACCGCCTGCTTTATATGCAGCTGGCGCGGATTACCGTTTTTATCGCGTCTGTCATAATCATACACTCTGTAGGTGGTATTTGAGTTTTGCTGAATTTCGCATATCAATATCCCTGAACCTATGGCATGAACCGTTCCGGACGGAATAAAGAACACATCTCCTTTTTTTACCTCGACTTTGTTCAATACCTCCAAAAGAGTATTGTCGGCAATTCGTCTTTCATATTCTTCCTTTGTTATTTTTGTGTTAAATCCGTAGTACAAATACGAGCCTTTATCGGCGTCCATAATATACCACATTTCGGTTTTTCCGTATTCTCCCTCATTTTTAAGAGCATATTCATCATTCGGATGAACTTGTATTGATAAATTATCTTTAGCGTCGATAAATTTAATCAAAAGCGGAAAATAGTCAAATGCACAGGCTCTTTTTCCCAGCTTGTCCCTGCCGATTTTTTCTATATATTCCGAAAGTTTAAGTCCGTCGTACTCTCCTCCGCATACAACACTCTCTCCGTCCTTATGCGTTGAAAGTTCCCAACTTTCTGCGACAATATCCAAATCTGTTTTTTTATTATATTCTGTTTTGAGTCTTGTTCCGCCCCATATATTATCTTTAAATGCAGGGCTAAGCTTTATAGGTTTTTCCATAACTGTTTCTTTCCTTTCATGAATAGCAAAAAGGCTATTGCACCATGCTTTTTTATGCAACAACCTGTTTTTTTAATATTATAAATATCCTCCGCCGCCGCGATGATAACCGCCAGAGCGCTTTGATTCATTACTGCGCTTGAGTGCCTGAATTTTCTCGTCACTGTCCTGCTTGAATTTACTTAACTTATCTTCAAAAGACAAATCCGAGGAGGACGGCTTGCTCCAGTCAATCTCAACCGGTCTGACAGGCTGCCTTTCGGAAGGCTTTGAAATTCGCGGCTGCTTTTCTTTCGGAGGGAGCGCCTTTTTAATCGAAAGACTGATTTTTCCGCTTTCATCTATATTAAGCACTTTAACCTTGACGGTATCGCCCGATTTTAATCTTTCGTTTATGTCCTTAATATAATCCGTTGCTACCTCTGAAATATGTACCAATCCCGTTTTATTGCCCGGCAAGCTTACAAACGCGCCGAACGGCATAATATTTCTGACCTTTCCCTCAACAATTTCTCCAACTTGTAATGTCATATTAAAGTGTATCCTCCCGCATATGGCTTTTCTTTTGTATTATATCAACCCGAAATATCGACAAAAACAATTTCATCACGTTTTATCATTCCAAGCTTTTCCCTTGCAACTTTTTCTATATATTCATCGGTGTCAACCTTTGTTTTCAATTCCTCAACTTCTTCGGTGCGCTTTTTTTCATACTCAATCTTTTCTTTCAAATCCGCAATAGCCGCCTCATTTTTTGTAATCTGCGGCTGATTGAGCACACCCTTAATAAACATAAATGAAAATGCAACAACAAAAATAATTCCGAGCAAACGATAAATAGATTTATTTTTATTTTGTTTTTTTATCATTTTTTCTCCCCGATTTCCTCACATGGCTTATTTTCCCGAAAATACTTTTCAAAAAAGAGTATATCGGTACTAATACCATTTTATATAAAAATCGTGCCGGTGTCAAGAGTATTTTTAAAAAAAAATTAAAAAATTTTAAAAATAATAAAAATATTTCTGTAACAATAGAAATAATAACGTCACTGAGCAGTAAAAAATGAAACAAAAGTCCCAAAGCTATCCCGATAAACATATAGCCTCTGAGTTCTCCGCCGGTAAGCCAAAACATAGCCCACGCAAACAAACTCAGTGCAAAAAGCCAGTAAATCACGTCCGTTATGCCGACACTAAGGAAGGATTTCGGGGCGAGCCTTCTCACTGCCCGGAAAATATCAAACAAAAATCCTTCCGCAAGTCCCAGCATGGTAACCGAAAGAAAGACAATCAATTCATGAGTTACGGATATTTTCATGAAAAATCACCCGTTCTATTTAAAGATGCTTTCAAAAAAGCTTCCTTTTTCTTTCTTTTTTGTGTACTCCATCGAGTTGATTTTTCCGTCAATTATAAGCTCTCCGTCGTCCGTATCAAGCTTATTTATTTTAAGTCCCTCGCCCTTGACCGAAAGCTGTCCCATACATGTGCTCGCGGAAACCACCGTCTCCGAAAAACTTTCAACCTCCGCAACGCCGGTTATTTTCAGTTTTTTGCGGTCGTTTAATACAAGCTGCTGAGATTTTTGCTTGATATCATTACTGATTTTTCTTTCCTCTAAAGTCATAGCTGCAACAAGTCCTTTCTTTGTAAAAAGTATTTATTACATACTATTCCGAAGATGCAAAAAATATTACTCTATAACTTTATATAAAAGTGCGGCATCGTTTTTGAGAACATGCTCCTTTATGTCCGTCACTTCAACCTTTATAACCCTTTCGCCCATTCTTATTTCCAGAATGTCGCCTTCTTTGATGTCATAAGACGCTTTTACAACCTTTCCGTTAACGGATATTCTTCCTGCGTCACATGCCTCATTGGCAACGGTTCTTCTTTTTATCAGACGGGTGATTTTTAAGTATTTATCAATTCTCATAGGTTTTCTCCTTTAAAAAAGTAAGACATACAGCCGTATAAGCCATATGTCTTTTTTCAATCAGTTGATTGCGTCCTTCAATGCTTTTCCTGCCTTGAAAGCCGGAGCCTTTGAAGCCGGAATGTTGATTTCTTCGCCTGTTCTGGGGTTTTTGCCCTTTCTTGCTTCTCTTTGTCTTACTTCAAAAGTTCCGAAGCCTACCAGCTGAACCTTGTCTCCGTTTTTCAAAGCATCTGTGATTGTTTCAACAACAGCGCTTACTGCCTTATCTGCATCCTTTTTTGAAATTTGTGCTTGCTCGGCAACTGCCGATACCAAATCTGTCTTATTCATATTTTTTCCTTTCCGGGGCTGTTTTTTCCGTCCCCTGTGCGTTTTGTTTGTTTTTTCAACCAATATTCTATCTCTATTTTCAGAAAAAGTCAAGAGTTTATTCAAATTTTTATTAAAAAAAGTCTTATTTTTCCGTTTTTTCCGCACTTTCGAAGTCTTTTACAAACCTGTTTGAGCTTGCCGCAAGAGCGGTTTCGGCATCGACCTTCAAAGTCCGCGCAAGATTAACCGCCGCAAAGAGCATATCCCCGACCGCTTTTTCGGTGTCGCTTTCTCCGGGGACAGAGCCTTGCAGATTCACTGCCATTTCCGAAACCCTTTTTGCCGCTTTGTCTCCCTCCTCAAAGCTTTTGCCGCATGCTGCTGCTTTCTTTTGCAGTTTCTGTGCACGCATAAGGGCAGGTAAGCCGTGCGGAACCTCTTTTAAAAGCTCTGAATCGGATTTTAATCCCTTTTCCTTTTTCTTATTTTTTTCCCATGTACTGAGCGCCTCTTCGGCAGAAACCGCCTTATCCTCTCCGAAAACGTGAGTATGTCTTGCAATCAGCTTAGTGCATATTTCGTTTAAAATATCATCGAAGCAAAACGCTCCTCTTTCCTTTGCTAAAGTTGCGTGAAACGCCACCTGCAAAAGTACGTCTCCGAGCTCATTTGCAAATGCTCCGTCGTCTCCGCTCTCAAGCGCGTCAATTGCTTCGTAGGTTTCCTCAATCATATTCTTCTTTATACTGTCATGGGTCTGCACCCTGTCCCACGGGCATCCGTTATCGCTTCTTAAAACTTTCAGAATTTCAAGCAAATCATCAATTGTATATTTTTTGTCCATAGTATCTCCTCCGTATCATAAAATAAGTATATCACAAATAAATTAATATAGCAAGAACAATTTACCGAAAGGAATTTCTTAAATTATGAGTAACAAGCAAAATTTTATAAAAGGCACCGCAATATTAATAGCCGCAAATGCAATTTCCAAAATACTCGGGGCAGTTTTCAAAGTACCGCTTACATATCTTCTGCATGAAGAGGGCATGGCGATATATAACACCGCCTTCAATGTCTACGTAATGCTTTTGTCCTTTATAATATCGGGCATGCCGCTTGCAATTTCCAAAATGATTGCCGAAGAATCAGCTCTCGGGAATCGGTGTGCCGTCCGCAAAATCATGACAGTTTCGACCGTTTTCCTCGGAATTTTCGGGCTTGCCGGAAGCGCCGTTCTTTGGTTCGGCGCAGATTTTTTTGCAATTTCAATGAAAGAGGCAAAATCGGTTTTCTGCCTTAAGACCATTGCACCCTCTGTGTTTTTTGTAGCTCTCGGCACTGTTTGGAAAAGCTATTACCAGGGCATGGCAAATATGTTTCCTACCGCCGTTTCACAAGTTATCGAAGCCTTTGTAAAGCTTGCCGCCGGATATGCCCTTGCACTGTTTTATTCCAAGCTTGCTGCCGAATATACCGCCGCAGCAGCGATAATGGGCGTTACCGTAGGTGAAATAATCGCGACCTTTATTCTTTTTATTCTCTATCTTCCGCACAGATTTCGTATGCCTGCCGGCAAAAGCGAAAAATCCGGCAGGGATATTTTAAAAGGCATTTGCGCAATAGCACTGCCCACAATACTCGCCTCCGCTGTCTCCGGAGCAATGAACCTGATTGATATAACCATAATCAGACGCTGCCTGGAGGGAATACAATTTACGCAAAAGGGGGCTGAAAACTTTCTGCGCATTTACTCAAGTTATACCGATGTGTTTGATAATCTTTCCGAAACGCTCCGTATCTCTCCCGACGGCTCGCGCTGGCTCTACGGTGCATACTCGGGGTATGCCCTGACGGTTTTTCATCTGCCGGTTGGGATACTTGCGGCACTCGGCGTCAGTATTCTGCCGGTCATATCCGGCTCGCTGGCAGTTAAAAATTACAAAAGAGCTGATATTTGCGCCGGACTTTCAATAAAGCTTACCATGCTTGTTTGCCTTCCGTCCGCTTTCGGAATTGCCCTTTTTTCAGAGCCGATTCTGGATTTTTTATTCGGTAACACCGCCTCAGCGCGCATGCTGGCATATCTCGCTCCCTGCCTTATATTTATTTCTCTTGCCCAGGTTTTCGGCGCAATTTTAAATGCCGGCGGCAGCATTATACTTCCGCTTGTATTCGGATTTATCGGTGCTTTGGTAAAGCTTGTGTGCAACTTTATTTTTATAAGAAATCAGTATCTTAACATGACGGGCGCAATAATAAGTGCAAATATAGCCTATTTTGTAATTATGCTGCTTTCGCTTATTTGCACCCGGCAAACCTTTCATTCATGCTTTAATATAAAAAACAATTTCTTAAAGCCGTTTTTCTGCGCAGCATTTATGGCAGCGGTCATGTACACTCTGTACTCCCCGTTCACAATTATTTTTTCCTCCGGGAAAATTGCCCTTGCCGGAAGCGCTGCAGTCGGAAGCGCTGCCTACGGTCTCATGCTAATATATTCTGGCTGCATTTCCCGGGAAGATATAAAGCTGCTGAAAAAAGGATGATTTTAAATTCGAAAAAGTTTCGTAAACAAAGTCATTGACATACAAGTATATTTATTCTATACTGATTATCGGAATAATTCACTTCGGAAAGGTTTAAAAACATTATGAATATATATGACTCAAAAGATTACAAGCGTTCGCGCAGCGCATACATAGCTCAATGCACATTTGAATATTTTGTATCAATATTGGTCACGGACGCTTTTTTGGCAAAGCTTTTGTCCTCCATGGGCATAAACGACGCATATGTCGGAATACTATCTTCTTTTATTACATTCGCATTTCTTTTTCAGCTTGCGGCGCTGTTTTTGGTAAGAAAAATTAAAAATGTAAAACGCTCGTCGATTATTTTTTCAACGGCAAGTCCGCTTTTGTTTATGCTTTTGTATCTGATTCCGTTTATGCCGCTTTCTGTCGAAGCCAAGACAGTACTTGCCGCAATATGCATTTTAGGGGCATACTTTTTTAACTATATAATTACCTCCGTTATTTTTAAGTGGTGCAACTCATATGTTGACCCAGAAAAAAGAGCGTCCTATTCGGCAGGTAAAGAAATAGTATCTCTGGTAACGGGAATGATTTTTACGCTTATTATCGGATATATTATGGATAAATATGAAGCTCTCGGCAATCTTAACGGAAGCTTTTTATTTATAAGCATCGCTGTGCTGATTTTAAGCATATGCAATTTTGCCAGCCTTATGCTTGTCAAAAATTCGGCTCCGGAGGTCTCTGCCTCAGAGCCGCCGATCGGAAAAGTTTTTTTTAATATTCTGAATAACAAAAACTATCGCAGCATCATAATACTTACAGTATTATGGAATGCCGCAATTTATACAACATTGGGATTTTTGGGAACTTATAAAACAAAAGACCTTTTGTACAGCGTCGGAACAATTCAAATAATTAATATAGCGGCAAATATATTCCGCTGCATTTTTTCGGTACCGTTCGGAAAATATTCGGATAAGCACTCATATGCAAAAGGTATTGAACTTGCAATGTGCATATCCGCTGCCGCATTTTTAATTAACTCATTCACCGCGCCGAAAACACGCGGACTGATTATAGTATATACAATCCTTTACAATATCAGCGTTGCCGGTACAAATCAAAATCTGATAAATATAACCTACAGTTATGTGAAAAGCGAATATTTTGTGCAGGCTACCGCCATAAAAAACAGTATCGGCGGACTTTGCGGATTTACAGCTTCACTGCTTGCCGGAAGGGTCGTTGCATTTATACAGTCAAACAATAATATGATTTTCGGAATTCACATCTATGCACAGCAGCTTTTGTCTTTTGTTTCGTTTGTGATTATTGCAATTGCTGTTCTGTACAATCATTTTGTAATATCAAAGCAGAAAGTAATGAAGCAGTAACATCTTCATTACGTTAAATAATATAGTCATTCCCCTTCATCTGCCTGTCCAGTATATCCTGAAGAGTAATGGAATCAAGATAATCGGTGATTATTCCGTAAAGTCCCTCCCACACAAAAAGCGTGGGACAATCGCCGCTTCTTTCACACGTATTCGGAGAGTAATCAAGGCACGCAACCGGTGCAAGGCTGCCCTCCGTAAGCCTTAAAATTTCTCCGACAGTATATTTATCCGGTGACTTTGCAAGCCGATATCCTCCTTGAAAACCCCGGCTGGTCTGCAAAATATCCGCTCTGTTTAATATCGTGACAATCTGCTCCAGATATTTTTTCGAAATATTCTGTCTCTCGGCTATTTCCTTAAGCGATACATATCCTCCCTTGCAGTGCTCTGCCAAATCCAAAAGCATACGAACCGCATATCTTCCCTTTGTTGAAATTTTCATTTCCAATCCCTCATTTTCAAATCAATCTTATATAATACTATAATAACATATATTTAGTAGGTTTTCAAGATGTATTTTTATTTTATCACACATTTTTATATATTTTCGTATATTAAAGTATAAAATATAGATGGAGTGATATAACTATGTGTTCAATTTCAGGAATGATAAATTTCAAAATAAATTTTCTTACCTACAAAAGCTACAACACGCTGATTGTTCGCGACATGGCCGAGAGTATGCGCCACAGAGGTCCTGATTCATGGGGAGAATGGGTCGGCGAGCATGCCGCTTTTTCACACTCACGTCTTGCAGTCATAGACCCGGAAGGCGGAAAACAGCCTATGTCGCGGACTGTCGGCGGCTATGAGTTTGTTATTACATATAACGGTGAATTGTACAATGCCGATGATTTAAAAAAGGAACTCAGTGCCTGCGGCTACAGCTTTGAAACAACCTCCGACACCGAAATTTTATTATACTCATATATTCACTTCGGAACAAAATGTGCCGAAAAGCTCAACGGTATTTATTCATTCTGCATTTGGGATTCCATGCGCCAGAGAGTTTTTGCCTGCCGCGACCGGTTCGGAGTAAAACCGTTCTTTTATACCGCTTTGGGTGATACGGTTTTATTTTCTTCGGAAATTAAAGGTCTTTTCCGTCATCCGTCATTTAAAGCCACCGTTGATAAAGTCGGCTTACAGGAGCTTTTTGCAATATCTCCGGCACGAACTCAGGGAATCGGGGTCTTTAAAGATGTATCGGAGCTTCGCCCCGCACACAGTATGATAATAGACCGCAGCGGAATTAAAATATTTCCGTACTGGCAGCTTGAAAGCCGCGAGCACACGGATAGTTATGAGGATACCGTTCTGACAGTCCGCAGGCTTTTGACAGACAGTATCGAACGTCAGCTTGTCTCGGATGTTCCTATCGGAACACTTCTTTCCGGCGGACTTGATTCTAGTATTATATCCGCGGTTGCGGCAAATCATATGCACAATCTCGGCAAGCAGCTTTCAACATATTCCTTTGACTATATCGACAATGAAAAATATTTCAAGGCCTCCGCATTTCAGCCGGATGCCGACGCTCCGTGGGTCAAGCGAATGGCAGAAGAATTCGGCACCGACCACACATATTTAAAATGTGACAATGCCGAGCTTTGTGATTATCTTATTGACGCAATGCGTTACAAAGACTTGCCGGGTATGGCAGATGTAGACGCTTCCCTGCTCTATTTCTGCCGCGAAATAAAGAAAAGACATACCGTTATTCTCTCCGGGGAATGTTCGGATGAAATATTCGGCGGTTATCCGTGGTTCAGAAGCGAAAAGGCATTTGCAACCCCGGCATTTCCGTGGTCATACGATATGAGCCTGAGAAACAGTATATTAAAGCCTGCCGTAGCCGAAACATTGGAGCTTGAAAATTATTCCCGCATGAGATATGATGAATCCATAGCCGAAGTACCGACCTTTGACGGAGACAATGCTGAGGAAAAACGCAGACGTGAGATTTCGTATCTTAATATTAACTGGTTCATGACAAATCTTCTCGACCGAAAGGACAGAATGAGTATGGCAAGCGGACTTGAGGTCAGAGTTCCTTTCTGCGACCATCGGCTTGTTGAGTATGTCTGGAATATTCCGTGGGAGATGAAAAATAAGGATAACATTTCAAAAAGCATTTTGCGCATGGCTGCAAAAGGCATTCTTCCGGAGGATGTTTTAAACAGAAAAAAGAGTCCTTATCCAAAAACACACAATCCCAAATATGAAAAACTTGTAAAAAATATGCTTCTTGATACTATTTCCGACCCGAATGCGCCGATACTTACCTTTGCGGATAAATCAGTGCTGGAGAAGCTTTGCGGTGAATCCTCCGATTACGGAAAACCGTTTTTCGGGCAGCTTATGGCAGGTCCGCAGTTTATAGGCTATCTTATTCAGCTGAACGCATGGTTCAACGAATATCATGTCAGAATAATGTGATTTTATCCGGTATAAAAATTATATTTTGTAAAATACTATCATTGTATCAAATACAAATATAATATGAACGGAGGAATTGTAATTATTATGAATAAAACAGCAGGCTTTTTAGGCGGAATAACAACCGGTCTGATACTCGGTGCAGCAATGACAATGCTTGTTGACCCTGTATCCGACAGACAGCGTCACAAGCTTCAGAAAAAAACCGAAGGTGTTTTCAGAAGCATTGGCGGAGTAATAGACACCGCAATGGAAATAATGAGATAAATAAGCAGACAATGCCGTTTAATATTCGGCATTGTCTGCTTATTTATTCTTTTTTTATACTGATCCGAATATAATATTACAAAAAACCAAAGGAGGAACGAAAAATTATGGGATACGACTACAGCGAACTTGAAAAAGATGCAGACAGACTTTCAAAAAATCACAAATGCGCCGAGCTTTTTTCCATAGGTGAGAGCGTAATGGAGCATAAACTGTACTGCATAAAAATCGGAGACGGCAAAAGAAAACTTTTTATAAACGGAGCGCATCACGGACTGGAATACCTTACCTCCGCATTTATTATGCGTTTTTTGGATGAATATGCGAAAGCTGCCGAAAGCGGAAACGAGTTTTTCGGCTATGACGCAAGAGCTTTGCAAAAGCGGACGGCGCTCTTTGCAGTGCCTATGGTAAATCCCGACGGTGTTGATATAGCGGTTCATGGAATAGATGTGACAAATCCGTATCACCGAAAGCTGGTCAGCATGGTGGGTATACACAGCTTTAATAAGGTCTGGCAGGCAAACGCAAACGGAGTTGACATTAATCATAACTACAATGCCGGCTGGCGCGTTGTCAGCATGAGACCGTCACCCACCGGCTACAGCGGTCCTTATTCGGAAAGCGAGCCGGAAACACGTGCCGTTGTTGACTTTGTACGTAAAACCGGCTTTGACATGCTGATGGCTTTTCACAGCCAGGGCGGCGAGATATATTATGATTTTGACGGAAAAGCCGAAGAGCGTTCCATGGATTTGGCAAATGCCTTTGCCGATGCAAGCGGATATACTCCTGCTGTTCCGGAGGGAACGGCAGCTTACGGCGGCTGCAAGGACTGGTTCATAAACGAATTCGGGAAAGCCGGATTTACAGTGGAAATGGGACACGGAAAAAATCCTCTCCCGATGAGTATGCTCGACAGCGTCTATGCCGAAAACGCTCCGCTTCTTTTATGCGCAATAAGCAAAACATGAAAATTTTTTCTTGCATTTTATGACGATTATGTTATAATATAATCAGCAGATAAAATTTGCAATATGTAAAAAGGGAGACGTAAAAATGAATATTACAAATGATATTAAATATGTCGGCGTAAACGACCGCCGAATTGATTTGTTTGAAGGACAGTATGTTGTTGAAAACGGGATGGCATACAACTCATATGTAATTACAGACGAAAAAATTGCCGTAACTGACACGGTAGATATTCACTTCGGTGATGAATGGCTGTCAAATATAAAAAATGTTCTCGGTGAAAAATCACCCGATTATCTGATAGTTCAGCATATGGAGCCCGATCACTCGGCAAATATAGACCGTTTTCTGAGTGAATATCCGAACGCGGTTGTCGTTGCTTCGGCAAAAGCCTTTACAATGATGAAAAACTTTTTCGGCAGTGATTATGCCGACAGACGAATCGTGGCAGGTGAGGGTGATACGCTTGATTTGGGAAAACACAAGCTTACATTTATAACCGCTCCGATGGTACACTGGCCGGAGGTTATAGTAACCTATGACAGCTGTGACAAGGTCTTGTTTTCCGCAGACGGATTCGGGAAATTCGGCGCTTTGGATGCCGATGAGGATTGGGCTTGCGAAGCGCGCCGCTACTATTTCGGTATTGTCGGAAAATACGGTGCACAAGTGCAGGCGCTCTTAAAAAAAGCGGCAAATCTGGATATAGAAATTATATGCCCCCTGCACGGACCTATACTTAAAGAAAATCTTGACTATTATATTAATCTGTACAACACCTGGTCATCTTATTCGGTCGAAAGCGACGGTGTCGTGATTGCTTATACATCAATATACGGAAATACAAAAAAAGCCGCTGAGACGCTTGCTGAAATACTTTCTGCAAAAGGCTGCCCGAAAGTCGCTTTAAACGATCTTGCAAGATGCGATATGGCAGAAGCCGTTGAGGACGCTTTCCGCTACGGAAAACTGGTGCTGGCAACTCCTACTTATAACGGAGACGTATTCCCGTTCATGCGTGAATTTATAGAAAGCCTGACCGAAAGAAATTATCAAAACAGAACCGTTGCATTTATCGAAAACGGAAGCTGGGCGCCGACCGCAGCAAGGGTTATGAGCGGCATGCTTGAAAAAAGCAAAAATATCACATATGCCGAAACTACCGTCCGAATTATGTCGGCAATGAATGACGAAAACAAAAAACAGATTGAGATATTGGCAGATGAATTATTAAAATAAAAATATCGGAGCAGCTTACCGGCTGCTCCGATATTTTTATTTTAATCCAAAACATATACTGTCGCTTTTCTTCTTCCGAACTGTATACACTCGCGCTTTGTGTTATAGCAAAGGTCAATTCTGTTTCCCTTTATCGCACCGCCGGTATCACCGGCTATAGCATAGCCGTATGTCCATGAACCACCGTCATCAACCGACTCTATATAAAGCTTCGAACCCAACGGAATTACTCTCGGGTCAACCGCTACTATTCCGAATCTCGGTGTAAGACCGAGCGCTGTTCTTGAATAACCGCCGTTTTCTTCAGGAGATGTATCATATGCAGTAGCATTCACAGTTATTTTCTTTGAATATGTGAATGTTTTTCCCTGTTTTGTTGCCGCAAGTCTGGTTTTTGTTCCTGTAACAACAACCGTTGTGCCCGGCTCTGATATGACGTTTTCCGAAAGTATTTCGCGGTAAACTTCATTTCCTTCACTGGACATAATTTTGTACGAAACCTCTTTGACTCCTTCGGCTCCCTTTATTACCTTTTGCTCATCAGCATACATACTGTCGTCCGTGCGATTCTCTACAGGACCTGAAAACTTCTCTGTAACAGTTTCTTCCCGCACGTCGATTCGGTATAAAGTGATTTCCATGCCGTCCGTAACGGCAGTCTCAAAGCCCGGCTCCGCCCAATCGTCAGCACCGATTGCAATGCCGTTTTCCATCAATGCTTCGGCAACCGTTGTGCGTGATGTCAATGTTGTCTTAGCTGCTCCGTCAGCATTGATTTTGATTTTTCTTCCCTGCTTTATTTCCAGGGTATCACCGTCGGATATATCATCCGTCATCGAAAAAGTGGTAATGTCGTCATTATCAACCGAAATATCTTTTTCTTCAAACAAATCGGATACTTTTTCTCCTCTTGTGGTAACGGTCATTGTCTGAGTAGTGCCGGCAAACAAATCGGTATGCATAACGGTTATCTCTTTCAGACCCGTATCATACACTGCACCCATTGTGACCATAGATGCAACAACAACCGCCATAAGAGTTTCAAACAATTTTTTCGGATTTCTTTTTGGGAATTTCTTTAATTTTTCAAATAAAGACATTCTTAATCATTCCTTTCTGTAGTTGCCGCATAGGCAAAGTTCGGACAATATATTAAACTATTGTCCCGAATATACAACTCAATGAATATTCCTAAAAACTGTTTTTCCAAGTCCTATACGAGCTATTTTACTATGATTATATGCAAAAGTCAAGAAAGTTATTACGAATTTGTTACGTTTTTACTAAATTGCTTATTATTTTTTTAACAATTACATTATATGTTTATAATTTTTTACCACAAAATGCTTTTAAATTCCTTTTATTGGTATTTTTCTTAATATTTTTAAGGATTTTTCGGCAAAAATACAGTATTTGGATTAAAAAATGTATAAAAAATATGCGATTTGTCAATCATATCTACAGATAAACAAATCGCAAAATGCTACAAATTTATTAAGAGAGGGATCTAAATGAAAAACACAAAGCAAGCGGTTATACTGGATAACTTTTCTTCGCCTTATATTCATCAGGCAATTATTATCTTAAAAGACTACAATCCCGCGCTTGAGGATAAGGTCATAGAGGACGCCGAGCGGATAGTCTCGGCATATCTTGAACACCCTCAGATTTATGCGAAAAAAAAGCGTTCGCGGCTGCCTTTTATCTTGGTTTCATGTGCTGCGGCAGCAATATTTGCAGCAGTTCTTACTTATATAATATAATACAAAATATGGTGTATGCCTCATTTCGGCACACACCATATTTTGTGTTTCTACATATTATATAGACTTTTATACACACCGTTTAATTTCAGCAATTCATCGTGCGTTCCCTGCTCCTCGATTCCGTTATGCGTAAGCACCAGAATTGTGTCGGAATTTTTGACCGTAGTGAGCCTGTGCGCAATGGTGAAAACGGTTCTGCCCTTTGACAGCTCCTCCAAGGATTTTTGCACAAGCTTTTCACTTTCATTATCCAATGCGGAAGTTGCTTCGTCCAAAAGCAGTATCGGCGGATTTTTAAGAAAAACTCTTGCAATCGATATTCTTTGTTTTTGTCCTCCTGACAGTTTTACTCCTCTTTCCCCGACATATGTATCATACCCTTGCGGCAGTCCGGATATAAACTCATCCGCTCCGGCACGCTTTGCCGCAGCTTCCACTGCTTCTTTGGACGCGCCCGGGCATCCGTAAGCTATATTTTCCATAACTGTTCCTGAAAACAGATATACCTCCTGCTGAACCACGCCTATATAATTTCTTAATGATTTTGCCGTAACATCTCTTATATCGAGTCCGTCAACTGTTATTTTCCCGTCCGTTACATCATAAAATCTCGGAATAAGGTTACATATGGTTGTTTTTCCGCTGCCCGACGGACCGACCAGAGCAACCGAGGAACCGGACGGAATATGAAGATTCAAATGTCTGAAAACATATTCATTTGAACCCGGATATTTAAAGCTCACATCTTTAAAATTAATATCTCCTTTCACATCCTTAAGTTCTTCCGCATCTTCTTTATCAACAATATCAGCTTTTGCATCCATTATCTCGATAAATCTTTCAATTCCGGTCATTCCTCTTTGAAACTGCTCCGTAAATTCAATAAGCGTTCTTATCGAAGCCAAAAGAGTTGTTACATACAGTAAATATGCAATTAAATCGGCTGGGGTTATTTTTGAATTAATCATGAACAGAGAGCCTGCCGCAACAACGACAATATACATAAAACCCTCAAAAAATCTGGTGGTGCTCTGAAATCCCGCCATATATTTATACGCTCTTTTTTTTGTCTCCAAAAACTTCATGTTTCCATTGTCGAACTTATCAATTTCAATATCCTCATTGGCAAAGGATTTTACCACTCTTACTCCCAAAAGGCTGTCCTCCACACGGGCATTAAGCTCGCCGACCTGAACTCTGGAATCCTTAAATGCCGCACGCATCTTATTTCTGAAACTCATAGAACATATCAGCATTACAGGCAGAATAATAAAAATAATAAGAGTCAGCAAGGGATTGATTCCCATTAATATAATGAAAGACACAATCACCTTTACACTCAGAATAAAAAGAGTCTCCGGGCAATGATGCGCAAACTCTGTCACATCAAACAAATCGCTTGTAATTCTTGCCATTATCTGCCCGACCTTCATTTCCGAAAAATACGCATATGACAAAGTCTGCAAATGCGTAAATAAATCATGCCGCATATCACTTTCCATTTTTGTGCCCATGACATGCCCTGTGTTTGCCATATAGTAATTTGCAAGTGTGTCAATTATTCTCAAAACAAAATAAACCGTACAAAGCCTCACAACAATTCCGACCGAAAGAGCCGCAATATTATTCACCGCCGTATTTGTAATATATCTGACAATCAGCGGAAATACTAATTCACATACGGTTGTAAGAGACGCGCAAATTAAATCAAAAATAAGAGTTTTCATATATTTTTTATAGTATGGCGCAAATCTTTTTATCAAATATGAAGTTTTATAAGTGTTCATAAACCGATACCTCTTTTCTTAATATAATGATATCATATTTTCAAATCAAAATCAAGAAACGAAGCATAGCTTTCCCCAAAATTTTGTACATATTGACAAAATGTTTTCACACGAACATTTATTCGTTGACTTTTTTTTGTTTTATGGTATACTTATAATATCTGATATTTTAAAAGAGGTAATGCTGATGGATCATTTTGAACTTGTTTCGGAATTTTCTCCGCAGGGAGATCAACCGCAGGCAATTGAAAAATTGGTTGACGGAATAAAAAAAGGATATAAGGAACAGACTCTTTTGGGCGTAACAGGCTCCGGAAAAACCTTCACCATGGCAAATGTGATAGCGCAGGTAAACAGACCTACCCTTGTTTTGGCGCATAACAAAACGCTTGCCGCGCAGCTTTGCAGTGAATTCAAAGAATTTTTCCCGAATAATGCGGTCGAATTTTTTGTATCATATTACGATTACTATCAGCCGGAAGCATATATTCCGCAAACAGACACTTTTATAGAAAAAGACGCTTCAATAAATGACGAAATAGATAAACTGCGTCACAGTGCAACCTTCTCTTTATTTGAAAGAAAGGACGTAATAATCGTATCAAGTGTATCCTGCATTTACGGACTCGGCGACCCGGAGGATTACAAAAATCTGATGCTGTCGCTGCGCGTCGGAACAGAGCGAAAAATTGAGGATATTCTTGCAAAACTCGTTGATATGCAATACGAGCGAAACGATATTAATTTTGTGCGTAATAAATTCCGTCTGCACGGAGATGTACTGGAGATATTTCCGTCCAATAACGGTGAAAATGCAATCCGCGTAGAATTTTTCGGAGATGAAATCGACAGAATTTCCGAAATAAATGTAGTAACGGGTGAGATAATAGGTTATCGTCAGCACACCGTCATCAGCCCTGCGTCACACTATGTAACCACAAGCGATAAAATGGCGGTTGCAATCGCGGCAATCGAAAAGGAACTTGAAGAACAAATTGCATACTTTAAAGAAAACAATATGCTCATAGAAGCACAAAGAATAGAACAGCGGACGCGCTATGACATCGAAATGATGCGCGAAATAGGCTTTTGCCAGGGAATTGAAAACTATTCAAGGCATATAAGCGGAAGAAAAAAAGGCAGCGCCCCCTATACTCTGCTTGATTATTTTCCGGATGACTTTTTAATGATTATAGATGAATCGCATGTTACCGTCTCACAGGTCAGAGCAATGTACAACGGCGACAGAGCAAGAAAAGAAAGCCTTGTCCGCTACGGTTTCCGTCTGCCGAGTGCTTTTGACAACCGTCCTCTTAAATTTGAAGAATTTGAAACAAAAATGAACTGCGTCATATTCACAAGCGCAACCCCCGGCGAATATGAAAAAGAACACTCCGAATCGGTTGCCGAGCAGGTCATTCGTCCGACAGGGCTTTTAGACCCCGAAATTGAAATAAGACCGATAACAGGTCAGATTGACGATTTAATTTCCGAAATAAACATACGAGCAGAAAAAAATCAGCGTGTACTGGTAACAACGCTTACAAAAAAAATGGCGGAAAATCTGACCGAATATCTTACAGAAGTCGGAATACGTGTGCGCTATATGCACTCCGAAATAAAAACTATCGAACGAACAGAGATTATCCGCGATCTGCGTTTGGGCAAATTTGATGTCCTCGTCGGAATAAATCTGTTAAGAGAGGGACTTGACCTCCCGGAGGTTTCGCTGATTGCAATACTCGATGCGGACAAAGAAGGCTTTTTGCGGAGTTCCACCTCCCTTATTCAGACCATAGGCAGAGCTGCCAGAAATGCAGAGGGAAAGGTAATTATGTATGCCGATACGGTAACCGGATCAATGCAATATGCCATATCCGAAACCGAACGGAGGCGCTCGCTTCAGCAGAAATTCAACGAAGAACACGGAATCGTACCGAAAACTGTCAAAAAGGATATCCGCAAAATTATTGAATCGATTGAAATCCCGGACGCTCCGTCCGTCGCACCCGAAATTGATTTGGATACCGTTATAGCAAATCTCACAGACGAAATGCTTGCGGCAGCTGAAAATCTGGAATTTGAAAAAGCCGCTGAGCTTCGTGACAGAATAAAAAAATTAAAAGACTGACGAAAGGAAAAATATATGAATGATTATATAAGAATTCAGGGCGCAAGAGTGCATAATCTGAAGAATATCAGTATAGATATTCCCAGAAACAAACTTGTTATAATAACAGGTCTGTCCGGCTCGGGCAAAAGCTCGCTTGCATTCGACACAATTTATGCAGAGGGGCAAAGACGTTATGTGGAGTCGCTTTCTTCATATGCAAGACAATTTCTCGGTCAAATGGAAAAGCCTGACGTCGACTATATAGAGGGACTCTCTCCTGCCATAAGCATTGATCAGAAAACCACATCAAAAAATCCTCGTTCAACCGTTGGAACGGTTACCGAAATATATGACTATCTGCGTCTTTTGTATGCCAGAATCGGCATTCCGCACTGTCCCAAATGCGGCAAAGTTGTATCTAAGCAGACAATCGACCAGATTGTCGATAAAATAATGTCGCTCGAAAACGGTACACGAATACAAATACTCGCGCCGGTAATCCGCGGAAAAAAAGGCGAACATGTCAAAGTTTTTGAAAATGCCAAAAAAAACGGATATGTAAGAGTCCGTGTTGACGGCATAATGTATGAGCTGAGCGAGGAAATAAAGCTTGAAAAAACAAAAAAGCACAGCATTGAAATTGTAATAGACAGAATTGTAATAAGAGACGACATTACAAGACGGCTTACCGATTCTCTTGAAACTGCGCTTTCATTAACCGGCGATGTTGTCATGGCTGAAATTGTCGGCGGAGACAGAGCGGGCGAAATACTTTCGTTCAGCCAGAGTTACGCGTGTGATGACTGCGGAATAAGCCTCAGCGAGCTTTCGCCGAGAATGTTCTCCTTTAACAATCCGTACGGAGCGTGTCCCGAATGTGACGGGCTCGGCAGCAATTTTAAGGTTGACCCGGATTTGATTGTCGCAGACGACAGCTTGAGCCTTACAGAAGGCGCAATCTACTGCACAGGCTGGGCGGCACCTGATGTAAAGGACAGTATGGCGCATATGTACTACACCTCGCTGGCAAAGCATTACGGCTTTGATATAAACACTCCTTTCCGCGATTTACCGGACAAAATAAAAAATATAGTTTTTTACGGCACCGGCAATGAAAAAATAAAAATGGAATACACCCGAAACTACGGCAGCGGAACATATATGGCACCGTTTGAGGGTGTTATAACGAATCTCGAACGCCGATATAACAGTTCAAGCTCAGACTATGCAAAATATGACATTGAACGTTATATGAACGAAGTCAGATGTAAAAAATGCGGAGGAACAAGACTTAATGACGAGGTTTTGGCTGTCACCGTCAACGGCAAAAATATCTATGAATTCACTTGCATGTCTATCCGCGATGAGATGGATTTTATGGACAAGCTTGTTCTGACCGATAGAGAAAAAATGATTGCTAACCAGGTTGTCAAGGAAATTAAAGCAAGGCTTAAATTTTTGCTTGACGTAGGTCTTGACTATCTGACACTTTCACGTTCCTCGGGGACACTTTCGGGCGGAGAGGCGCAGAGAATAAGGCTTGCAACTCAGATAGGCTCCGGTCTTACAGGGGTATTGTATATTCTGGACGAACCGAGCATCGGTCTGCATCAAAGGGACAACACACGTTTAATTTCAACGCTTAAGCATTTGCGTGATTTGGGCAACACCGTCATTGTGGTTGAGCATGACGAGGACACTATGCTTGCGGCGGATTATATAGTTGATATCGGTCCCGGCGCAGGAGTAAACGGAGGCAGGGTAATCGGCAGCGGCACTGCAAAGGAACTTATGGCAAACGACAATTCAATAACGGGAATGTATCTTTCAGGCAAAAAGCTTATAGAAATTCCCAAAGAACGGCGTACACCCTCCGGCTGGCTGGAAATCGTAGGTGCTGCCGAAAATAACTTAAAAAATGTGAATGCCAAAATTCCGCTCGGAGTTTTCACATGTGTGACGGGCGTATCCGGCTCGGGCAAAAGCTCTTTGATAAACGAAATTCTATATAAAAAGCTGGCGCACGATTTAAACAAGGCAAAAACACATGCAGGAAAACACAAAAAAATAATCGGAACAGTGCAGCTTGACAAAATTATTGATATAAACCAATCGCCGATAGGCAGAACCCCGCGTTCGAATCCTGCGACATACACCAACCTTTTCAACGACATACGCGAAGTTTTTGCGTCAACAAACGAAGCAAAAATGCGCGGATACAATGCCGGGCGATTCAGCTTTAATGTCAAAGGCGGCAGATGCGAAGCGTGCAGCGGTGACGGAATTGTAAAAATTGAAATGCACTTTCTTGCGGATATTTTTGTTCCATGCGAAGTATGCAAGGGCATGAGATATAACCGCGAAACACTTGAAGTAAAATACAAGGGCAAAAACATCTATGAAGTTTTGGATATGACAGTCGATGAAGCTCTTGAATTTTTCAAAAACCTGCCCAAGCTTAAAAGAAAGCTTGAAACCCTTAAAGATGTCGGACTCGGATATATCAAGCTCGGACAAAGCTCCACAACTCTATCGGGCGGCGAGGCGCAAAGAGTCAAGCTGGCAACAGAGCTTTCAAAAAGAAGTACCGGAAAAACCATATATATACTTGACGAACCGACAACAGGTCTGCACACCGCCGACGTGCACAAACTGATTGATGTGCTTCAGCGGATTGTCGATGCCGGGAACAGTGTTGTGGTAATAGAGCATAATCTTGACGTGATAAAATCCGCCGACTATATCCTTGACTTAGGTCCGGAGGGCGGCAGCGGCGGCGGAAAAATCATTGCAAAAGGCACTCCCGAGGAAGTTGCAAAAGTGAAAAATTCATACACGGGGCAATTTTTAAAAGGTGTTTTGGAGAAAGGAAGAAAAAATGTATAATACAATAATGTTTGATTTGGACGGCACTCTGACCGACCCTAAAGAGGGCATAACAAAATGCGTTCAATATGCGCTTATGAAAATGGGCATAACCGAAAATAACCTTGACAATCTGCTCCCGTTTATAGGTCCGCCTTTGGTCGACGCGTTTATGAAATTTTATAATATGACCTCAGAAGACGCACATAAGGCTTTAAATTACTACAGAGAGAGATTTACAACCGTCGGAATGTTTGAAAATGAGGTTATTTCCGGTATACCGGAAATGCTCAAAAAATTAAAAGACGGCGGAAAAACTCTTTTGGTTGCCACTTCCAAGCCGAGAGTATATGCAGAAAAAATACTTAAGCATTTTAATCTTACGGAATATTTTGAAGTGATTTCAGGACCGGAACTTAATGAAACAACCAATACAAAGGATGAAATAATTGCCGGGCTTTTAAAAGATTTCAATGATAATCCCGTCATGGTCGGAGACAGACGGCAGGACGTAATCGCAGCACATATGTGCAATATTCCGTGCATAGGTGTGCGCTTCGGCTATGCCGAAGACGGTGAGCTTGAAAATGCAAAAGCAGATAAAATTGCCGAATCGGTCAATGAATTATATGCATTACTAAATTATAAATAATTGTAAAAAGTAATTAATTCCTCCACCGGCTAAAAATGGGATACCGCTGAAAGCTGCAAAGGATATAAAAGCAAAAAACGAGGAGCTGCAGCAAAATTATTTTATCTTGCTGCAGCTCCTCGTTCGAATCTTTAGAAACACGGTGCAAAACGGGCAAATATATTCCAGATACGTTCATCAATGCAATACTTACTTATTTGGCGGCAGATTTCCATAACTCGGTTATACACAAAAAACATGCTTCCCTATGGTTTTTATAATTTTTCTCGACCGAATCCATTGATTTGTGGCGGTTGACGGATTATAATAATATATTGCTCCGCCGGTGGGATCCCATCCGTTTAATGCATCTCTTGCGGCATTGTAACACGAACTGTACACAGATTGGTTAATCTGTCCGTCCGAAACCGCAGTAAACGCACCCGGCTGATATATTACTCCCGCAATACTGTTCGGAAAAGATGAATGCTTAACCCTGTTCAAAACCACCGCCGCAATTGCAACCTGTCCTTCATAGCTTTCACCTCTTGCCTCTCCGTTTACAACTCTTGCAAGAAGATTTACATTTGAATTAGCGGAAGTTGATGATGAACCTGTAGGCAATCCTATTTTGGCAAGTGTTGCCGGGCCTGCAATCCCGTCCGGGGTAAGCCCGTGCTTCTGCTGAAATTTTTTTACGCCGGCTTCGGTTTTTGCTCCGTAAATTCCGTCGGCAGTTCCGGTCATATATCCCCATTTAATAAGCCTTGTCTGAATGTTCTGTACCTCCTGCCCTCTTGAGCCTCGTTTTGAAAGCGCAAACACATTCTGCGGAAAAACCAGCGAAACCAATAATGTATACAATATTATTTTTTTCTTCACGGATTAATCCCTCCATTCTTTTTTACAAAATGTATTATTTCCCCCTTTTTCAAAAAATATGCAAAAACATTTTGCGGTTTTTTTGAATAATATATAATAAAAGAATAGAAGGAGGAAGAATAATGCTCACACGAATTGATTATGACCGCAATGCGGCAGTCAGCTATGCCGAACGCTGGGCAAAATCCAGAAACCCCAAATACTACAGCTTTACGGACATCGGCGGCGACTGCACAAACTTTGCCTCGCAATGTGTTTTTGCAGGCTGCGGCGTAATGAACTATACACCCGTTTTCGGCTGGTACTTCATAAATGTCAATAACCGCACGCCGTCATGGACGGGAGTACAATATTTTTTTGATTTTATGATTAATAATATGTCGCAGGGACCTTATGCCGAGCAAGTATCGGTAAAAGAATCGGAACCCGGCGACGTTCTCCAGCTCGGAGACCAAAACGGGAGGTTTTATCATTCACTTGTTGTCCTGTCCAACACCGGCAGAGAAATATATATTGCCGCCAACGACAACGACGCACTTTACCGTCCGCTGTCCTCTTATAATTACAGATATATTCGCTGCATACATTTTTCAGGTGCATTTGTTTGGTCAGAATAAACAATTGTGGTCAACACATAATCATATTTTTGTTATTATATAACGAAAATATGAAAAATACTTTACTTTGCTAAATTGATACAGTATAATAGTATCATAACATGAAAGGGAGATTACAAATATGAAAAAATTATCTGTATTATTACTTGCCGCACTTATGGGAGCTTCAATGCTTACAGGCTGCGGCGCACAAAAAGAAGCAACAAACGGAAATGAAAATCCGTCGGCTGCCGACACCTCTTTAGAGGACATAACAAAGAAAGGTAAATTTGTCGTAGGGCTTGACGCAACTTTCGCACCCATGGGTTTCACTGATGAAAACGGCGAAATTGTAGGATTTGATATTGACCTTGCAAAGGCTGCCGCAAAGAAAATGAATCTTGATGTGGAATTCCAGCCAATCGATTGGGATTCCAAGTCAATGGAACTTTCCTCGGGCACAATCGATGTAATATGGAACGGCTTCTCTATTTCGGACGAGCGTAAAAAAGAAGTGCTCTTTACCGATGCATATCTGACAACCGGTCAGGTAATTGTCGTAAAAGCTGATTCGGCAATAAGCACAAAAGCAGACCTCGCAGGCAAAAAAATCGCATTGCAGGACGGCAGTACATCGGAAGAAGCATTGAAAGCCGACAAGGCTACATACGATTCAATCGGCGATGAAAATATTTCGAGATTCAAAGAAAACACACAGGTTCTCATGGAGGTTGACTCGGGCAGAGCAGACGCTGCCGTAATCGACGAAATATTCGTACGCTACTATCTTCAAAAAGAAAATATGCTTGATAAATTCAAAGTTCTTGACGAAAGCTTTGCCGATGAGGACTACGGCGTAGGCGGACGTCTTTCGGATAAATCGTTCATTGAAGCTCTTGACAAGGCAATAAAGGATTGCATCAGCGACGGAACAGCTTCCGAATATTCGGTTAAATGGTTCGGCGAAGATATGTACAAGAAAAACTAAAATTCCATCATAAGGCGGCTGCCCAAAAGCCGCCTCTTTAGTATTTTTCGGGAGGTTATTCGGATTGGATTTTTTACTTGATATACAAAGGCTGATGCCGCAGATACTGGAAGGTCTCAAGGTTACATTACAGCTTTTTTGCATGACGCTCATTTTTTCACTGCCGCTGGGACTTATCCTCTCAATCGGCAGAGTCTCAAAAATAAAACCGCTTGAATGGATAATACAGTTTTATCTGCTTATTTTCCGCGGAACTCCGCTGATGCTTCAGCTGTTTTTCTTTTACTTCGGTCTGCCTTTTATAACTCTTAAAATTCCGTTTACCGGTACCGCTGTAAAAATTGTTCTTGACCGGTATCCTGCGGCGCTTTTGGCATTCGTATTAAATTATGCGGCATACTTTGCCGAAATTTTCAGAGGCGGAATAATCGGAGTTAATCACGGTCAATACGAAGCGGCAAAAGCATTGGGGCTTAATTCCTATCAGACAATGCGCTACTGCATAATTCCGCAAATGCTCAGAACCGTTGTCCCTCCCGTTGCGAACGAAACTATAACGCTTGTAAAGGATACTGCCTTGGTTTCCTCCATAGCACTTATAGATATGCTGAAAAAAGCTCAGCAAGCGGTTAACAGAGATATGAACGTAACGGCATATTTTATAGTCGCCGTCATTTATCTTGCGATTACTCTTATTCTGACATTTGTTTTTGAAAAGACGGAAAAGAAATTATCTGTATCCGACAAACGATAAATTCAATGAGGATGTAAAAAAGTCCGGAACGCAAAAAAGCATGTGTTACTTGAGCCGTCGGATTTGGCTTGAGCGTTACGAATCATTTTTACCTATCCCATCAAAAGGGGATGTTAAAAAACTCCGGAACGCAAGAAAAGAAGAGAAAAACATATATTACAGGAAATATAATTGTTGTAATCCCGTCCTTTTTTAGGTAAAAAAATCAATATAATTGATTTTTTTGAGAATTATTCCTTTTCTTGCTATCAACAAACTTCGCCGCT